>DASXPC010000111.1:0-12550 GCA_036493815.1 Fimbriiglobus sp. | reverse complement strand
GCGTCCGGCGAGTCTTGGAAGACTCGCCGGACGCGGCATTGGGTTAGTCATTGAACTGGACGATTTCGCCGTCCGCGATGCTGCTCATGTACACCCACGTGTTGAAGTCGACGTTGGTCCGCACGTTTCGGACGGAGCCGTCGCCGTAGCTGACGACGATGACGCCGGCGTGATATCCGCCGAAGTTCCCGTAGCAATTCTGTGCGGCGTCGTTGATCTGCTTGGCTCCGTTACACGGGGTCCCGAACCCGGTGAAGTTGTACCCGGCGGGGATGCCGCCGCCGGACAGGCCGTCCGGAATGCCGCCGCTACCGCCCCAGGCGATCTGACCGCCGGCATATTCGCCGAACATCATCGTGTTGCTGCTGCCGTCCGGAATCTGGATCTTGTTCTTCGAGTTGTAGGTGAAGTATCCCCTGTATTGTGGGTACTGGGATGGGGAGTAGTAGCCGCCCATGCCGAGGTAGTTCGACCGTCCGACGACGAGCCGGCCCGGGGCCGACGAGAACGTGTGGCCGCCACCCGCAGTCCCCGGCCAGTCGACGCCGGCGACTGTGTAACGCACGCACATCAGGACCGTGTTATAGGTGCTCGGGTCGGGCATCGACGGGCAGAGCAGGCTCTTGACTTTGGCTTCCCAGCCGTAGATCAGTGGCGGCCGCGGAATCGTGTCGGTCCCCGTGGACGGCGGCCGGTTCAGCGGGTCCTGGTAGCCGTACATGTACGTACCCGGGTTGAACGACACCAGCTTATACTGGTTGTCTTGTTCGAAGTACGGGAGCAGATAGATCATTTCGCCCATGTCCTGCTGGTCCGAACCGGCCGGCAGGTGGTTGTACGTCGACTCGTAGTTGTGGCACGCCAGCGTGATCTGCTTCAGGTTATTGGAGCAGCTCATCCGGGCGGCCGCCTCGCGGACCTTCTGGACCGCCGGCAGCAACAGGCCGATCAGAACCGCGATGATGGCAATCACCACCAGCAGTTCGATCAGGGTGAACCCGCCGTAGCGGTTTCGCGAAGACTTGGATCGCATGACAGCGAGCCTCCAAAGAGGAAATAGAAAGTGACCCGGCCCGGAACGATGGCGTAGTGAAGTAGGGAAACGACAAACAAGCCGGGTCGTGGCGGTCGGGAGATTGCGAGTCCACCGCCGCCACCCATAATCGTACTTCACGCCACGGAAAGTCAATCACAAGTTTGGCGCGGGTAAGGAGATAAATGCCCGCTCGGTCAAAAACCTGTCGAAATTGCAGGGAATTTGTGAAATCCAGATTAAAAAAAATTTTCGTCACCGTTCGGCGATTGCCGGGTGAGAAGTGGTTTGCCGAGTCATGCTTATTACGAACGGGTTTTCCCGAGGGTTCGCCGTCGGCTAGAATGTCCGAACCCCCACACCAAATTTCTCCGCACGAAACCATGCCCCGCGACCTGTATGAAGTTCTTGGCGTCACGAAAAATTCGTCCGCCGACGAGGTGAAAAAGGCGTACCGCAAGCTCGCCCAGAAATACCACCCGGACCGCAACCCGGGGGATAAGGACGCCGAGGCGAAGTTCAAGGAAGTCTCGACCGCGTACGAAGTGCTGTCGGACGCGGACAAGCGGTCGAAATACGACCGGTTCGGCCACGCCGGCCCTTCGATGGGCGGCTTCACCGGCGAAGGATTCCCCGGCGGCGGGCCGACGATGGATACTCAGGCGGCGGAAGAACTTTTCCGCAACCTGTTCGGCGGCGGGGGCGGGGAAGTCTCGTTCGAGGACCTCCTCGGCGGCGGCCGAAGGGGGCGCACCCGCGGCGGCAGCCGAAGACCCCGCGTTCCCGAACCCCTGGACGCGGAAGTGACCGTCCCCTTCGACGTGGCCGCCAAAGGCGGATCGGTGTCCATCGCCGTCGGCAACCGCGAAATCTCGGTCAAAATTCCCCCCGGATTCGAAGACGGAAAAAAACTCCGCGTCCCCGCGTCCGCGACCGGCGGGCCGGACGTCCATCTGAAAGTGCGCGTCGCCCCGCACCCGTACTTCCAGCGAACCGGGAACGACGTCACGCTCGAAGTCCCCGTCGGCGTGGCCGAAGCGGTGCTCGGCGGGACGATCGAAATCCCCACCCCGGACGGCGAGCGGGCGCACGTCAAGGTGCCGCCGGGAACGTCCGGCGGGTCCCGGCTCCGCCTCCGCGGCAAAGGGATGAGCGGCGGCGACCTGTACCTGCTATTCAAAATCGTGACCCCGACCAAGCTGTCCGACGCCGCCCGGGACCTCATGCAGAAGTTCGCGCAAGCCGCCCCTTACGACCCCCGCGCGAACGTACCGTGGCAGTAACGGGTCCGTACCTTATGGCCGCTGCCGGACGATACTCGTTTCCCGCTTCCCGCAGGATGAAGTCGCCGTCCGAGTTCCGCCGCGTCTACGACCGGAAGCAGTCCGCGGCCGACACCTGGCTCGTGGTCTACGCATGCGAGAACGGTCTGCCGCACCCGCGGCTCGGCCTCTCCGTGTCGAAAAAGGTCGGCAACGCCGTCGTGCGGAACCGGTTCAAGCGGCTCTACCGCGAAGCGTTCCGCCTCGTGCAGCACGACCTGCCCCCTGGCGTCGATCTGGTGATGATCCCCCGCCTGCGGGACGGCGAGCCGACGCTCGTCCGCATCCAGGCGTCGCTCGTCTATCTGGCCCGACAGGTGGCCGCCCGGCTCGGTCCGCGGGAGGCCGTGACATGATCGCCCGCCTGTGGCACGGCACCGCACGCCTCGCCTCGGGCGGCCTCATTCTGGTCGTCCGCGGATACCAATTCCTCATCCGCCCGCTCCTCCCACCGGTCTGCCGATTCCAACCCGGGTGCAGCGACTACTTCATCCTCGCGGTGAGAAAGTACGGGCCCGTTGTGGGGGCGGCGAAAGGAACCTGGCGGGTCTGCCGGTGTAATCCGTGGTGTGAAGGCGGGTACGATCCCCCGTGAATCCCCGACCCGATCCTTCGAAAAGTTCTGACCGGATTCGGGAAACCGTCATCGTTTCGGGACGCACGTTTCTCCTGGACCGGCCCGCGGGGTCGCCGCGGACGGAAGACGATTCCATTCCCTACTGGTCCGAACTCTGGCCCGCCGCGCGGATGCTCGCGAAGGCCGTCCTGCGCGAACCGTGGGAAAGGTTCCCGCAACCAGTCGAATGTCTGGAAATTGGCTGCGGGTTGGGCCTGGGCGGCATCGCCGCATTGGCCTGTGGATTGGACGTGACGTTTTGCGACCGGGACGAGACGGCCCTGCGGTTCGCCTCGGGCAACGCCCGGCTCAACGGATTCGATCGGTTCCGCATCGAAAAACTGGACTTCGGTTCGCCCCCCGCCGGGCTATCCGTCCCCGTCATTATCGGGTCCGACGTGCTCTACAAACCTCCGTTGATTGATCCGGTCGTGGCCTTCCTCGGAGCGGTCCTTTCACCCGCAGGCATCGGCCTGATCGCCGATCCGGACCGTGCGTCGGCCCGGCCGTTTCGGGAGGCGGCGGAGCGGGCGGGGTTTCGGGTCGAAAGCCAGTTCATCCGGGCCGGGGAGCCGGGCGGGGAGAGGCATAAGGGGACGCTTTATCGGATCGCGAAGTGAACTGGCGGGGTCGGACCTGCCGCAGCCAATCGGTCGCGGCGTTGAACGGCTCTACGCGACCCCGGCCAGGTGGCCAAAGGAACTTCGCAGATCGAGCCGGGGCGCGTTGCACGTCGGGCAGAGGGGGATCGATTCGCTCGTATCGTCCAAGCCGAGGTCGGTGACAGAATCCTGTTTGCCTTCGGTGTTGAGCCGGCCGTCGGCCAGTTCGAATACCCGGTCCGCGAACTTCAACAGCCGCGGGTCGTGCGTCACCACGAGCACCGTCGTCCCCTTCTGGGCCGTCTTGTTCAACAGGTCGATGACTTGCTGTCCGTTTTCCCAGTCGAGCGCGCTGGTCGGCTCGTCGGCGAAGATGAAGGACGGATCTTTGACCAGCGCCCGGGCGATGGCCACCCGCTGCTTTTCCCCGCCGGAGAGCTGTTGCGGCCGGAGGTTGGCCCGGTTCGTCATGCCGAGGGAGCCGAGGACCGAATCGGCTTTCTTCCGGGCGTCGCGGTCCGACGCCCCTTCGCCCCACTTGAGGACGACCTCGAGTTGCTGCCGGGCCGTCAGGGCCGGGAACAAATTATAGCCTTGGAAGATATAGCTGCAGTGCTTGAGGCGGAATTTTTCGAGCTGGAGTTCGGTCATCTGCCAGAGGTCTTGGCCGAGGGCTCGAACTTTGCCGCCGTCGGGCCGGAGCAGGGCCGAGAGGACCGCCAGCAGCGTGGACTTTCCACTCCCGCTCGGCCCCATGAGCAGGTTCAACTCCCCCTGTCGCAAACCCAGCGAAACGTCCTGGATTGCGAACGTCCGATTCCCGCCCGTTCCGAACGACCGCAGCAAGTTATGGCCTTCGAGGGTGTGTCCCGTTTCCCGAATGTAGGGGAGCCGGGCGGAAAGGATGCGGGTCGGTGTCGGCTTCCGGAACCAGCGTCCGATCAGCGGTAGGCTCGTGAACAGGCGATTCGGGCGGGGCATCGGGATGCTCCTCGGGTGTTTCAAGGGTCGGGTGGGCGGATGCCGGGGTCGGCATCAACGGCCCACGAATACGGACAAAACGGTGCGGCAAGCTCCTGAGAGTAGGGGAGGAGGTCTACGGGGGTTGCCGGTCCCAACCTGGAACGGGCGAACCGAATAGGTCTTGCGCGGTCCATGCAATGACCAGTGTCCGAATTTGCAACCATGACTTAGGATGCGAATTCGGGGGGTCTCTGGCAACCACCTTAGCCTATTTCCTTCCCGCGCATAAGCCCCGCCATTAACCCGGGTTCGCCAAGTTTCCCGAATTCGGGTCGATCTGGCAACCCTAGGTAAGGTGTGCGGGGGATTTGGGGGTGGGAATTTTTCCGATTTTTCCGCTTTCGAAGGCAAAACGCACCCCCAAACAGGCCGCCTGATTCGTAGAACGCCCTTCAGCTGGTCGGAAATATTCTGAATCGGAGGGCGGATGGCACCTCCGGCGGGCGGCCCGGCCGCCGGCGTCACCCTGACCGAACTGCCCCGCCGGATCCAAACCGCCGAGGGCTGGGAGAGGTTGCGCGCCTCTATCCGCCAAGGGGAAAGCGGCACCATCGACGGGGCCTGGGGTTCTTCCCGGGCCGCCGCCGTGGCCGCCCTTGCGGAAGAAACGCCCGGCTCGCTCCTGGTCGTTGTGCCGAGTGTCGCCGACCTCGACCTTTGGGCCGACGACCTGACCAGCTTCTCGGGCACGGCCCCGTCCTTATTCCCCGCGTTCGACACCTGGCCCCTCCCTCCGAACAAAGGCACTATTCTTCCCGAAATGGCGGGCCGGCTTCGGATTCTGCAATCCTTCGCGTCCGGTCCGCCGAAAGTCGTGGTGGCTCCCTTCGCCGCACTGATTCAGCCCGTTCCTCCGCTGGAAGATTTCCGTGCGCAGGGCCGAACCTTACGGACCGGCGAACCGACCGACCCGGAGGAACTGGCCCGCTGGCTCGTTGCCAACGGATACAAACGGGCGGACGCGGTGGAGTTCCCCGGCGAGTTCGCCCGTCGCGGCGGCATCTTCGACATTTACCCGCCGGACGCCACCGACCCCGACAGGTTAGAGTTCTTCGGCGATGAATTGGATTCCATCCGCAGTTTTTCCGCACAGACACAGCGGAGCCTGGCCAAGAAGGAAAGTCTCCGACTCGTTGGTTTGGGGGAAGATGCGTCGAGTCGAAAATCGCGCGGGTTTCTGACCGACCACTTCCCGCCGGGGTCGGTCGTCGCCTTGGTGGAACCCGAAGAACTGAAGGACCAGGGGCGGCACTTTTTCGACCGGATCGGCGACCCGGTGGGCCTGTTTCCGGTGGCGGGCGTCTTCGCCAACCTGCTGAAATGGCCGACGGTCGCCGTGGCGTCGCTGCCCCGCCCCACGGTCGAGGCGGCGGTCCACCTCAAGGTCGAATCGGTCGAGCGGTTTAGCGGCAACGTGTTGAAGGTGAAGGACGAACTGGACGCCGTGGCCGGGACGGACCGGGTGCTGATCGCCTGCCAGACCGACGCCGAGGTCCACAGGCTCACCGAAGTCCTCAAGACCGGCAATCTCTCCCAGGCCCACCGCCTCACCCTCGTCACCGGTCACGTGCGGGCCGGGTTCCGACTCGTCGGTGCCGGCATCGTCGTGCTCGGCAGCCACGAACTCTTCCACCGCGACCTCCTCCCGCCCGGGCTGAAAGCGCCCCCGGGGACCGCCGCACCGGGCCGCAAGGTCGAATCCCGGGCGATAGACAGCTTCCTCGACCTGGCCGAGGGGGATTACGTCGTCCACGTCGCCCACGGCATCGGGAGGTTTCGCGGGATGAAGATGTTGGAGAAGGTGCGGAGTTCGGAATTCGGAATGGGGAATGAAGAGGAAGTGGGGAGTGCGGAGTGCGGAGCGCGGAGTGAAGATGTTAATGAAGCCGAGAGGGCCGTTCACTCCGCACTCCGCACTCCGCACTCCGCACTCGAAGAACACTTGGTTTTGGAGTTCCGAGGAAGCGTCCAACTCTACGTTCCCGCGTCGCGGATCGACCTGGTGCAGCGGTACGTGGGGGGGCAGCACGCCGAGCCGGAGTTGTCGAAGCTCGGGGGCACGTCGTGGGGGCGGAAGAAGGACAAGGTGGCCGAGGCGGTGCGGGACATGGCGGCGGAGATGATTCAGTTGCAGGCGATGCGGGCCGCCCTGCCGGGAACGCCATTGCCCCCCGACACCGACTGGCAGCAGGAATTCGAGGCCTCGTTCCCCTACCGGGAAACGCCGGACCAGATGTCTGCGATTATCGAAATCAAAGGGGATCTGGAAAAGCCGAAGCCGATGGACCGGCTCCTGTGCGGCGACGTGGGCTACGGGAAAACCGAAGTCGCCCTACGCGCCGCGTTCAAGGCTATCGACAACGGCAAACAGGTCGCACTCCTGGTTCCCACCACGATCCTCGCCGAGCAGCACTACCGCACTTTTACCCAGCGGCTGGCCGAGTATCCGTTCTCGGTCGAAGTCGTGTCCCGGTTCAAACCTCCGGCGAAGCAGAAGGAAATCCTGAAGCGGGTCGCGGCCGGGGACGTCGACATCACCATCGGCACGCACCGCATCGTCTCCGACGACGTCAAATTCAAAGACCTCGGCCTCGTCATCATCGACGAAGAGCAACGCTTCGGCGTCGAACACAAGGAGAAACTCAAGCGGCTCCGCGCGACCGTCCACATCCTCACCATGACCGCTACGCCGATCCCGCGGACGCTGCACGGCGCCCTGCTCGGCGTGCGGGAAATCTCCAACCTCGAAACCCCGCCGCCGGACCGCTTCCCCGTCGAGACCCGGATAACGCGGTGGGACGACACGCTGCTCCGCCACGCCATCTATCGCGAACTGAATCGGGGCGGGCAGGTCTATTTCGTCCACAACCGCGTGTACGACATTCTCGACGTGGCCGCGAAGGTCTCGACGTTGATTCCCGAGGCCAAAATCGTCGTCGGCCACGGGCAGATGGACGAGCGGGAACTCGAACGGGCGATGGTGAAGTTCGTCCGCAAGGAGGCGGACATTCTCGTGGCGACGACGATCATCGAAAGCGGGCTCGACATCCCGAACGCGAACACGATGTTCATCGACGACGCGGACACCTACGGCCTCGCCGACCTGCACCAACTCCGCGGCCGCGTCGGCCGGACGAAGACCAGGGCCTACGCCTACCTGATCGTCAGCGCGCACAAAATGGTCACGCCCAACGCCCAGAAGCGGCTGAAGGCGATCGAAGAGTTCACCCAACTCGGCTCCGGGTTCAAGATCGCGATGCGCGACCTGGAAATCCGCGGCGCGGGAAACATCCTCGGTACCGAGCAGAGCGGCCACATCGCCGCCGTCGGGTACGAGATGTATTGCACGATCCTGGAAAACGCGGTGCGGCAGTTGAAGCAGTTGCCCCCGAGGGTGGCGGTCGAAGTGAACGTCGACCTCCCCTGGCCCGCGTTCCTGCCACGCGACTACGTGCCGGGCCAGAAGCTGCGGATCGAAGTCTACCGCCGACTCGCGAGGTTGCGCGACGCGAAGACGCTGGAAGATTTCCGCCAGGAACTCCGCGACCGCTACGGCCCCCCACCCGAGCCGGCCGAGTGGCTCCTGCGCACGACCGAAATCCGCCTGGCCTGCATGCGCTGGCAGATCGCCGGCGTCCACCGCGACGGCAAGGACTTGGTGTTCAGCTACAAGAACCGCGCGCTGGCCGAGAAGTTGGCAAAGCAGTCGCGGGGAAGATTGAAGGTGGTGGACGAGAAGAGTGCCTATTTGCGGCTGCAACCCGAGGAGGACGAGGCGGGGGGGATGTATGAGTTGGTAAAGGAGGTTCTGGGCGAGCGGTCAACATTGGTATGAAAATCTGTCACATGATATTCATTCGGAGTCGTCGGCGAACTTTGCTGGTTGGTAAACTGTCCTGAACTGTCAGTGGGAGCGACCGAATGGCGGAGGAACGATAATTGGAGTTTGATGGCGAGTTCGAAACCCACCTCACGATCCGCGCCGACGATCTCACTGTCGTAGAAGCGGCAAGAGAGTGGTGCGTTCGTCACAACCTCAAATTCTTGCACATTGTACTTGATCAGGGCCGCACAGCTTCACAACCGATGATCTCCTTTCGGGGTAACGGGAGACTCACTTCGCAACTCGCAACGGCGGTGGAAATAACCCGTCAGTTAATCGCCGACGGCTTCGCCGTAACCCGAACCAAGGTCGAGGCCGCGCCGGGGAACCGAGACATTCCCCAGTTTAATGCCGAGGCTGTCGGTCAACATTGCGGGAGATATTTCGAGCACCACGTCAAACTGGCTCTCGGCCCGAGTGTAGACTTCGAAGCTCTTGCAGCCCTTGCCCGACGGCATTCTGCCCGTTTGTCCCGGAACGCGTTGCGGGATGCAGGAAGTGGCGTACGGGAGCGGTTCGTTACCCAGCGGTGTGCAGCCGTTGGCCGGCCTATCGCGAGCCAGTGCCTGCACGAACTTCTGACCGCGCTGACGGAGGCGGGCTATCCCATATTGGACGTCGAAGAGGAATTCGTCGTTTACGACAGCAACCTCGACGTCGATTTCGGATGGCTCGACAACGGAGGTGGTCCGTGAGCCGATTGTGGAGGTGGTTTTTCCCTCAGCGGGGTGTAGATCCGCCCCCGGGTGTGCCGACGTCTACCGTCTTGCCGGTCCGGCGGCCGGCCGACCGCTACTTGCCGGCGATGTCCCGCCCGAACTTCCCCCACACCTTTCTCGCGGGGTCCGACGACGGAGCCGCCCGTACCCCTGTATTCGATCCAGCACTCCTGCATTTCGGATCGGCGTTCCGACCGGGCGACCCCGCGTTCGACGACCCGTCGTCGGCCGCCCGGTGGCAGGACGCGCGGCGCCGGGCGACGGACCACGTCCTGCGTGCGATCGCCGAATCGCGCTGGGGTGAAAACTTGGTGTTACGAGGGAGCAGGCTAATGCGGGCGTGGTTCGGTGACGTCGCCCGCGAGCCGGGCGATTTGGACTGGGTCGTTCGCCCGGCGACGATTCTTCTTTCCGACCCACGGTCTACAGAACTGCTCGCCGGGTTGACGGAGGCAGTATCGACCCGGCCCGCCCCGCAGGGCCTCACCTTCCTTCCCGATACGGTCGTGGAAGACGACATTTGGACGTACGAACGTGCGGCCGGTCGGCGGGTGGTTTTTCCGTGGCGGGCCCCGGAATTGCCGGGCGGAGCCGTCCAAGTCGACGTAGTCTTCGGTGAGGAATTCTTTGAACTGCCGGAGCAGATGTCTCTAGCAACTGCGGACGAGGGAGAAGTAACACTCTGGACTGCCGGCTTAGGTCAATCGCTGGCATGGAAATTACTCTGGCTGGAAACGGACATGCACGCACAGGGGAAAGACCTCTACGACGCCGCCTTGTTGGCGGAGCGGGTGTTCCTCTACCGCGTGCCGTCCTTGAAGGTACGCTTCATCCCGGGAGTGCCAGATTGGCCGCGACTGCTGCGGAACAGGTCGGCCAATGGGTCGTGGACTGGGAGAATTTTCAGACCGCCCACCCGTGGGTGACCGGCAACGAGGCCGAGTGGCGGACGCGGCTCACGGTGGCACTTGCGGCGACTTTTGCCGATTGCAATCAACCCAGCCGGTCTAAGGTCATACGGCCGGAGTGGCGGACCTCGACCGCCATTGCTCTCGCCCGAGCCATTTCCGATGGGCGGGCGTTCGACCGACTGCCGATCCTCGCCGACGCGTTAGAGGAAGCGGGGTGCGACGACGCGGAGGTGTTGGCTCACTGTCGAGGTGGCATACCTCACGGAACGGATTGTTGGGTGACCGAATGGCTGAGGAATGGGATTCCGTATGTTCGCACGCCTCAATTTCGGAGTTTATAAGTCGGGTCGAGTCTTCGAGGCCCGACGTTCCAGAGGTGCATATGCCCGGCGCAGTGTTACGAGTTAGTGGAGAGCAGTTCGACCCCGACGGCGTATTGCCGTTACTCTCTCTCCGACCGTATCTCGTTTGGCGCAAGGGTGAACCGCTCGCGGATGTGGGGCCGCGGAGTAAGCGGTTGCACGAGTCCGGCGGATTCTGTTGCGACGTCAGTAAATCCGATGGTTTATTGTCGGCCGAATGTACCGACGCCCTGATTTTTCTGACCGAACACCGCGACGATCTCGTCCGACTCCGCGACCACCCCGATGTCGAGGACATGCGCATCGACTTCGGGTATCATTCGCGGATCGACGGCGATCGGGTCGTGGTTCAGTGTGATTATCTTCAACCCGAACTGCTCAGACTTGCGGGTGAACTGAGAATCGGATTTGAACTTTCACTTTACCCTGGACCGAAGCGATGACGTTTGTGAACAATACTGCGGGTGCCCCGTCGGGCCTCGAAGACTCGACCCGACCGACAAGAGAAGAGAGGAGTCTCCCGCCTTCGCAACATCTATCGACCTTCAACTTCAAGACTACCTCACCGCCGCGGGGGTTACGTGGTCGCGACTTTCGGAAGAAGACCGGATCGAGGCCGAAGCCGCCTGGCGAGAGGTTTTTGGCCGGGCGTTTCGGCGACGGCCGCGGTTGAAACACGGCAACCGGGCCGACCACGAATTCGGCCGGCAGGCGTGCGACCACTACTTCGTCGTTCCCTTCTCGGCCAACGTGGACGGGCTACCGATTCACGTGGATAACATGATGATCGGGGCTTACGAATGCCGCGGGCCGCTCGTCTCGCTGGCTGCGTTCCACGATTCGGAGTTCTTTGTCTGCCCGCCGGACCTGTCGTGGTCGATGGTCTACACCCACGAAGATCATTCGATGGGCGGGCCCTATTTCATTCGAACCGAGTGGCTGCCGGGTAGCTAATTCCCCAATGGGTAGTCAGTTCCGGGTGCCATGCTCATTGCTTTGGAGCATGGGTTTTCGAGACGACATGCTCATGCAAAGTTGTGAGTATGGCACCCCGATTTCCCCTCGAGGAGCGTGCGGTGGGAATCTCCGCCGGCCCTTTTAAGTGGGGCGCTCGCCGGTGATTTTCCTTGCGTCCCGCCGCAACAACCAGAAATTCATTTTTAACTTCTTTTTGTAACCTCTTTTCTTCGTCTCGTACGATGAGATTCCATTTTCCATATTCCCCCATAAAATAAAGGGAATATCTTAAATCAAGGGTTTCGATCATGCCTATTTAGTCACAGAAGGCGTTCGCCCCATGAACGACTATATCCGATTCTCATGTCCTGCATGCGGGAAGCGTCGGAAGGCAAGGCCTGAAGATGCGGGGAAGGCTGCATCCTGCACGTGCGGTTGTAGGTTATTAGTTCCTGGACAAGTGATTTATTACAAATCGAGCCAACATGAAAATTCACCTCAGTTCAGTACTGATCAGCAAAAGCAAGAGGCGGAACTGACGAAAGAACAAGGAAGTCTAAAAGTTAGCGATTTCGGTTTGCTAGGGCTATTGTTGCTGTTGGTAATAGTCGTCATCGGCATCTTCTGCTCGATACACACTACTCTACAGACCGAACGTAACGTCCAAGTGGCTACTATTTCGTCTGTAGGGGCATTGGTGGCTGTGGCGTTAGCCACAATGTTGATTTCAACAGGCCTGAATTGCAATTGGAGGGAAGGGTTCGCATATACGGTCTGCGGGCTGACGGGACTTGTTATTTGCGCAACCCCGGTCATATTGTTTGCAATGGCTGACTCTACAACCCAGACGCGAATCTTAGTTACTATTGTCATTGCTGGAGCGCTCGCGCTGTGCGCCACAATCGTGTCTCAAGTTAAGGAGTGCGGTTGGTGGGAGGGGCTGGCTTACTCGTTAGTGTACATTATTTTGGCTGTGACGTGTTTATTCTTGATTGTATTGATAATGCTAACAATTTCATCGGGGAATAATCACCGCCGTCATCACCTAACTGTACTTTCCGCAACAACCATGCACTCACGCGGCCAGTTGCAGCAGGCGTTCCGTGGCGGCGTGGATTTTCT
>DASXPC010000110.1:0-11078 GCA_036493815.1 Fimbriiglobus sp. | reverse complement strand
CTGCATCTTGGCCGCGAGTTCGTGCCCGGCGATGCGGGCGGCCAGGTCGCCGTCGCCCGGGTGGGCCTTCAGGTGCTCTTCGTTCAGTTGCTTCAGGAACGTCCGGGTGTCGGCGTCCGTTTTTTCGGAAATGGAGACGGGGCGGCTCAGGTTCGGGATTGGTTTATCGGCGTTGAACGCGGTGCCCTGAAAGACGGCCGGGAGGAAGGCGCTGCCCCAGTTGTTCGGGCCGACCTGCGGGACGCCTCGCGGGTCCGGAATGGCGACGAATGCAGGCAAATCGCGGCATTCGCTGCCGAGGGCGTAGGTGACCCACGCGCCGGCGCTGGGGAAGCCGTCGAGCGTGAACCCGGTGCTCATTTGATTTTCGGCCGGTCCGTGCGTGTTGCTCCGGGCCGTCATCGAGTGGATGAAGCAGAGGTCGTCGGCCAACTCCGCGAGCCGGGGAAACAAGTCCGAGACCATCTTCCCACTCTGGCCGCGGGGCTTGAACGGCCAGATCGGTTTGACCAGATTGCCCTGCGCCCCCTGGAACGTGACCAGTTTATCGCCGCCGGGCAGCGGCCGGCCGTCCCGTTTGACCAGCTCCGGCTTGAAATCGAACGTGTCCACGTGACTGACCGCGCCGGAACAGAATATCGTCAACACCCGCTTCGCCTTGGCGGGGAAGTGCGGCTTACGCGGAGCGAGCGGGGCGTCGGGCCGGATGTCCGGTCGGATCTGTTCGGCCGCCAGTAAGTTTTCATCGGCCAGCATGGCGGCGAGGGCGATGCCGCCCAGGCCCGTGCCGGCGTGGGACAGAAAACTCCTGCGGTCGAGAAGAAAGTGCGGTCGCATTTCGGTCGAGCCCTCAGTCGACGTAAAGGAATTCGTTCGCGTTCAATAACGCCCGGCACAATGCGGGCAAGCCGTCGGTCGTCACCAATCTCACCGCCGCCGGCAATTCCTTCGCGCCGGGGCCTCGTTGAAACGCGAGGTGAAACGCCCGCGTGACTTGTGCGGTCGGGTCTTGCCCCGATTCCTTCACGACCCGGTCGGCAAGATAGCCGGCCTGTTGAATCACGAACGCGCTATTGAGCAGATTGAGCGCCTGGAGGGGTGTGGTGGACCGGTTCCGTCGCGGCGCGATCTGCCCGGCGTCGGGGCAGTCGAACGCCCCGAACGTGTCGTCCAACTGCATCCGCGGCTTGTTCTCGTAGATCATGCGACGGAATTCGGCCGGGCCGAACGTCTTTTTCGGCGTGAATACGCGGACGTAGTTGGTGTTCGGCTCGAACAGGTCGAAGCCCGGGCCGCCGGGCTTCAAGTCGAGTTTGCCGCTGACCGCCAGGATCGAATCGCGGATCGCTTCGGCTTCCAGTCTCCGGGGCGGGTAGCGCCAAAGCCAGTGCGTGTCGGCGTCTTTCGCCCGCCCTTCGGTGGTCGCCGCGGACGATTGCCGGTACGTGTCCGACGTCACGATCAATCGTTGGACGTACTTGATCGACCATTGATGGTCGACGAATTCTTTCGCCAGCCAGTCGAGAAGTTCCGGGTGGCTCGGCCGACCGCCGTTGAAGCCGAAGTCGCTCGGCGTGGGGACGATTCCGGTGCCGAAGTGGTGCTGCCAGATGCGGTTGACCATGACCCGGGGGGTGAGTGGGTTTGACGGGTCGATGATCCAATCGGCCAGGGCCACCCGCCTTGCGGTATCCGTCGCATTTTCCGGAATGACGAGCGGCGGGTGAATGGCGGTGAGGACTCCGGGCTGCACCAGTTCCCGCTTTTGCGTCGGGTCGCCGCGGTCCAGGCGATAGGTTTGTTCCGGTGGCGTGAATCGACCGGCGTAAATCAGGTTGGAACGCAGCAAGGTTGCGATGCGGTTGCGGACGGTTTTCGCCCGCTGCGTGAGCCGATTCCAGTCGGTGCGGTCCGTTGCACTCAACCCCGTAGGCGGCGTCGCCGGCTTGCCGAAAGCGGGCCGGTCGTCCGACGATGCCGCCACCTGCCACGCCTTACCGTCGAGGGATACGTCGATTCGGTAGCGGGTGGCCAGGCGGTCCTGAAACTTCTCCTCGCGATCCCGCCCCCAGACGACCTTGTCGATTTCGACGGCCCGTGGCAGCTCGAACACCAGCCGACCGCCGCCGGGCGTATTGGATATCCAGCTATGCATGTTGCCGTATTGTCCGTCGTGGACAAACGCAAGTCGGTGCCGGTCCGGGGCGTCGGGGTAATCGCCGGAAGACGTGACTTTCGTTCCGACCGACGCCAAAGCCACGTTTTTCGGATTCGCACCGGTCGAAAAGATTTCGAACTCGTCGATGCACGGTTCCGCACTGTTGGTGGCGAATACCACGAATCGCACGAATTTCGCCGTCACGGGGCGGAACCGTTCCACATTCATTCGCGGGTTGACGGGGCTGCGACGGGCGGCGAATGCGGCCGGGTCGGCGAGCGGTTCGAGTGCCGACAACTTGGCATCGATCCCCGCGAGTTCGCTTCGCAGGAGCTCGACCCGTTTGGTCCGCTCGGCGGCATCCCCGGTCCGCACTTCCCGTTCGCCGTGTTGCACCCCGGCGAAGATCGCCTTGAACCGGTAGTAATCGATTTGCGGAATCGGATCGAACTTGTGCCCGTGGCACCGGGCACACCCGACGGTCAGCCCGAGGAAAGTCGAGCCGACTGTGCTCACCAGATCGTGCAGTTCGTCGGCCCGCTGGTTGGCCGTCAGCACCGGATCCGGGCTCTTGACTTCGTCCCAGGCCCCGGCCACAAGAAACCCCGTCGCGGCGTCGGCCCCCACCGTGTCTCCGGCCAACTGCTCGAATACGAACCGGTCGTACGGCTTATCCTGGTTGAAACTCCGGATGACCCAGTCGCGGTACGGCCAGGCGTTCGGCCGGGGCGTGTTCGTCTCGAACCCGTTACTCTCCGCGAACCGCACCACGTCCAGCCAATCCCGCGCCCACCGCTCGCCGTACTGCGGCGAGGCGAGATATTTCTCCACTAACTTCCCGTACGCATCCGGCGAGTCGTCGCGGACGAACGCGTCGACTTCTTCCGGCGTCGGGGGCAATCCGAGCAGGTCGAGCTTGAGCCGGCGAATCAGCGTGCGGCGGTCGGCGGTCGGCGAAAGCTCCAGACCGTTTTCCCGCAGCTTTTTCCGAACGAACTGGTCGATCGCGTTTCGTCCGTATCCGGCGGTTGAGCGGTCGAGGGGCCGGAGGGCCCACCAGTCTCGCCCCGCCCGTGTGGCCGTCGTATAGGCGTACGGGTCGATCGGATCGGTGCCCCACTTCGCCCCGCCCTCGATCCACGCCTTCAACGTCGCCTTCTCGGCCGCCGACAGCGGCTTTTTGGGCGGCATCTCGTTCGCGTTCACCCGGACCCAGGCCGCGCTCGCCGCCGCCCGGCCGGGGACCAGTGCCACGCCGCTGTCACCGCCCGCGAACGCGGACTGCTTCCGGGTCAGGTTCAGGCCGCCCTTCGGTTTCGCACCCGAGTGACATTCCAGACATTTGGTCAGGATCGGGGCCACGGCGCGATCGAAATCGGGCGGTGCTGCGGCGAGGGGGGCGGCGCAAAAAAGTGAGACGAACACCGTCGGAGAAATGCGATTCATCGGGCACCACGGGCGGATGTCGCTGGCAGGATCGCAATTGTATCACAAGCGGCGTCGTTCGAAGCCACCCGATTTCGTTCGGTCCGGCACGAATCCGTCGGAAGGACGATCTGGTGCGGCTCCCACTCCGAATCGTTCGGTCCGGTCGGGCTTGATTCCGTTCCAATCAGACAGCATGATTCGGATAGGGAGACGCCTCTCACTCCCGGCCAGCACCAGCCGGAGGTCCCGTGATGTGGGATCCGCCCGCCGGCCATCCGCTGCGGCGGATGTTCGCCGGATTAACCGAACACGCGTTCGTCACCAAGCTCGGCGTCGCCGACCCGAACCTGGTCGATTACCTTTCCACCCTTCTGTCGCGGTTCGTTCACACCGACGACGTGTACCGGCTCCGTGGCGGTAACGGGGAGCCGCTCCGCAACCTGATCGGCATGGTCGTTGAAGCGGAAGAGCTTCCCAGCGGCGGCCGAACCCGCCGGGAATACTATCGGCATATCGGCGACTTCACTCTCTTCTGGACCGGCGTCTACCCCGAAGCCGTCAATACCGCCCGCCGCCGCGGCGAACCGGACAGCGTCCTCAACTTTACCGCCCAGGGCAAACGGGCCTACCGCATCGCCGGGGAATTCGTCGACGACCGGTTCGCGGAAGAGGCCCCGGTGCTCCGCCGGCTGAGCGACGAATTCGAATTGTGCGCGGTCGGACTCCGGGAAGTCCGATACGAATGGGAAGAAATGCAACAGCACCCGGGCAGCGAACCGGGCGGGTTGATTCGCTGAATGGGCAGTGAGGCGGGAAGAATTCACTCCTTCGGCGGCGTGAAGTCCGCGATGAAAAGTTGCGGCGGCGACCGGCCGTCGCGGCTCGTGGTCCACATGACTTTCGTGCCGTCCGGGCTGAAGACCGGTAAGACGTCGGCCCCCGGGGCGAAGGTGATTCGCGTGGTCCTGCGGGTCTCCAGATTCATCCAGTACAGGTCGTAATTCGGCCGGACCGTCGGGTTCGAATGGTCCGCGGCGGTGTAGATGATGTGTTTGCCGTCTTTGTACCAGTAGGGTGCCCAGTAGACCCATTTTTCGTTGTCGGTGAGGGCGGTTTCGCCGGTGCCGTCGGCGTTGATGACGTAGAGTTGCAGCCGGTCTTTCTCTTTGCGGTCCGCGCGGAAGATCACTTTCTTGCCGTCCGGGCTGAAGAACGGGCCGCCGTTATAGCAGCCGTTGAAGTGGGTCAGTTGCCTCGCGTTTTTGCCGTCGGCGTCCATGATGTAGATCTGCACGTTTCGGGCCGGGCCGGAACTGTAGACGATCTTGGTCCCGTCGTTCGAGTAACTCCCCTCGGCCGTATAGGCGATCGCGTTCGGGGTGAGGCACTTCCGCCCCGACCCGTCCGGATTGGCCTCATAGATTTTCACGTACGGGTCGAAGTCCCAGGAGTATCTTCGCCGCTTGCCGGTGCGTTTTTCTTCCTCCCGCCGGGCCAGCTCGTCGGCATATTCCTTCTTCAGGTCGGGATTCGTGTGGCCTGAGGCGAAGATGATCTTCTTGCCGTCCGGCCGGAAGAACGAGCAGGTCGTCCGTCCCGGTCCGGGGCTGACGCGGGCGTACTTCCCCGTGGCAAGGTTTTGGGTGAAAATCTGGTAGAACGGGTTGCCCGAATTCTTTTCCTCGGCCTGGTAGATGATCGTTTTCCCGTCCGGCGAAAAGTAGCCCTCCCCGGCCCGGACGAAGTCGAACGTGAGCTGCTTGATATTCGCCAAGTGCTTGGATTCCTGCTTTTCCCAGTCGGCCGGGGGTTGGGCGGGCGCGAGTGCCAGGGCGAGGAAAAGCGGGGTCATCGGGAACGCCTCCGGGTGTCGAATCGGGTTGCCGTTAGTGTATCGGGCGGGGCGGGTGCTAGAGTGTTCGCATGATGAACCGTCCGGTCCCGACCTGGTTTTCGCTCGTCCTCGTCGGCGTATTGGCTTCGGTGCTAGCCTGGAAAACGCTCAACCCGGTGTACGATCCCGATACGTGGTGGCACCTGAAAGTCGGGCAATGGGTGACGGATCACCGAGCCGTGCCGGAGACCGATCCGTTCTCGCGGATGAGTCGAGAAACGCCGACGAAGTGGGTGGCGTACAGTTGGTTGTTCGAGGTGGTTCTATGGACCGCCGAAACACCACATTTTGGAGGCATTTACCTAGTTCGGGATGTCCTTGTCGGAATGTCTACGGGTGCCCTGGTCGGTTTCGTGTTATGGCGGATCGGGCCGACGGTCCTCGGCCTCACGGTCGCGGCCGCCGCGACGGCGACACTCTTGCCCCTCACGGCCGAGCGGCCCTGGCACGTCACCATTGCCTTCACGGCCGTCACGGTGGCCGCGGTAACGAAGCTGCGGGAAGGCACATCAATTCGGCGAATGGCCTGGCTGCCGATCATGTATGTGATTTGGGCGAACGTGCATATTCAATTCGTGCTCGGATGGGGTGTGCTGGGGTTGGCGTGTCTGTTCCCCGGTTCGGCGAAGCGGGCACGCGTCATACTGCTCACGCTGGCATGCGTTCTGGCCGTGCTGGTGAATCCTTATCACGTCCGTCTGTTCGGCGTGATCTGGGAATATGCCACTCAGGGACAGGCGTTGCGGCACGTTTCCGAATTGCAGTCCCCCGAATGGACGAGTCCGGTCTTGTGGGCCGTCGTGGGATTAGGGCTCCTGGCTCTGTCGCAGACGATGCGAACCCGGCCTGTAGATTTCTTTTCGCTCGCGATGCTCGCCGCGGGGGCGTTTTTCGCCTTGCGAATGCAGCGGGATTTGTGGTTCGGCGTGCTAGCCGTCGCGACGGTACTGGGGGGGAAATCGATCGATCCCCGCCCCACTCGGTGGGCGGTTTTGTTATGCGTCGCGATCTTTGCTGTCGCGGCATTCCTTCCGCGACGCAACACAACGTCGGCCAACGAGCGGAATTATCCCGTGCGCGCCGCGGAATTCGTCCGCCGACTTCACCCGCCCGGCCCGCTGTTCAACCACTTCAACTGGGGAGGCTATTTCATTGCGGAATTGCCGGAGTACCCGGTGTCTATCGACGGGAGAACCAATCTCTACGGCAACGAACGGGTATTGCAGAACTATAACGCGCTTACCGGCAAACCCGGGTGGGAAAAGGATCCCGACCTCGTTTCCGCGAAATTGGCGATCCTTCCTACCGATTGTCCATTAGCGGGATTGATGCGGGCGTCGGAGGAATGGACGGTCGCGTACGAAGACGACACGGCGGTCGTTTTCCAGCGTTAGGGCATTATCCAATCCACCGCCCGTTGGAATGCGTTTGGTTCCGGCTTCATTTCGAACCCGGCCTGAACGACTTCATTCCATTGCTGCGGGTCGGCCGGTAAATTTCGGCCGGTGAGGTCGACTAAGCCCGTGTGGGCCCGGGCAACCACGGCCGCGTCGTGGCCATGTTCAGCCGAGAGTACGCGGGCCAGGGACGTAACGGCCTCGGCCCGGTGCATCGTCGAAAGGCCCCGAACGGCCGCCACGCGGACGTCGCGGGTCTCGACCGGGTCGACGTCGGGTTTGGGCAGGGCGAGTTCGGCCAGGAACGCGACGGCTTCGGGCCGATCGGTCTTGGCCAGAGCGTCGATCGTCTTGATACGAAGCATGGTGGCGACTTCCGGGCTGTATCCGGTGGGCCCGAAGAGGCCCGTTCGGGCGGACAGCATGCCGGGTTGCCTCGGGTCGGCTTGGCGTTGTTCCTGCGGGCCGTCGGACTGGTGGAATGCGGCCGCGAGAATTTCCGGCACCCGCGGGTCCTCGAACCGGCCTAACGCGTCGATCGCGGCCGCCCGCACCACCGGACTCGGGTCCAACGTCGCCCCGGTCTTGAGGTAGCCAATCGCTTCGTTCTGATCGTCCTGACTCCCGCCATTCCGCACCGGTTCTTCGAGCCGACGCATCGCTTTCGCTCGGGCTTCGCCGTCGTCTGGTTTGTCCCGCAAAATCGTTAACGGATCGTCGGGGCTGACCGTAGCCCGGATCGGGTTCTTGACGAATTCCCGCTGCCAGGACTTGTTTCCAATGGTATCCCAAGTGCTGGCACACCCTAGGGGGCCCAAGGCCGCCCATACGAAACCGATTCGGAAGAGTCCCCGCACGGCACACCCCCGCCGGTTTGGCGCGGCCCATAAAACCGAGAATGCCGACGGGGTATACCGGCACCCCCTCCGGGAGGTCAACCCGAAACGCCGGGCGTCATGGCACGATCCGGCCCCTTCTGGTAGCTTAATTGGAGCAGTACCCGCCGTCGGCGGCGGGACGTTCGTCTACCGATTATCTCGGGGCTTGTCATGTCGATGGCGCTCGACGCCCGGGGAATGGCTCAATTCGTCGCCCGCCTCGGCCTCATGTCCGACCAGGACGCCCGCGAAGTCGTCTACGACCTGGACGATAACGAAGCGACGGGCGAACAGTTCGTCCGCTATTGCGAGCGGAAGAGCCTCCTCACGCCCTGGCAGAGTTCGAAACTGCTGAAAGGGGACACCGACGGGTACATTTTGGGCGGGTACAAACTGCTTTACAAAATCGCGTCCGGGAGTTTCGGTCGGGTTTTCCGCGGGGTCGATCCGACCGGGCAGGTGGTGGCGTTGAAGGTGCTGCGCAGCCGGTGGACGGAACAGCCCCACTGGGTTGACCATTTTCGCCGGGAAGGGCAGATCGGGTTGTCGATGCAGCACCCGAACATCGTCGGCATTCTGGCGGTCAACCAGGACGCCCGCAGCGGCAAGCATTTCATCGCGATGGAATTCGTCGAAGGGGGGAACCTGCGGGACATTCTCCGGGCGCGGAAAAAGCTTCCGTTTGACGAAGCCTTGCGGATTATGGAAGAGTGCGCGGCCGGGCTGACCTACGCGTTCTCCCGCGGCCTGTCGCACCGGGACATCAAGCCGACCAACATTCTGATTTCCACGCAGTCGAAGACGGCGAAACTGGTGGACTTCGGCCTCGGCGAGATCGCGAAGGGTTCGGCCCTGTTCTTCGAGCGGGTCCAGGACCGGGAAGAGGACGAGGCGATGGACCGGACGGTGGACTATGCCGGGTTGGAAAAGGCGACCGGGATACCGCAAGGCGACGTCCGGAGCGACATTTATTTTCTGGGCCACGTCCTGTTCGAAATGATGACGGGCGACCCGTTGATGCAGCCGACCAAGGACCGGAATGCGCGGATGCAGCGGCGGCGGTTCGAGGACGTGGAAACGCAGTTGTACAAGGTCGGGCCGGAAAAGGGTTTGCCCGCGGTCGTGCTGAAGCTGATCGCCCGGTCGGTGGCGCTCGAGCCGAAGGAGCGGTACCAGACGCCGCAACAATTCTTTGATGCCATTAAGGCGGTGCGTGCGGAACTCGGCGGCCAAACCGGGGCATCGGCCCGGCGGGCTCCGGGACCGCTCACCGTCTACATCGTGGAACAGAACGAAAAACTGCAGGACGTGTTTCGGCACAAGTTCAAAAAGATGGGATTCAAGGTACTGATTTCGGCGGACCCCGGAACGGCCATTCGACGATACCAGCAGGCCCCGTATCACGCCCTGGTCATCGACGGCGGGACGGTCGGCCGGGACGGCATGGACGCGTTCGAACGGGTGCAAAAAGAAGCGATCCACACGCAACTCGACTTGGCGGCGGTGCTGCTTCTGAACGAAGATCAGGCGGCGTGGGAAGGCCAGATGAAAGTACTCGAAGACGGCGTCGTCCTGGTCCGTCCGGTTACGATGGGCCAGTTGCACGAGGCCGTGGCGCAACTCCTGACGGCGGAAGAACGGGTCGCCGCGACCGTCTGAGTTATTTCGTTTTCACTTCGACGGCCTGGACGCCTTCGATCGCACGGAGCTGGGTGACGAGCCCGACTGCCGCGGCCGGGTCGCGGAGTTTGATGAGGTAGGTTACGTCCAGCCCGTTGCCCTGTTTCTGGGTTTCCACCCCCGTCAGCAAAGTCCGGGAAGCGTACACGGCCAGGGCGGGGCGGAGCAGGGAGGGGTCCCGATCGGGGTGGAGTTTGACGATCAGAGTCCGATCGACCGGTAATGTGCTTCCGAACTTTATGAACGCCGCGGCGATCAGGACGACCAGGGCAACGATGGGAATGCCGATCAGGATCACTTTGACCGACCCCGCCCCCGCCCCCATCCCGACGACGACGGCGAAAATCACGAACGCCGTGTCCCGCGTGTCGTCCACGACGGCCCGGAACCGGATGATGGCCAGTGCCCCCCCGAGGGTGAAGGCCCGAGCGGCGTTGTCGCCGATGACCAGAGTGATCATGGCGATTAAGACGGAGAGGAGGACGAGAGTCGTCGACATCGATCCGGCGTCGGCTTTTCGTCGGCCGAAAGACAATCGGAAGATTACGGCAACGACCAGCCCGAGCCCGAACGCAATGCCCAGTCGTTCGACGATTTCGGTCAGGGGAAGTGCCACGGGCCCGGATTGAGGCGACGTGACGGAGTCGAAGAACGATTTCGCCATGCGAAGGCCTTTCGGTGTAACCGGCTCGATCGAATCCACTTTGATTTATCGTTCTTTGGTACCAGGTCAGCGCCGTTTCCCCAAGCTCTCATCGGACGGGCGCCAGGCGGTCTTGTTTCCGTCGCGGTGGGGCGGGTAGCATCCGACCCGGCCTGGGCGAAGGGGAATCCATGGACGGGAATTGCGGAGTCGGGTATCGGGACCGGCCGTGGTGGGTCCTGGCGTTGGTGATAGTCATGGCCGGGCAGGCCGGGTTGGCGGCGATACCGTTCGGCGGGTTCGCCGCCGTCGCGGACGATCGGCCGGTCGTGGCCGGGCGACACCCGTTGCACCTTTACCACGGCATGCTCGGTGCGGAGACGTTCCGCGACCGTCATACCACCATCTGTTTCGACCCGGCGTTTCAGGCCGGATACCCGAAGACGCCCGTTTTCGACGGCGGGAGTCGTCCGGCCGAGTTCGTCCTCGCCGCCGTCGGAACTCGTCACGCCGCCGCCGCGTATAAGGTGATGCTCTTCGCCTGCTGCGTCTTGACGCCGCTCGCCTTTGCCCTGGCGGCACGCGGGGCGGGGGTATCGGCGAACGGGTCGTGTCTGGCCGCCGTGGCCGGGGCTCTTTTGTGGTGGTCTCCACCCGTCCGGGCGATGTTCGACGCCGGGGACGTCGGCCTTCTCTTGGCCGGGTTGCTGGGCGTCATGTGTGTCGGCGGGTTCGCCCGTTATCATTGCGAGCCCGGCCCGATCAGTTGGCTGGTCCTGGCGGCCGTTTCCATAGCCGGATGGTACGCGCACCCGGTCGTCTGGATCGGGTTCGCCCCGATCCTGATCTTTTACTACCTCGCCTTGGCCCCGCGGCACGGCCCCGCCTGGCACCTCGGCCTTGCCGGTATCCTCCTCGTCGGCTTGACGCCGAACTTCTGGTGGCTTTCGGATTGGGGTCAGTTTTGGTGGTTGCGGGAACAGCAGGCATTAGCCGACGG
>DASXPC010000109.1:0-7702 GCA_036493815.1 Fimbriiglobus sp. | reverse complement strand
GGGTTTTGTCAGGGCCTCTTAGCATCAGTCCATTCGTCTTTCAGGCTAGATTTTACTTCAATTACGGCCGCAACACCTTCTGCCAAGTATAGTCTTGGTCCATCTCCTGCGGGCGAAGGCAAACATGGCAAAAGGGAATTTTCAATAACAATATCCAATTGTCCACTGCTACTTCCGTATTTATCTGTGATATCTCCCTTGGCTGTTCGATAATACGATGGGATTGCTGGTTGTATCAGCTCTTTAATAATATTCTCTCGCTCTTCTCCCTTTGATGACGAAGACATTCGATCGCCGCAATTATAGCCTGCCAATAAATGATCCTTCAATCCTTTCAAGCGTGACATTAAAGTAGAATTAATATTATGCATAAACATACTATATACTCCATAGTCAAGAAAGTGTAACATACTATCAGAATATAAATATGCAACAGTTGGCTTTGTGTCCCACACAAACTGTTAGTGGGGCGCATTGGGCAACCATTTCTTTTCTGCTGTTTAGCAGGGCTTTGGGCCATTTTCAATAACGGCAAGTATGTGAATCATTTCTCCCGGTTGATTCGATTCCCACCCACCTCCTGCTGTTTATCAGAAGCCGCAATACTGTTGGCATTTAGGGATTGAGAAAAACTACCTGTCGTTTCAATTGTAGATACCTCCTGATGGAACAGAATACGAGACTCATTCAAACGCGTTACTCACCGCCTGCTTGGATTTCCAGCACCAGTAATTCGCCGTCCGAATCGAGCCACCATTCTTCGGGTTTCGGCTCGCGGACCGTGTAGTAATGATCGTCGTCGACCCGCACGGTTTCGCCGATTTCGAATTTCAGGCCGGTAGAACGCAGGTAGTTCAATAATGAAGTGAACGTCTGGAACGTCGTGGAAAACTGATCGTGGCTGCGTCCCGGCGTGGCGAGGTTCGGCAGGCCGAGTCGGTGGTTGGCGAAGGTTCGGAACCAGAGTCGGCCGGGCGGGTCGGTCAGTTCGATTTTGGTCAGACCGCCGTAGAGGTAGGGCACGGGCAGGTCGCGCAATTCGGCCAGCATGTCTTCGTCGCCGTCGTCGGGCAATAGGGCCGACGTGGGAATCGCGGTGCGGGCTTCTTCGTTCAGCGTGACGACGCAGCCGAACCGGGCGAGCGCGGCGGCGACGCAGCCGAGGGCCACGAATCGTTCGAGCGGATCGGGGTTCGTGCCGGCGTAGTAGAGCAGCACGTGGGCGGCGTGATGCCGGCCGATGTCGCGGAAGGTCGGGGGAACGAAAAGAGAATGGGCCAGCGTGCCCGAGATTGGCCCCGGGGGCATGGGGGCGTCGAAGCCGATGAGTTTGATGACGTGATCGGCCCAGGTGACGAGTCCGAGGAGGCTGGCAGGGGGGCCGTCGACGAGCGTAGCCGCCTGCCCGGCCAGGTGTGATGCGGGGACGAGCTCGGCATCCGCGGCATGCAGGTCCGCGTGGCAGTCGCGAAGGGCGGCGGTGAGCATTTCGCCGGTGATCGTAAGGGGTTCGATCGAGAGGAGTTGAAGGCTCAACGGTACGCCGGGGGCGGACGGTGCGGCGTCGTGAAATCGGGTGATGAAATCGGCCACGGCGGTTTTCACTTTCGCCCCTAGGAACATCTTCGGGTATGATACCGATCGTGCGAGCCTGACCCACACCGCCTCCTCCAAGTCCGAGGTCCTAACGATGTCCGAGCGTGGAAACTTCTCCCGCCGCGGGTTTATGCGGCGAAGCATTGCGGGTTTGACTGCGGCCGGCTTGCCGGTCTGGTACGCCGAGAAGCTGCATGCATCGCAGGAGGCTGCGAAGCAGTTGCAAGTCAAACCGCTCGGGGCGAACGGCAAGCTGAATTTCGGTTGGGTCGGCGTCGGCAGCACCGGCGGCCGAGCGGCTCAGGTGTACGGCACGATCCGCGATTCGAAACGCTTTCCCAACCTCGCCCACGTCGCCGCCTGTAACGTGGACGCCCGCCATTTGGCCAATGCAAAGGCCATGTTCAAGTCCTCCGGGCACACGGTCGAACCGTACGACGATTTCCGCAAGCTCGTGGATCGGAAAGACCTCGACGTGGTTGTGGTCGCCACGCCGGACCACTGGCACGCCCTTGCCGCCATCGCAGCCATGAAGAGCGGTAAAGACGTTTACTGCGAGAAGCCACTGACGCTGACCATCGAAGAATCGCTGGCAGTGCAGAAAGTGCAGAAGGAGACCGGAAAAGTATTGCAGACGGGCAGCCAGCAGCGGACGGAGTTCCGTGGGATGTTCCGGCTCGCCGCCGACGTGGTCCGAGCCGGGCGGATCGGCAAGGTGAAATCGATCGAATGCCGGATCGACGGCAACCCGACCAGTGGACCGATCGAAGCCGTGCCCCCTCCGGAAGGACTGAACTGGGACTTCTGGCTCGGGCCGACCGCGAAGGTGGACTACCGTCTGCACGGGCCGGAAGGGCAACGCGGCAAATCGAACTGCCACTACGAATTCCGCTGGTGGTACGAACACAGCGGCGGCAAGATGACCGACTGGGGTGCACACCACCTCGACACAGCCCAGTGGTGCCTTGGAATGGACGGCAGTGGCCCCACGCACATCGAAGCGGAAGGGGAAGAACCGTACGCCAAGGGCGACGGGTACAACGCCCACCCGACGTTTAAGGTGACGTATACCTATGCGAACGGGTCCAAGGTTTATGCCTGCGGGCCGAAGCAAGGCGGGAAGTTCGGCGTCGGCACGGCGGTCAAGGGGCTGCATCAGGCCAACGGCAACCTCTGGCGGAATTCGGGAAACGTCAGCGGCACCGAAAACGGCGTCATGATCTTCGGTGAATCCGGCACCGTATTCGTCAGCCGCGGGACCATCGTTGCCAGCGACGCGAAGATCCTCTCCGAGCCGATGAAAGACGACCCGATGATTTACCCGTCCCGGCCGACGCACCACATGGGCAATTTCCTCGAATGCGTCAAGACGCGGCAAGAGCCAATTGCCAGTGCCCGAGTCGGCGGCGGATCGGTCATCGTCTGCCACCTAGGCGTCATTGCTTTGCGGACGGGCAAAAAGCTGACGTGGGACCCGGCCGCCCACAAGTTCACGGGAGAAAATGCCGACGACGGGAACAAGATGATCGCCCGCGAATACCGGGCCCCATGGAAGCTCGAAGTGTAAATGCCCGGCAACTCCCGCCCGTGCGAACGGGAATGAAAACCCCGCCCGCCCGGGCGGGGGTGACACACCACCCCCGCCCCATGCGGTCGCTCTGGACACATCTCACCGACGCACAATTGCTCGCTCAGTGCGACGTGGACACGTACCGGGCCAGCGGCCCCGGCGGTCAGAAGCGGAACAAGACCAGCTCGGCTGTCCGGCTGCGACACGGGCCGACGGGCCTGATCGTGATCGCCGAAGAAAGCCGGTCGCAGCACGAAAACAAGGTGAAAGCTCTTAAACGAATGCGGCAGGCCCTTTTCCTCCATCTTCGCGACGACTTGACGGGCATTTCGGCCGAAAGCCTCGCTATCCACCCGGACCTGGCCGGCACCGCCGACGGCGAACGCCTGCCCGCGACTGCAAAAAGCCCGCAATTCTGGCCTGCCGCCGGCGTGGCCCTCGACCTGCTTGCTGCCGAACACGGACACGTCCGCACGTCCGCGGCACTCCTCGGCGTCTCCACCGCCCGGTTCACCGACTTCCTCCGCATCGACCCGAAAGTCTGGCAGGAGGCGAACCGGATCCGATCGGCAGTCGGGTTAAAAGTGCTGCGGTAGGAAGGAAATGCCAACTCCCTGTCAATCGGCGCTGCGCAAATCGCCCGGAGACGATATGATTCAACGGTTCCGTAACTTCAACCCGCGATTCCATGCCGCCATCGGGTTTCAGTTGGGTCGACGAACCCCACCTCGCCGGGTTGTCCCGGCCGGGGTCGGCGGACGACCTCCGCTGGCTCCGGCAGAGCGGGATCGATGTGCTGATTTCGCTGACGGTCGAGCCACTCCCGAGGCCGTGGGTGAACGATGCCGGATTACTCTCCGTTCACATACCGGTGCCCGACCTCACCGCCCCGACCGACCGCCAGTTCGACGTCGTGCTCGACACGGTCCTGCGGGCGAAACAGACCGGGATGGGCGTGGCGGTACATTGCCTGGCCGGGCTGGGCCGAACGGGCACGGTGCTCGCCGCCTATTTCGTGGCGATCGGCTTAGCCCCGGACGAAGCCATTGCGAAAGTGCGTTCGCTCCGGCCCGGGTCGATCGAATCGAGCGAACAGGAGCAGGCGGTGCGGGACCTGGCCCGCCGGCTGTCCGGGACCGCGTAATTCACGAGGCGTCGGAGCCGGTCGTTGAATCCTTGGCCTTCTTTTGCTTCCCGGCCTTTTTTGGCTTCTTCACCTTTTTCACCTTCTTGGCCTTCCCGACTTCGAGGTACTCCTTGAAGTGCGTGCCGAAGAGGACTTGCCACCCGTCTTTGAGCGACTGGGCCGCCTTGTCCGCGTGGGGGCAGACGCCGTGGTCTTCGAGGACGATGGTCGTTCCCTCGAACGAGTCCGAAAGCGTGACGGACACGAACGACCGCCCCGGCCCGCTCCAACCGGGATACATTTCGAACGCGAACGTGATCTTTTCCGGCGGCAGCCAACCGATGACCGTGCCCCAAACGGCCCCTGCTTTTTTGCCGGAGTCCTCGAACGCGAGGCCGCCGAGTTTGTTCTCGATCACAAACCGTTTGGTAGTGGGCACGGAGAAATAACTTGCCGGCCACCAGTCCGACGTTTTTTTGACCAGGGCCTTCCAGACCTTGTTCCGGTTCGCGGCCACGGTCACTTCGACCGCGAGCGAATACGCACTGGCGGGCACGGACATGGAAAGGCTCGCTGGGGATTGGTGTTGCCGT
Source organism: Fimbriiglobus sp. (assembly GCA_036493815.1). Taxonomy (GTDB): domain Bacteria; phylum Planctomycetota; class Planctomycetia; order Gemmatales; family Gemmataceae; genus DASXPC01. The sequence continues at coordinate 2,817 of DASXPC010000109.1, read as the reverse complement.
TGTGGTACAATACCGGACGTATCGTCCGCACGTGAAAAGGGTTGGCCGATGCCCCGGCTTGTCGTTCCGCTCGCCGTCATTTTCTGCCTAACCGCTACCACCCTACCCGCCGCGCCACCGTCGGTGTCCGTCGACCCGGAAGTCAACGAACCGTACCGCTGGCGGGTGGTGCTGAAAGCCAGGCCTCACCCGTTTCTCACCGAGGCGTTTCGAGCGCAAGTCCTTCGCGAAGTGAAGGCAGCCCTTCAGTCGCAGGTGGGTCAATTCGGGATTGTCGAAACGTACGACCTCGCCGTCGTGCCGCCTGCGAACCGCGAGCCGATCTGGGCCGCATTCGACAAAGTCGGTTGGCCGGCACTTTTCACCGAAGCGGCCCGCACGCTGACCGGCGTGAAATCACACTTTCTCACGCTCGAAGTGAAGGACGGGGTTTTTCAGTTGGAAGCCCGGCAACTCGACGGATCGACCGGACTCGCGTCGCCGCTTTTGCGAAAAAAGCGTGAACGCTCGGCGGACCAGGTCGGTCGGCAGGCCGGGCTTTTGCTCTCCCAGGATTTCGGCCCCGTTGGCACCGTCGTCGCCGGTGACGAAAGCGACCCGAACGGTGTCATCGTGCGCATCCGCGGGTCGGCACTGGCGCCGGTCGGCCGATTCGTGAAGCCGGGCGATCTGTTTGCCGTTACGGGCATACGGAAGGTCGACCCGCCATCGCCGAAGTCGAACCGATCGAGGGGGACAAAGCCCGTTGCCCCGGCTCCCGCCGCACCGCCCAAGTTCGTCGGCGTACCGCGGGAATACACGTTCCTTCGTGTGTTGGTCGTGTCCTCCAACGGCGACTGCCGCTGCGGTGTCATCTCTCGGTTCGAGAAAGGGCTTCCCACCCACCTCGCCGGCACCATCGGCGTGCGGGCACTGAAATTACCGACCGTCGAAGCGCCCGTGCAAATCCGATTGGTCGGCAAAGACGGGAAACCGCACCCGCGGGCTGCGTCGGTTTCGATCGTCGGCGGCGACGCGAATTACGCAATCGCTCCTTCCGCCGGCGACGGCTTCACCTATCAGAACGGCACCTTCCGCTCCGCCCGGGCACTGGCGAACGTGGCCTGCCTTTCCGTTTCGCTCAGCCCCACCTGGACCGAGCGGTTCCCGGTACCGGTTTACGGCGAGGGGCCGATCACGCTGACGTTCGAATTCGACGAAAAGAAGGCCAAACTTGCGGAACTCGAAAAGGCCTGCTGGGCGTTGCGGGGGCGGGTGGCGGAAGCCCACAACGCCGCGGCGACGCTCTATACGGCGCTCATTGCCCTGGTGAAGGCCGGGAAAAACCGGGAAGCCCTGGCCCGGGTGAAAGCCGGTGTGGCCGTGGCCCGGGGCACGGAAAAAAGTCTCGCCGCCGATCTCGAATCACTTCGCAAACGGCCTGGGGCGGACGCCGGCTACGCGGCCAGTCAGCTTAAGGACTGCGAAACCCAGATCCATTCATTCCACGACGTGATCGGCCAACTCAACGCCAACACGGCCAAACTCGAAGAGGCTGCCAAACTCGACCCGGTCCGCCTCGAAAAGGAATTTCGTGCGAACGATCTCAAGGAATTGATCCAGCGCCAGATCAGCATCGGGGAAGTCCCCGAGGCCCTGGACATTTTCGACGAACTCATCAAGCTGACCAACGACGAGAACCAGAAGGTGGCGAAGGAAAAACTCCTGAAGGAATGGACCGCGAAAACGGACGCCCACCGGATCGCCCGCGAAGTGATCCTGAAGACCTGGCCGGACGCGCAATCACTCGAAGAATTCCAGGCGGCCGTCAAAAAGTTGGCCTCCGCCATCCGCGAGTGCATGAAGCAGAATGACAAGCTCGGGTTGCGGAAGCTGATGAACACCTTCAATCCGGCTTATGCAAAACTGGACGGCCTTTCCCAGGGCCTCGATGCAAACATCAAGGCCGACGAAGAGCGGATCAAGGCGATCCAGAAGGTCAGCGAGGACTCGCACGATATTGAAGAACAGGTCCGCGATTGGCTCAAGCAAAATGTGAAGTAGGGGCCGCCCTCCGTGGGGGACCCGCGAATAGGATACATCTCGCTGTTCGTCCCCTTCGGAGAAAACATGTCTCACCTCTACGCCCTCGCTGACTCCGCATCGTTGTTTACTCCCACACTCGTCTTTTACCCGGAAACGATTAAGCGAAACATCGCCCGGGTCGTGGACCTGGCAGGCGGTCCCGGGCGAATGCGGCCGCACGCCAAGACGCACAAGACACGGGAGATTACCAAGCTGCAACTCGCGGCCGGAGTTTCGAAGCACAAGTGCGCCACCGTCGCCGAGGCGGAGATGCTGGCCCAGTGTGAAGTGCCGGACGTGCTGATCGCCTACCCGATCGTTGGGCCGAACGCGAAACGGGTGGCGACACTCGCGAAGAAATACCCGGGTACGTCTTTTTCGGTCTTGATCGATCATTCGGTCGGTGCGGCGGAAAACTCGGCCGCGGCCACGGCCGCGGGGGTGACACTGGGCTTCCTCGTCGACCTCGACGTCGGCCAGCACCGCACGGGCATCGCCCTCGATCAGGCTGCCGACCTCTACCGGACCACGGCCAAACTCCCCGGCCTCAAGCCGAACGGCCTGCACGCCTATGACGGCCACAACAGCACAGAGCCCGCCGCCGACCGCGAAGCCACCGCCCTCGACAACATCGGCCGCGTGCTCGAACTCCGCCACGCGATCGAGGCCAAAGGCGTCCCCGTCCCCCGCATCGTCGCCGGCGGCACCCCGCCGTTCACCGCCTACGCCAAAATGACCGACGTCCCCGGCCTC
>DASXPC010000108.1:0-14674 GCA_036493815.1 Fimbriiglobus sp. | reverse complement strand
TCACGGACACTACGGACTTCGTATTGAGCTACGCCGTGCCGAAAGCCCGGCTCATGCCGTCACTGGACAGTTCGACACCAATCCCGGCCGGGAAGGGTCAGGTCGAAAAGTTTTTCGTTACGACCGACACCCAGGGGGGCGATTGAGCACCGCTACCCCGCCCCCCACTGCTAGTAGCTGGCCCGTACGAGTCGTGAGTCGCCGACTCCGATATCGGGAATTCCTTCGCCTGTGGGACAATTCCACGCGACCCGTTGCGGTTGTTTCGCCGGCATCAACCTTCTCAGGACCACATCCGCCCCGACGACCGCCCTGCTTCGACTCGACTACAGCCATTTTGGGCCGGGCCGCGCATCGCCGCTAATCCGCTGTCCGGAATCCCGACGCACCGACCGCGGCCAAGGCATAAACTTCCCGCGCCGTTGACTTGACCTGTCCTTTGTCGCCCTCCCAACCCAGTAGGTGCTTTACCCGACCGACCCGGTCACGTTCGACTGGGCACGCAAAGCTCTTCCCAACACGACGGGATACCTCATCGAGCACTGCGACGGCTTCCGCACCGCGTTGTTGCTTGCGCCGATTCGCGACTTCAATTACGCGGGCTTGCGGAAGGACACCGGCGAGGTCGTCTCCTGTCAGATGTACCTGCCGATGCCGACCCAAAGCGCAACGACGGCCGACTTCTTCAATCCCCTGTCGCGACATATCGAAGAGATGATCCTGACCGGCAAGGCGGCCTACCCGGTCGAGCGTACGCTCCTGACGTCCGGCATGGTCATCGGCGGCGTCGAATCACTACACGCCGGGCAGTCGCTCATCCAGACGCCCGAGATGGCCGTGAAATACATGGGCCCGAAGGAATCGACCTTCTGGCGAGAGTAGAACGCTGCGTCATTACTCCCCCCGCCCGCATAGTTAACAGGTAGAGGGAATTCCTTCCCGCCAGATGTCGGCCGGCCGCAACGCGGACGCCGCCGTGGGCATTGCCCCCGGAGGTGCCTCACGTGGCCGATCAATCGAACTTCACTTCCGAACCCGATCCGACAGACCGCCGCCGCAACAGGTCCCGCGTGGCCCGCTTGGCCTTCGGGTAGACGTACGCCTGCGGGAAGACGCCGCCCCGGAGCAACCCGGCGAGCTTGGCCGCGTCGATCTTGTCCGTCTTGGTCTTGCCGCCGTGGATCGCCTTCATCGCCAGGGCGTGGCCGAGCACGAAGGGGATCGACTCGCGTTCGCAGAGGTCGGCCAGCCAGTACCAGGCGAACATGCACTCGACGCCGACGACCAGACCGTCGCGAAACGGCTGCACCGCGTCGAGGAAGGCCGAGGGGTTGGCCGGCAGGTTCTTCTCGAACCGGGTCGCCCCCTGGGCATCGAGCACGGCAGGTACAACGTCCTTGCGTGCAAATCACCGCCGCAATAGTATTGATGCGGCTGATTGTAAAATCGCATTCTCATGGCCTCCGGGGGCGGGGTCGGAGTCGATCCCGCTTCGGGGTTGCGGGGCTTCGGCACCGCAAAGAACCCACGATGAGGCTCGCTCCGGCGATGATCTCGCTACATTAGGACGACCTCGGCCCCTCCCTCCGAGGCCATGAGAAGTATCCGATCGCTGCACCCGACGGCGGCCGCATCACGGTTTTTCGGAGTATTATGTCTCACCAGCTGCCGCCGCAGGTGAGCTTTGCGGTTCGTACGGTCATTTTTCATCCGCCGAACCAGCAAGGACTCGCCGCGACCCAGCTTGCCAGCCCCGCACCCCGGCGAGGAATAGTTCAATTGCCGTCCCGCCCCCTCCGCTATGCAGTTCGATGCGTTTCGATTCTTCCTGGTGCGAGATTGGTCGCAACGATTAGCATCGCAATGTGAGCAAGTGGGTCGTCGCCGTTTCGACGGTCCTGAGGCGATGATCGCAAAAGGGTGCATCGCCCGGCGCAACTACAACGGCGGCCAAAAGATTATTGGCTTCATCGACAAAGGACACGCCTACGGCCGTCATCTCGCCGAAAATCGTCCGTTTCATCGTCGCGTTCTCCAAAGGAAAATGGCCCGGATTTTGGCGAACCGTTGCATCCGGAAGGTCGGTTTCTGGACCACGACATAGAGTACGCGGAGAACCAACAGTGACATGATCATCGCACTGATGACACCTCCGATCACCACGGTGGCGAGCGGTCGCTGAACCTCGGCCCCCACGCCGGTGGAAAATGCCATGGGCACGAACCCGAGGCTGGCGACGAGGGTCGTCATAAGGACCGGGCGGAGGCGGATGAGGGCCGCTTCCTCCACGGCCCTTTCCACGGTCCGTCCTTTCGCGCGGAGTTGCCGGATCGTCGAGATCAGGATCATGTCGTCGAGCACGGCCACGCCGGCCAGGGCAACGAACCCGATCGCGGCAGAAATCGAAAACGGCATGTCCCGCAGCCAGAGTGCGAACACTCCGCCGACGCAGGCGAACGGAATCCCGATCGCCGCCCTGAGCGTATCGAGTACGTTGCCGTAGGTGGCGTACAGCAACAGGAAAATCAGGCCGAGGGCAATGGGTACAACGATCAGGAGGCGGGTGCGGGCCCGTTCCAGTTGCTCGAACTGCCCACCGTATTCGAGGTGATACCGGCCCGCAGGAAGGACAACCTCGGATTGGACCTTCGACTGAGCCTCGTCCACAAACCCTGCCAAATCCCTGCCCCGCACATTACACGTTACCGCGACCCGCCGCTGGCCCCACTCGCGGGTGATGGTGGATGGCCCTTCCACCACGCGAATGTCCGCGAGCCGTGACAGCGGAATCCGATCCCCCGCCGCCGTCGGAATCTGGATCGACCCGACCGCCTCAGGGTTTTTCCGCCATTCGTCCGGCAACCGGACCACCAGCGGGAACCGGTACGGGCCGTCGATCACCTCCCCCATCGGTTTCGCACCAATCGATTCGATCAGGTCGAGCACCGCCCGGGTCGGGATGCCGTTGCGGGCGATTTGGTCTTGATCGATTTTCACCTGAAGAACCGGCTGGCCGGTCACCTGCTCGACCGCCAGGTCGGCGACCCCGTCCACGGTTTTCAAGACCCGCTCGATTTCCTCGGCCTTCGCTTTGAGTACAGCAAGATCGTCACCGAATAACTTAAACGACACGTCGGACCGCGTTCCGGCCAACATTTCATTAATCCGCATTTCAATCGGCTGGGAGAAAGCAAACTTCAATCCCGGAATGCTGCGGAGTTCCCGGTCAATCGCCTCAGTCAACTCGGCCTGCGTTTTCGCCTTCGTCCACTTGTTCCGGGGTTTAAGACTCAGAAAGATGTCCGTCAATTCGACTCCCATCGGGTCGGTGGCGATCTCGGCCGTACCCGCCCGGCACCAGACGTGGGCGATCTCATCCGGGAACGATTTGAGCAGCAGTTTTTCAACTTGGGTATTTGTCCGGACCGATTCCTCCAGGCTCGTCCCGGCCAGACGGACCGTTCCGATGGTGATGGCCCCTTCGGATAACTTTGGAACGAACTCCCCGCCGAGTCGGCATGCGACGATCGCGGCTACGCCGAGGACCAAAAACGCGAGAAGGATCACGGCAAGTTTGAAGCGCATCGTGACTTTGAGGATCGGCAGGTAGGCCGCCTTGACGAGGCGAAGGAGTACCGGCTCGCGGTGAGAAACCCTCCGGGGCAGAAGAATGCTGGCCAACGCGGGCATGAGGGTCAGTGACAGCACCATCGACCCGGCGAGGGCAAAAAGGACTGTCAACGCCATCGGCCGAAAGAGCTTCCCTTCGATCCCTTCGAGCGTGAGGATCGGCAAGTAAACGATGAGGATGATAAGTTCGCCGAACAGCGTCGGACGACGGACTTCCACGGCGGCATCGCGAATCACCTCGTCCCGGGTCTTCCCGCCCGGCAGGGCCAGATGCCGCACACAGTTTTCGATCATCACGACCGATGAATCGACTACCATGCCGAAGTCGATTGCCCCCAGGGAAAGCAGGCTTGCGGCGATTCCGAACCGGAACATGCCGGAGAACGCGAAGAGCATCGAAAGCGGAATGGCCAAAGCGACGAGTAACGCGGCCCGGAGGTGGCCGAGGAAAGCAAAGAGTACCGCTATCACTAAAAGGCCGCCTTCGAACAAGTTCGCCCGAACCGTGGCGATCACGTAGTCAACGAGTTCGGTCCGGTCGTAAACCGGTGTCACGTTCACCCCGGCAGGCAGAGTCGCCTTCACCTCGTCGAGTTTGCGTTTCAGTCCCCAGGTCACCTCGTGGCTGTTTTCGCCCATGGTCATGAAACCGAGGCCGAGGACAACTTCGCCGAGACCGTCGGCGGTGACCGCCCCCCGGCGGACGTCATGGCCGATGGCGACCTCGGCCACGTCGCCAAGAAGCGTGGGCACTCCGTCCTTCGCCGAAAGGGGGATCCGGCGAATCTGGTCGAGTGTCGTGGTTCGGCCCAGACCGTGGACGAGCAGAGTATTGCTATTGCGGTCAATGACGCCGCCGCCGACATTTTGATTGTTTTCACGGATGGCAGCCGCCACGAGATCGAACGTAAGCCCGTATTTCGCCAACTTGGCCGGGTCCACACGTGCTTGGTATTGCCGGCCGTACCCGCCCCACGAATTGACCTCGGCCACGCCGTGCACCTGGCGGAGTAGCGGGCGGACGACCCAATCGTGCACGGTGCGGAGTGTCGTGACGTCGTCCCCTTTGCCGGTGACGACGTAGTGGAAGACTTCCCCGAGGCCGGTGGAGACCGGGCCCATCTTCGGCCGGTCCAGCCCCTGTGGCAGTTGCACCGTCGCGAGCCGCTCGGTGACCACCTGCCGGGCAAAGTAAATGTCCGTACCGTCTTCGAAGATCAACACGACTTGCGACAGCCCGAACTTCGAAATCGACCGCAGTTGCGTCAGTTTCGGCAGCCCGCTCAACGCCTGCTCGACCGGATATGTGATTTGCGTTTCGATTTCTTCTGGCCCGAGGGCCGGGGCGACGGTATTCACCTGCACTTGAACCGGTGTCGTGTCGGGAAAAGCGTCGACGTCCAGGTGCAGTAACGAGTATACCCCCGCCACGGCAGCGGCCGACGCCGCAAGCACCACGAGCCAGCGGTTGCGAAGCGAAAATTCGATGACCTGACTCAGCACGACGCGGCTCCTATCGAATGGCTCACACTGTCACCAGGTGAGAACGAAAGAGAAGTACCCCGGCGGATCGTTGGTTTTTGGCGATTTCCCCTGAATTTACGTCCCAGGCTCGTTTATTTCTTGCCGTGGCAGGCGCAGCCTTCGCCCAATTCATTTCGCTTGAGTTCGGTCAGCAACAGCCCGCTCCCTCTCGTAACGATCACTTCGCCGGGTAACAGCCCCACCGGGATTTCGACGGTCGCATCATTCTTTGCCCCGACCCGCACTTTGCGGACGTGGAACACCTTGGGCGACCCCGGCTTCAGATAATCCTTGTCCCGGACGAATACGACGTGGCAGCACCCTTCCCACTGCACTGCTTCCGAAGGGACGGAAAGGACGTGCGGTTCGTCGCGCAGGATCACCCTGCCGGTCCCGAACGAATTCGCCCGGTAAGCTCCAGTCGGGTTGGGGACATCGGCCCGGACTTTAACGGTGCGGGTCTTCGGGTCGGCCTGCGGACTGATCCAGGCAATCGCGCCGAGAAGTTCGGCCCCGCCGGCGTCCGGGCGGAACCGCACCGGCTGCCCCGTCTTCACTCGCCGAGCGTCCTCTCCCTTGAGATCCAAGGTCAGCCACAGGTATTGCGGATCGACGACTTCGAACAGGATACGGGCGAGGTCTACAACTTCGCCGGCCACCACGTCCCGCGAGACGACAATCCCGTCGGTTGGGGAGACGATCGGAAGGAGATTCGACGTGGTGGTGCGGGGGTCGAGCGATTTCGTCAGGGTTGCGGGGAGGCCGAGGAATTGCAACTCGGATTCGAGCTGGTCGGCGTTTCGTTTCTCGAGGTCCGCGGCTTCGAGCAGCAGGCCGAGATTCACGAGCATTTGCCTGGCTGCGGAACGCCGAATCTGGGCTTCGCGAAGCGAGGCCTCTCCTTCCTCAATGCGGAGGGGCGATTCGGCGGCACCGGCGGAGCGCATTCGTTGTAACGTCTTCTCCCGCAACGATTGCAGGGCAAACGCCTGGAGCAATTCCGCCTTCGCCTTGCCGACTTCCGCCGCGTCCACGAGGGCGACCAATTCCCCGGCCGCGACCGGATCGCCCAGGTGCTTGAATACACGCCAGACGGTGCCGGGCGCCCGGCTCGATAGGTGGGCTACCCGGGTCTGATCGAACTCCACCTCGCCCGGACCGGCGACGAATTCAACGGCCGGGCCCCAGCCGACTTCCGTGACGGCGACGCCGGCATTGTTCGCCGCTTCGTCGGAGGCGAATTGAATCCGCCGGAGGTGCGTGGTGCATGCCTTGATATTCTCCGACCGCGGGGTGAATTCCAGAGATCTCTTAGCCCTCGCCAAATCCGCCTGCGTAACGGACGCCACGACGGAGAGTTGGGCCAGTTCGGGTAAGCACAATACACATTCCGGAACGCCGTGGACCCGGCACCAGCCGCGGGGTTTCGCCGCGGGCATCACGTCCGGATTGCACTCGACGCATACCGATTCCGGCACGTTATGTTCGCGGCACCAATCGTCCGCCGCGGTTGGACCGTCGGTCAGGGTAGAAAATTTCGGAACGGCCCAATTGTGAGTGTGCCCCCACCACCCCACGGCACCTATCGCGCCAAGGACAAGTATTGTCGGGATCGCACCGACGACGGTGCGGATGAAACCTTGGCGCGGTTCGCGATCGAGCGAATCCATGACGAATCCTCGGTCAGAAGGTCATCGCATGCTGAAAAAGTACGGTTGCGAAAGGCGGTGAAGCTAACAGACGAGTGCGCAATGACTCAGGAAAAGTGGCGGGTCGGACGGAGGCGTGACCGAGATCGGAATGAACGGGGAGTCATTTTCTACGACGAATGTTCGCCTAAAGAAATCAACCGGCAGAGACGAATCCAGTGTCGTCAAATGGCCGGACTGAGCAATCTCGGGCACGCGGTCCGCACAGATCAGCGGGCATCCCGGGGCGTGGTGACCGCTGTCGTTGGTGGGAACGTTATCGTTATCGTTATCGGCGACTTCGTATTGACAGGCGCAAAGACTGGACGGGAGCAGAATTGGACTGCAAGCCAGGAAAGCCAGAATTCGCACGAACGTTAGCAACGCCGTCTCCAGACAGTTCGAATGTCGCTATGAACATACCGGCTCGACTCCAAAGCATCAAGACAACAACGCACTCGGTTGAAGTTCTATCAAGTTTATTCTAAAATACTGATCATTTGTATATATCAATATTTTCAATAGTTCACAATTGATCGGAATGTTCCATTTGGTTCGGGTTGACCTTCTTCACGCTCCACACGTCCGTCGCATTCTCCGGGCCGAGGAACTTGTGCGCGGCCCCTTTTTCCCACCTATAAATCGCCAGCTCGAACGCGCCCATATATCTTTCCGAGTCAGCACCGGGTGCTGCTTGACCGCAAGGCGGCATAGCGGCAGGAAAGAAAAAACATGGACGGCACTGACCCACGGATGTGGTGTGCCCTATGAAGTACTGGACCCCAACTGAGGTTCGGCAATCGACAACTTGCGCTGTCAAGCAAGCAACGAGGCTTATTGTCACCTTTCTATTGTCGGCTGGCCCCGTGTTCGCCCAATCAGCGAGTTCCGACGGAGAGGTGGTGCAGGTCGAGGGGGGAAAATCCGTGGCAGGGAGGCCGACGGCGTCCTCGCTTTCAAAGGCATTCCGTTCGCCCAGCCACCGGTCGGTTCGCTGCGGTGGCGGCCGCCGCAATTACCGGTAGACACGTGGGATGGCGTCCGCGACGCGACCACCTTCGGTCCTGATCCGATGCAGCCGGTCAAGAAAGGCGACCCGACCCAGCCCCTTGCCACGGGGGTGGGCCGCCATTCCGAGGACTGTCTCTACCTCAACATTTATCGACCGGCGACCGTGAGCAATAAACGGTTGCCAGTAATGGTCTGGATCTACGGCGGCGGCCTCACGACGGGCGGGTCGTCGATGTATCCGGCCAGACACCGAGATGGCCGAAACATCCGGCCACCCCGATGTCGAGTTCGGTCTTGGCGTTCGCTTCACAGGCCTGGCACGTCGCCAGCGCCGCCGCCAACCGTCGGTGGTGACGGCGGAGATCCGGTGCCCGATAGGTAAGAAGAACTTCGGGGATTGCGGCCCGCCTTCCGGCGGGCCGCACCCTTCGGTCGACACGCTTCAGTCCGACGATTTCAGGGCCGCAGTGGGCAGGATGAGGAGTTCATGCAATTCGCAAAGGGAGTCCGCTCGGGCTGACGGTTCGTACGGACGAACCTCTGACCGGCCGATCTTCCTCTCCGACGAATCGCATCAACACCTCACCCTGGACCACCGCTTACGGTCAGACCATTCGCAGTTTGAGGGCGGTCTTTTTCACCCACATGCCGAGTTGAATCGCGACCGCGGTGACTGCTCCGCCAATGCCGGACACCACCGCCGCGAAGCCGTGCGACGCGGTCAAGCACACGGCCGTCGTTACCAACCCGACGCCGAGCCCGACCAGCAAAGCCTTTTTCCATTGCCAGACGCCGGCCAAGGCTCGGCCCACACCGATCACCGGCTCGATCACGGCTCGAACTTTTCGGGCGGCGAATTGCACCGCCGGCGTGACCGCCTCGACCACGGCCGCCTTCGCCCGGGCCACCCGGACCTTGAGCCGTGCCCAGAAGGACGGCTTCGCGGGACCGGGTTCGGCCGACCGGGCGATCAGGGCCCGCAGATCGGGGTTGGACAGGATTTCTAGAATCGCGTCCTTCACGGCCAATCTCGTGCCCTCGCGGGCGGCATCGGCCATGGCCTCGTTCAGCCCGTCGGCGAGACCGTCCAGAATCTCGTCGAACCGGTCGAGCTGATCGGACAGTTGTTTTCGCTGCTGCGGCCGACTGTTCGCCGTGCCGTTGGGGAGCGTCACGCTCATGGTCTTTTCTCCGTGAAAAAGGTTGAGAAGGGGGAAGGAATGGGTCGCCGCCGAGTCGTCGGAAGGGGTCGGCTCGGGCCGCTTCGCGTCTCGTGCGGCGAAGGATCGGGTGGCGGCCGCTACAGCCGGCCGAGGCGTTCCGCACCTGCGGCGAGGAGATCGGGCACGGCAAGGAGATCGGTGGCGGCGGCGAGGGCGGCAAGCACGGCCTGGACGGCCGGTCCCCCGTACGCCCCGGCGGCCACCACGGCGATGCCGAGGCCGACGGCGACGCCGTACGTCCCGGTCCGGTCCGCCCACCACCGGGCGACCCGAACGGCGACGGAACCGGTCGGGCCGAGGAATCGGGAAACTTGGGCCGTTACGCCTCGGGGCCGACATCCCCGGCCCGTTTCGTCTCCAGATAACGGGTGGGGGTCCGGAGGACCCTCCCAATCCACCCGTTCCTCGGTCCAGGGATCGCGGGGATCCGACCACCGGTCGGGTGGGGCGTAGGAATAGGAGGGCCGGGATCGGTCCCGACCCGGGACCGCCTCCCTTTGGAGCACGGTTTGCACCACGTCGCGGACGGCGTCGGCGACGGCCCGGGCCAGTTCGCCGGCGAGGGCGATCCGGACCCGGTCTTTGAGGTCGGCAAGCACCGCCGCCAGGTCGCGGAGCTTGTCGGTCACGAGATTCGTCATGGGAACTCCTACGCGCCGAGGTGAAGGTCCTTCAAACTCGACCAGACGTTGGCCAGGGCCCGCTTCTCCCGCTTCATGTGGCGGAGGGCGGCGACGAGCCGGGCGACCCGGGTGACGACGTCGGCCAGGGCGTTCCGCAGCCCCTCGGCCTCGGCAAGGGGGTCGAGAACCTCGTGGTTCGGCTCGGGGTTCGCGGGGGGAAGGGACGGTTTCATGGCGGTCCTTTCTTCGGGGGAAGGAATGGGGATGGTGGCCGGGTTCGGCGAGGCGTCCGTCCGTCCGTTGCCACCGTTTCGCGGGACGACCCGGCCGACGTCGTCGGTTTCGAGTCGGGTGGCGGCCGCGGTGAACGGGACGACCGACCCCTCGTCGAGGGGCATGATCGCGAACGTCAGGTGGTCGGCCTCGCCGACGACCGGCTTTTCGGGCCCGGCGATCCGGAGGGTGCGGCACCCCAGGGTGAGCAACCGTGTCAGGTCGGTCCGGACCAGGGCGACCCGGACCGGCGGCCCGGCGAACGTCGACCGGGTCAGGAAGACCTCGACGGTTTCCCCCTCGACGCCGGCCCGGACGCGCACGCCCCGGTCGACGTCGAGGGTGACGGACGGGGTTTCGTCGTCTTTCACGGGCAGACCCGGGAGGGCGTCGACCAGGGCGACGGCGTCCACCTCGTCGATCCCGACGACGCCGGGGGCCTGCCGGGGGAGCACCCCGGACACGTCCGGGAACCTCCCGTCGGCGTCGATCGACAAGCCGATCGTCCACGGTCCGACCGCAACGACCAGTCGGGTGTCGGTCCGGCCGACCCGAACTCGGTCCGAAGAAGCCAGTCCCCGCGCCCCGAACACCGGCACGGCCGGGACGAGCACGTCTTCCACGAACGGGAACGGGAATCCGCTCCGCAGGTAGGCCCGCTTGCCGTTCGTCCCGACGATCTGCCCCTTTTTGCCCCGAACCTGGATCCGCTGCAACGCGTACCGGCTCGGCTCCCGGGCCGCGGTCCGCCCGGCCTCGTGCATCGCGACGAGGAACGACGACGGCATGTCCGCCCGGGCGGTTGGTTCCTCCGGTGGTGCGAGTGCGGGATCGGGCGTCGCATACTCAACCGGAAAAGTCCGGGGGACGCCGCGGTCGGCCCAGCGGGCGACCGCTCCGTCCGTGCCTTCGCAAACGATTTGGACCGGGTCGTCCCCCGGTCCGTCGACCGCGTCGAGGAGGGCCATGGGGAAAGCGAACGCCTCGGATTCGGTCCCGGCCGAACCGGCCCAGGTGAGGAAGGCCTCGCCGAGGTCGGTGTGAAGGGTGAGCCGGCCGTCGTGCTGACGAATCGTCACGGGCGGGGCCGGGCCGCGGGGTCGGCTCGCGTGGCATTTGCGGGCCAAAGCCCGGAACGCCCGGGCCGCGGCCCGGGGGAGAACGATCATCGGGAACTCCTTGATGAAGAAGAGAAAATGACCCGTCAGCGGGAGATGCGGACGGTCAACGCCGAGGACGTGCCGCGAAGGGCCAGGTAAACGAGACGGCGGAGTTCGCGGACGAAAAGGGGTCGGGCCAGGGCCCGCCGCACGGCGGCGACCCGGTCCGGGGGAAGGTCTGGGGGGACGAGCACGGATACTTGTAATTCGTCGATCAGAACGAGTCGAGCGGGCATAAGTCTCCGGGGTTCGAGGATTGGAGACGGGTTACGGACCGATCGCAACGACTCTTCCAAACGGCGGAGCCTGTGTGTTCGTCCCCACTTGGGCCCAGAGGACGGGGACGTCGGGAACCCGGGCCGGGAACCGAGTTTCCAGATCAGTCAGGCAGATGACGCAGGCGGGCGAGAGTCCGGACTCAGCGATCCAGTCAAAGACACAGGTATGGTTGGTCCCGCCGCCGCCGACCGGGTCGAGCACGAGCGGCCCGTCGACCGGGCTCCAGTCGTCCACCTTCTGAACGACGGTGTCGTGGTAAAGCACCGTCGCGCGGCACTCGTACGCGGCGAGGAGCGCCCCGGCCTCGGCCGCGAACGCCCCGAGTTCCTTGGCGCCGACCGACCCCGACGTGTCGATCGCGAGGACGATGTCCCCCAGTTCTTCGCTGAAAAGGCCCGGAAGGTAGAGCCCGGCAGCTATGAACCGGCGGTTGGGACGACTCCAGGAGTAGTCATTTCTCGCGTGGGCCGAAACAAACTCCCGCAGGACGGTCTTCCAGTCGGCGACGGGGTGAAGGACTTCCTCCACGGCCCGGCCGAGCCCCTCGGGAAGTTCCCCTCGGCCCTTGGCCACTTGCTCCGCCTGGGCGACGGCCACCCGCCACTCGGCCGCGGTGCTTTCGGTATTGGCTGGGGAATCGTCCTTGGGCTCTCGAACCCCGCCGCACCCGCCGGGGTCGGTTTTGTTCTCGTCCGGACCTCCTTCCGGTTGGGGAGTTCCCGACTCATCCGGTTCGGACACGGTGTCCGGGGGAATATCGAGAAGGGCGTAATACTCCTCCGCCGACTTCCCCGCCGGCATGTGGTCGAACCGACCCTCCCCTGGGACCAGCCTCCCTCTCGGCAGAACGAACCCGGCCTTGAGGAGGAGCGGGTTGACGGCCAGGTCGCAGGCGATGTTCCACTTCTCAAGGTTGCGGCCACCCCGTCGGGCGAAGTGGGCCAGGGCGTTGTGCATTACTTCGTGAGCCAGGCATCCCACACGTTCGTCAGTCGAGAGGCCGGTCACGAATTCCGGGTTGAACGCGAGCACCCGACCGTCCGTGGCCATGGTCGGGACGGTCCCATCCACTTCCAGACGGAGTCTCAGAGCCAGGGTGGCGAAGAACGCACTCGCCGCGTCCCGGCCGAGGATGAGCTTGACCCGGGCCGCGGTGATCGCGATCCTCCCGACTTCGGCGGCCCGTTGTCGGACCGCTTCCCGCTCGACCCCCGCTAACGGATCGGCGGGCCGTGTCGTCGGCATAGCGTCCCCTTTCTAAAAACCGGTTTTTAAATGTGGGCCCGTCAGCCGGCCCGGGCCATTGCCGCTGTCCCGGGTTGGGCGGACGCCCCGAGAAGGAGGGCCGCGGTCGCCGCGGCCTGGTCGGCGGCGTCGACCGCCTTGTGCAGCCCGGTCAGGCCGACGTGGAGCAGGTCCTCGTAGAGATTGACCTTGGCACGCAACTCGGCGGCTTGACTCTTCCGGGTTTCCAACGCCCGGCCGCCGAGGTCGCCGGCCTGGACTTCGTCCCGGATCCGGGCCGCTTCGCCTTGGACCTCGGCCACCACCGCGTCCCGGACCGCCCGAACCGCGTCGGCGTCCATCCGGTGCCGAAGCAAATAGACGGCACTGGGTTTCCCGTCGGCCGCGGCCTCGACCGCGCGGGCCACCGCCGCCCATTCGTCCAATTTGTGACCGGGGACCCAATAAACGGCGCCTGTGGGCCGGAGCCGGGTTCCGCCCAGTGATTCCACGATCCTGACCAAGCACGCCGAGAGCTGCATCGCCGGCACCCGGCCCTGGTGCTTGCGATATGCGGCGTTCACGAGGGACGCCCGGTCGTCCAACGGGTCGTAGTCGATCGCCGGCGGGTCGGTCGCGATGACCTTGGCGATGAGAGTGGCGGCGTACGAGTTGGCCGTCTGACCCCGTTCCTCGTGGACGACGGCGAACCCGTCCCGGTCGGCCAGCGGCCGCACCAGCACGCGCGGCCCGCCGAGGACTTCGTCGAGGGCGTCCTTGAGGACACTACTCGGGGGCCGGGGATCCGGGACTAGGTGGTCCAGGGCCAGGGGGGTCAGCACCGACCGTAACTTCTCGCGGTGGGTGAACTCGGCGGCCGACCAGAAGACGACGGCCCCGCCCACCTCCAGGGTGGATTCGGTCATGGGAATACTCCGAGTCGGGGAATGGGGATTCGACGTGAGATCAGGCAGCCAGGAACAAGCCTTTAGACCTGGCTCTAGTGATCCAAGCCTGCACGGCGGGGTTGGACGCGAGTTTCGGTTTGTGGGAAATGAGATCGCGGAGGGCCAGGAGGGCGAACTCGTCGGGCATTCGAGAAGCGTACTTGATGAAGTTTGCCACCAGGCCGGCGTCGGCCCGGCACCGTTCGACGAGCGCTCCGACCAGGGCGTAAAGTACGGCCGGCTCCCGCGGAACCGGAGTCGTGTCCGGGGCCGTGAGGGCGGTGTCGATATCGGGCAACTCCTTGTAAAGTTGCAAGAAGCCGACGAACTCGGCGGCCGGACCGTCGCCGACACAGCCGGCGACCACGCGGTGCAAGAGTTCGGGCGGGGTGTCGGAGAGGACGTCCGAGACGAACTGCCACGACCGCGGAGTCGCAAAGGCCCTCGGGTTCGACGAGGCGTCGAACTGGAACAGAAGACCGGGCCGGAACCGAATGAAGGCCCGAACCTCCGGGGCGATTTTCGCCAGCACTGCCCATCCCTGCCAGTCGTCGACCGAAACCTCAAGATCGAGGTGAATGAACCGGTTGAGGAGCGGGGAGATGACCCGGTGAGTGCCCGCCCGGTCCTCGGCCCGGTTGCTGGCAGCCACGACGCTCCAGCCACCGGGCAGAGTGTACTCGCCGAGTTTGCGATCGAGACAGAGTTGCAGGCACGCGGCCTGCACCAGAGGCGGGGCCTGGGCGAGTTCGTCGAGGAAGAGGATCCCGGCCCCGGACCTTGGCAGAAACGCGGGCGGGGCCCAAATTGCCACGTCCTCGGAAAGCCGGGGCAATCCCCGCAAGTCGACCGGGTCGAGCAGCGTCGCCCGGATGTCGACGAGGTTGAGGATCAAAATGTCGGCCACCTTGCGGACCAGGCTCGACTTGCCCACCCCGGGACTGCCCCAGATGTGTAGCGGCGATTGTTTTTCCCCACCCAGCGACAATTAGAATTCCCTCTTTTTGATAATCCGGCCATGAGCGTAACTCCCGCAAGTTGGGAGGGATGCGATGGTTACGGATGGCCAGGTTCGGCGGTTGCACCGCGACC
>DASXPC010000107.1:0-10821 GCA_036493815.1 Fimbriiglobus sp. | reverse complement strand
CCGTACTCGTCAATTTCACGGAAACGCTTTCGTTCCCCTTCGCCCGGCGTCGTTCTCGAATTGCGTGGATGCGGCTATAACAAAGGTTTCCCAAATCCGCATCCCCGCCCGCCTTGCTCATCTCACCGGCGAGTTGAAAGTAGAGATGTTCGGCCCCGTCCAAATCTCCCGCCTTGTCCGCAGTCTCGGCTTGTGTCCAAAGCGGATTATTCGGCCAGTTCGCGGGCTTTGTCGCCTTGACCGGCTCGCCGGCGGCCGCAAGGCCGAGCGGCGGGAGTGCCCCGGCCGGCCGGGTCGTCACGATCGGTGGCGTGCGGTTTTCCATCGTGCCGGACGACTGCACCACCATCCGGTCCACGGCCGCAGTCGCGACCTGAATGCCGTCCCGCTTCACGTACCGGTAATCCCCCGGTTGTGACCAGATCGGGTACCAGTAGCTGTTATCGCCCGCCCATTGCACTCGCGGCCCCATGACGGTGACGACCGTTTCGTTGGCCAGTTTCGTCCGCCGGACGTTGAGCGGACCGGCGACGTAAAACTTTCCGGCTTCGATTTCGATGCCGGCGTCGCCGCATCGGATCGTGGCGGTCGCGGGAAGCTTGGACAAACCCGAGTCGCCGAAATCGAGGAAACGGTGGTTCACCCAACTGATCGACCCGTTCGGCGGCTGCACGGCGAGCCAACCGCCCGGTTCCTCGTGATGAACCTGCAATCGGGTACCCTTGGGCAGCGTACCGGTTTCCGGAGCGGCGTCGCCTGGGGCTGAGTAGACGTTGACTTCTTTGGCCACCACGACCGCGTCGGTATCGGCGGCGAACGTGGCGGGGGCGAAGACGGCCCAGACGAGGCCGATAGCCAGGCGGCGCATGGCGGCGCTCCGCGGACGATGGGTTGGCAACGCCCCGGTCATAGCATCCCCGCCGGCCCGGTCAAGCCGAGCTACCCTGTTCGCCCCGGCCCCGCGATCGGAGAATAGTCCCAACCCTCCCCGTTCGAGTTCGAGATACCCATGACCAACCCCACGCTCGTCGAACTGGCCAAGATGATTGACCATTCCCTCTTGCAGCCGGTGCTGACCGACGGGCAGATGGAGGCCGGATGTCAACTCGCGGCGGAATACAACGTCGCGTCGGTCTGCATCAAACCGTACGCGGTGGAAATGGCGACGAAATGGCTCCTGGGTTCGGGCGTGCACGTCGGCACCGTCGTCGGTTTCCCCCACGGTGGGCACCGGACGAATACCAAGGTATACGAGGCCGAAGCCGCCATGGACGACGGGGCGGTCGAGCTGGATATGGTCGTAAACGTCGGCAAAGTACTGTCGAAGGATTGGGCGTATGTCGGCAAAGATGTGAAAGCCGTCGTGGACGTCGCCCACAGGCGGAAAGCCCTGGTAAAGGTGATCTTCGAGAACTGTTTCCTCGAAGACGATCACAAGATCCGGCTCTGCCAGATTTGCGGCGAGGTCGGTGCGGACTTTGTCAAGACTTCAACCGGTTACGGCGAAACGGGCGCGAAGGCCGAAGACCTGAAACTGATGCGGCAGCATTCGCCTCCGAAAGTTCAGGTCAAGGCGGCCGGCGGGGTGCGGTCACTCGAATCCCTCCTGGCGTTCCGCGCACTCGGCGTCACCCGGGTCGGTGCCACCGCGACGAAGGCCATTCTCGACGACGCGAAAGCGAAACTGAATTCGTAACGTTCCGGGCGAGCCGGATACCCCTGCTCCGGGAGATGGTCATGTTTCGGTTCCTTGGTGTCGCAGCCATGTCACTTGTTTCCCAGTTTCCCGCTTCCGCCGCCGACCGGCCTCCGGTCGCCCCCGGCCGCGCGGGGCGGTCGGTGACAATCGCCCCGCACGGGATGGTGGCCACCAGCCATCCTCTCGCCGCACAGATCGGATTGGACGTTCTGAAAGCAGGCGGCAACGCGGTGGACGCGGCCATTGCCTGCAACGCTGCGATGGGTCTTATGGAACCAACGTCGAACGGCCTCGGCGGCGATTTGTATGCAATGGTATGGGACGCCAAGACGCAGAAACTCTACGGCCTGAATGCCAGCGGCCGGGCGCCGGGAAAAGCCACGATCGAATACTTCAAAAACAAGGGACTCACCGAAATTCCCACCCGCGGACCGCTATCGTGGAACGTGCCCGGGTGTGTGGGTGGGTGGGAGGCCCTTCGCAAGCGATTCGGCACCCTGCCTTACAAAACCTTGCTCGGTCCTGCGATCCGTTACGCCAGGGAAGGGTATCCGGTTACGGAGGTCATTGCCGGTTACTGGAAGGCGAGTGAGCGGCTCCTCTCGCAAGACCCGGGGTCGCGGGCGGTGTTCCTTCCCAATGGCAGGGCCCCGCGTGCCGGCGAAGTATTCAAGAACCCCGCGTTGGCGAACACGCTGCAACTGATTGCGGACGGCGGTGCCGATGCCTACTACAAGGGGCCGGTCGCCGAGAAACTGGTTGCCTTCTCGAACAAGGTCGGCGGCCTCTACTCTCTCGAAGACTTTGCCGGAAATGAAGCCACCTGGGTCGAGCCGGTTTCGACCTCGTACCGCGGGTATGACGTATGGGAAATCCCGCCGCCGAGTCAGGGAATTGCCGCATTACAGATGCTCAATACGCTCGAACGGTACGACCTGAAAAAGCTCGGGCCGACATCGCCGGACTATTGGCATTTGTTGGTCGAGGCGAAGAAGCTCGCCTATGCCGACCGGGCCAAGTTCTACGCCGATCCGGTTTTCGCAAAAGTGCCGGTCCAGAAGCTGATCAGCAAGGAGTATGCCGCGGACCGGGCCAAGCTCATCGACATGAAACGCGCGATGGCGGACGTTGCAGCCGGCGATGCGGCGGTCGGCAAGGCAGACACGATCTACCTGTGCGTGGTCGATAAGGACCGCAACTGCGTTTCGCTCATCCAGAGCAACTACAGCGGATTCGGGTCCGGCCTGTGTCAACCGGACCTCGGCTTCGGCATCCAGAACCGTGGCTGCCTCTTCTCCCTCGACCCGAACCACGCGAACAAGCTCGAACCGGGCAAACGGCCGTTTCACACGATCATCCCCGCCATGGTGACCAAGGGGGGAAAGCCGTGGCTGGTGTTCGGCGTCATGGGCGGGGACATGCAGCCGCAGGGCCACGTCCAGGTCCTCGTCAACCTGATCGATTTCGGGATGAACGTCCAGGCGGCCGGGGAGGCTCCGCGGGTCGAGCACGTCGGTTCGGCGACGCCAACGGGGAAGCCCGAGCAGCCGCCTGGCGGCGTGATCGACGCCGAGCCGGGCATTCCGGATGCGGTGGTCAGGGAACTCGAGGCCCGGGGACACGTGGTGCGGCGGGTGCGGGTGAATTCCGGCGGGTATCAGGGCATCCGGATCGACCCGATTACGAACATGCTCCACGGCGGGTCGGAGTACCGGAAAGATGGGGCCGCCGTGGGATATTAGAATCTCAAACTCGATGATTGACATTCCCGGGGGATTGGTTATTGTCCCGCCCCGCGACCGGGCCGAACCGTCTCGGTGCCGTTACCCGTCCCATGGAAGGGACACGACCATGTCCGCCCGCCGTCCCCGGGAAAAGTCCACACTGACCGTGGATTGGCTGGAAGCCAGACTGGTTCCAACGACCCAGGCGACGGCAATCGTCGAGCCGTTTCAAGGGACGTCGGCCTCGGGATTGCCAACCGGCTGGAGCCAATGGACCTCGGGCAACGGCTCGTTTGCCGTCGACCCGACCGGCACCGGCCTAGGGGATAACGGCCGGCTCGTCACGGACGGAACGAGTGCGACCACCGAACGCGCCTGGATGAGCGCCGCATTCGGCCCCGACGTCGAGACCTCGGCGGCAATATACCTGAATACAGCCGTTCCGATACAAATCCTCGCCCGCGGTCAATCTCTCAATACCACCACGCCATCGTATTACGCAGCCACCGTTACCCGCGGACTCAACGTCCAATTGTCGCGGGTTGTAAACGGGAACGAAGTCGTGCTGGGCTCGGTCAAATCCACCGACTACGTCAGCGGAAAGTGGGTCACGATCACGCTGCGGGCCGAAGGCGATCGGCTGAAAATCTTTGTTTACCGTGGGGATACGAACCAATACCTCACCTCGACCGGAACCTGGAGCCGGCAACCGACGGCCGCGATCGACCGGGTCGATTCGTCGATCCGTACGGGGGGTCAGGTCGGGTTCGCCCGCCCGGCGAAAGTCGCCGGCCAAGGGGTGATCGACAGCCTGCGCGTGGGTCCGGTACCGGTCACGCCCAACGCGCTGGAAGAAGAACGATTCGCGTCCGGCCCCACCAGCAGCCTGCCCGCCGGGTGGTCGCAGTGGTCGGCCACCCCCGTGTCATATAGCATCCTTCCGGACCAGACGCTTCGGATGGATGGAGCCAGTACTGGGGCGGCCCGGGCGTGGTGGAATACGATCGTCCCGGCCGACGCCCAGCTTTCCTCGTCGATCTTCGTGGACGGTCTCGTCCCGGCCGGGGTATTCGCCCGCGGCCAAAACGTCGATGCGACGAACGCCTCGTACTACGCCGTGACCGTTTCCCGCGGCCTCCAGGTCAACCTCATCCGATCGGTGAACGGAGTCATCAGTACGCTCGCGACGGTAAAATCGAAAGATTACGTGAGCGGGATCTGGGTGCAAGCGTCGCTGGTCGTCAAAGGGAACGAACTGAGGGTTCAGATCTATCGGTCAGATACCGGTCAATATCTGAATGCGGACGGGAGTTGGGGGCTGGTTCCGGTATTTGCCCTGACCCGTGCGGACGCGGCGATCACGGCGTCCGGCAAAGCCGGCCTCGTCCGCGGGGCCGGTTACTCCGGTCAATTGGTGTTCGACAACTTTCTCGTCACGTCGGCCCCCACCACGTTGACTCCCGGCCGCATCCCCACGGAATTGGACAAGCCGACGACTCCTCCAACGCCCGGCCCCGACCTGCCGCCTGCCGGCACGAGTCCACCACCAGTACCGGTTCCACCGCCGATCACAACGCCGACGCCGGTCACGACCCCGGCGCCGGCGGCCCCATCGAACCCGAGCCTCCCGGCCGTCCCGCAACACTATTCCTGGATCCGCCTCGCGGACCTCGCCTATTACGGCACGCCGCTAAACTCGACCGCCCAAAACCTTCTCAAAAACAGCGTCGATCTCGTCATCCCGAATGTCGCCTACCTGGGCGACGTGGCAAAGGTTGCCCCGACCACGCCGCAACTCATCTACACGAACGTCTCGAACATTTACCTCGACCTTCTCACCGACTGGTTGACATATGCGGATAAAAATCACTTCAATCGCGAGTCGGCGTTCTACCACGTAACGACGGCAACACCGTTCAGCGGGTTGAGCGCTTCGGCCGTGCCGGTCAATCAGTTCTGGGGCGTGTACGAAACGACGAGTGGCGGTGTGGTAACGAATCTGACGTCCGACGCTAAGACTTCGACCGAAAAACCGTTCGTGCTGCCCACACCGGGCGGCACCCTCGCCATGGGTTACTTGGAAAAGTACCGCGAGATTAATCTGTCGCTTCAGAACACCGCGGCGTCCGGCTACTCCGGAGTTTGGGAATACGTTTCGGCGGTCGATTCCCAGGGGCGGCCGACGGCGTGGACCACCTTGAAAACCATTACCGATTCGACCACCGGCGGTAAGAAGTCCGGCCAGGTCACGTTCGACCCGCCGAAAGATTGGAAGACGGCATCGATCGGCGGGTCGGTCCCGCTCTATTATGTCCGATTCCGAGCGACCGGCACCGCTGCGCCACCCACCGCCCTGACAGTCCTCGGCCGCGATTACACGAATTTCCAAAATCAGTCCGGCACGATTCCGGCGTTCGATACGAAAGCGGACAAGGACGGCGACGGCTATCTGAACGACGCCGAGTATGCCAATCGACGTCCCGGGTTCAACGCCCGATTCGCGTACGAAAGCCGCCTGACTTACCCGAACTACGGACCGCAGCGGTATGCAACGAATGTGAGCAACTCGGATTTTCGGGCCTGGGCCGCCAACTATCTCGCCCGGACCGCGGCCGCGAACCCTTTGGCGAGCGGATTCTTCGTCGACAATTCCATCGGCCGGCTTGCCGTGGACCCGACGACGATTGCCGAATCCCTCACGTATTACACGCTCGACTACGGCAGTCTGCTGGGCAAAATCAATGTGGCGATCGGATCGAAATGGCTGCTCGCCAACACGGCCGGGGCCGGCATTTCGGCCGAGCCGATCGCCAGGGCCGGCGTCTCCACGCTTGAAGAATTCGCTCTCCGCCCCACCACGGCCAACTACGTCCAGCTCGAAGACCTCGCCGCGACGCTCGCCGACCGACGCCAACTCTCCGGCGGTAAAGCGTACGAAGTGCTCGACAGTCTTCCCGGTTCCAACCCGAACGACCCGCGGACACTGACGACCACCCTTGCGATGTATTACCTGCTCGCGGACCCGACGTTATCGTTCCTGATGTTAAACGGCGGGAACGAACCGAACTCCGATTGGAGTCGTCACTGGACCGCCGCCGTCACGTACAACGTCGGGAAACCGGTCGGAAATTATTCGGTCCGAACGACGGGCACCGATCCCGCCAATTCGTCGTTGACGTACAAGATTTACCAGCGGCAGTATCAAAACGCCCTCGTGCTGTATAAGCCGCTCTCTTACAACAAAGGTGTCAACGGGACAATGGCCGACAACACCGCCACGGCGGTGCCGCTGGGAGCGGTGTATCGGGTCGTGAACGCCGACGGCACCCTCGGTCCACCGATCACGTCGATTAAGTTGCGAAACGGCGAAGGAGTGGTGCTGGCAAAAGTGTAATAGTCTTGTCAAGGCCCCGGCCGTGAGCCGGCGCCTTACGTCAAAACCAATTGGTTTCTCAACGATTCTTCCAGGACGGGTCTTCCGCCCGGGGGGCCGTAGGCAATCGAGGGTCCGGGGAATAGGCGAACGGCGGGCGGATGTCCGGATCGAATTTCCGGTCCGGGCCCAGAAGTCTCGTGACCCCCTGGTCGAATTGGGCACCCGGTTGATCTTCCTGCGGTAACGGCGGTGGGGCGTCGCCTGACTCTGCGTCACGACTGAACGGGTTTTCGCAACAGCACCCAAAAGCGAATAGTCCGGTCAACAGGAAGAACCGTTTCATCGCTCACCTCGCGTCCGGGCTGTTCGGACATACCATATCGGGCCCGATGTGTCAGCCCGAGTTCACCGGCACAGCCGCCACGGCATCTGCGACCGATTCCATCACGAGCGCGACCTGGACCCGGCGGTCGATGAGATAATCGGCTTCGGCGAGCTTCTCCAACAGGTCGGCGAGGCCGTCGGGGCCGAGACGGTCGGCGAGTTTGCCGAGTGGGACCGATTCGGCCGATTCGACGGGGGTCGAATCGAGTGAAACCCGCAGCGCTCGTTCGGCCATGTCGAGGAGTAGCCGAATCACGACCGAGGCCCGCGGACGTTGAACGACCCCTTCCTTTCCGGCTTCCTCGGCGTACCGGACGGTCATTTCGGCGATCGTCGTGGCAGCCGGTTTCGCTTGACACACTGCGGCCACCAGGGCGGTGCGGAACTCCCAAACGGCGGAGTCGTTGAGGGCGATTGCCCGGCCCGGGCAGCCGCCGGCGAGGCGAATGAGGTTTTCCGCACGGCCCGGGTCGGTCACCCCTAATCCGGCGAGTACGGCGGCCATCTCGGCCGGGGGCAGCGGGTGGAACCGCACAACCTGGCACCGGGACCGAATTGTCGCAAGCTGGCCTTCTTCGGACGTGGCGAGCAGAATCAGAAACGACCCCGCGGCCGGTTCTTCCAGCGTCTTCAAGAAGGCGTTCGCCGATTCGTCGTTGAAATCGTCGGCGTCCTCAACCACGGCTATCTTTCTAACGCCGCGGGTCGGCTTCATCGCAAGTTGGCCGCAAAATTCGCGGACGACGGCAACGGGCAACTCTTGCTTATCCTCCGGCGTCCGAGCGGTGAATACGTCGGGGTGAGTGCCGGCGTCGCAAAGGTGACACGACGAACACCGGTCACACGCGGCAAGCAGGCCGCTCGGAGATTCGCAGAGCAGGGCCTTGGTTAGTTCCGCGGCGAAGAATCGCTTACCGACGCCGGGTGGCCCGGTGAAGAGGTAGGCGTGGCCGAGCCGGCGGTTGCGAATCGCCGTTTCGAACCGCAGCCGGTTCGCGTCGTGCCCGCGGACTTTATCCCACGCCATGCGCCCCGCCCCGAATGAGGTAGTCGAACCGTCTTCCCGGGTGGTAGTTTACTTCCGGAGCGGCCGTCCGCCCCACTCTCCGTTCCAAAGGGCGACCGAATGAAGGCGTGGGCGGTCCATCCTGTTTTCGTCGCGGCCCTGGTCACGGGGATAAACGCCCTCAAACCCGTCGCAGTGGACGATACCGCTTACCTTCTACTTGCCCGGCAGATCGCGGACCATCCACTCGACCCGTACGGCGGCGAACTCTTCTGGTACGCCGAGCCCGTGCCTGCTTTTCAGGTCCTTGCCCCGCCTGTGTTGCCTTATTGGCTGGCGGCCGGCATTCGCCTGTTCGGCGAGCAGGTACCCCTACTCAAGCTCTGGCTCTTTCCGTTCCCGCTCTTGTTATGCTTTTCCGTGCGAGCACTCGCTCGAAAGTTCTCGCCACGATATTCGGCCGTTTCCGTACCGGCGGTCGCACTGTCACCGCTGATCTTGCCCCTTTTCGGTGTGATGCTGGACGTGCCCGCCTGCTCGCTCGGCCTCGCGGCGCTAGCCGTATTCATCCGCGGCGGACGCATTTCCTGGCTATTTGCGGGCCTGCTCGCGGGGCTTGCGATCGAGACGAAATACACCGCATTCGTCATTCCGGCCGTGTTGCTTTGGTACGGAGTCAACTACCGCCGCATTTTACCTGCAATTCAGGCTGCCCTTACCGCGGTTCTGGTCTTCGAAATTTGGGAAGTGCTGATGATCTTTCAGTACCACGATTCGCATTTCCTCTACCACGCCACGGCCCAGACGACCGGCGGACCGCACGGGTGGGAGCTCGTGGACTCCCGTTGGAATAAACTGGCCGCCCCGTTCCTGAATTACTCCGGGGGTTTGGGGTTCGGACTCGCCCTGTTTGCGGCATCGGTTATAGGGAGAAAATGGTGGGTCGGCCGGAGTGTCATCCTGTTGTCGCTGCTCGGGCTTGCCGTAGTTGGCCTTCCCTACTCTTCCACCGTGATTTGGGCCGACGCCACGCGCGGCACAGTGCGGCTCGATTTGGCGGGGTTGCTGTTTACGATTCTGGGTGTCTTCTGGCTGGCCGTACTCGGGTGGATGGGGATTCTATTTCAATTTCGAAAACGGCCGACCCGAACGACGATGTTCCTGACGGGATGGTTGTTGCTGGAATTCGTCTCCTACTTCGTCCTGACGCCCTTCCCGGCCGGGCGGCGGGTTATCGGAATGGGTGTCGCGGCTGCGTTCGTCTTTTTTCGGGCCGCGGACGTGCTCGGCCGCATCTGGAGCGTCCGACCGGCCCGGTGGGTCTTACCTTACGGCATCGCCCTCGGTCTGGGGTTGTTCGCGACCGACGCCTGGGACGCCCGGCCGGAAAAGGAATTGGCGATAGAGGCCGCGCAGTTCGTTCGGGAGCGAGACGCGGGAGGGACAGCCTGGTTCAACGGGCATTGGGGTTTTCAGTACTATTGCGACCGCGAAGGGATGGTGCCCGTAGTGCCGGGTCAGAGCCGGCTTCGCAAGGGCGACTGGCTCGTATTTCCAGCGATTCCGGATGATACCGGCTTTTACAGACCCTTCCACGGCGGCGCGAAATTCCGGCTCGACCCCGATTATCTGGAACGAAAAATCGAATTCGTCTGGCTCGATGCGCTCTCGGCCCAGACGATTCCGGAATTGTACGGCGGCCGTTATCCGTTCATCGGACGAGACCACCCGCGATTACGTGTAGTCGTTTACCGGGTCAGACGGGACTGGGTGCCCGACAAAGCCAAATGACGTTTACCTTCGATATGCCCTTTGCAGGTGAAGCCCGTCGGTCGGATGCCAATCCCAGAGTTCCTCGCCGTCCGGGGCAACCTCAACAACGCGGTTCAGAGTCGTGCTGACGATGAGGGTGTTCCCGTTGCCCAGGCGCTGGGCACACGTCGGATTCGGAATCGACTTCTTCCAGGTCGGCTTTGCACGACTTTTTTCATCCTTGAGGTTGTACTGGGCGACCTGGTTCTGTTCCGTGATGAGGACTTCCGTGTCGGAAATCAGGGACATCTGTGCCTGGTAATACGGTACGCCGAGCTTGAATTCTTTCCCCACGAGTTTCCAGTTTTTGTCGAGTCGGAAGGCGTTATCCGGCTGTCCGTTGTTGGTGAGGAGGACGATCGTGTCGCCGTTGGACAACCGGCGGCCGGCGACCATGTCACTTCGACCGCGACTGAACTTGGGGACGGCGTTCCACTTTTCGTCGAACTCGTATATGTCGTTTCGGCCGATGACGAGGATCGTGCCAGTCGGCGTCAGCTCGCACGACATCGGCATGGTGAGATTCAGCGTATTCAACGTCTTGCCGGATTTGTCGCGAACGGTCAGCCGGTTGTAATTCGATTCGAGAATGACCACCCGCCCGTCGGGGAACACGGCGACGTCGTTCGGGTATTGAAGGCCTTTGGCCACCCATTGTTCTTTCATGGCCGGATTGAGCTGGAAGACTTTGCCGTTTCCGTACCCCCGGTTGTCCATTTCGACGAGGAGCAGCGAGCCAGTCGTTTTCGGCTGGAACTTGAAGGCAGTAAGGTCGGTTTTCGCTTTCGCACCGGTCCACCACGCGACCCACTCGGCCAAG
>DASXPC010000106.1:0-11293 GCA_036493815.1 Fimbriiglobus sp. | reverse complement strand
TCATCGACGCGGCGGTGAAGAACTACGGCCGGATTGACGTCCTGGTAAATAACTCGGGCGTGTACGAGTTCGCACCGATCGATTCCTTCACCGAGGAACAGTTCCACCGCCAGTTCAACATTAACGTCCTTGGCCTGTTGCTCACCACCCGGGCCGCCGTCAAACATCTCAAGGCGGGTGGGAGCGTCATCAACATTGGCTCCGTGGTCGCCCGCATCACGCCGCCGAATAGTGCCGTTTACACCGGAACCAAAGGTGCAGTGGACGCGATCACCGGCGTACTGGCCAAGGAACTCGGACCGAAGGGCATCCGGGTGAACGCGCTGAACCCCGGGCTGATCGAGACCGAGGGGACGGTCGGCGCCGGGTTCATTGGATCGGAGATGCAGGTGAACGCGGTCCGGCAGACTCCGCTCGGCCGGGGCGGCAAGGTGGAGGATATCGCCAGGATCGCCGTGTTCCTCGCCTCGAACGACTCCGGCTGGATAACCGGCGAACAGATCCTCGCCGGCGGCGGGGTCCGCTAACCCGTCAGAAGTAGTGTTCAACTTCCATTACTTGTGCGGTTTTAACCTCAAACGGGAGATAGTCATGACCACGATTGAAAAGGTTCTTTACACGGCAAAGACCCACACGACTGGCGGCCGGGACGGCGAATCCCGCACCTCGGACGGTCGGCTCGACGTCAAGCTCTCGACGCCCGGCACGTCCGGGACCGGGACCAATCCGGAGCAGCTCTTCGCCGCCGGCTGGTCGGCCTGCTTCCTGAGTGCGATCGGTCTGGTGGCCTCCCAGAAGAAGGTCAGTCTTCCGGCCAACCGGGCCGTCGACGCAGAAGTAGACCTGGGAATGAACGACGGCGGGTTCGTCCTCCGCGCCCGGTTGAACGTCAGCCTGCCTGGGCTGGACCGCGAAGTCGCCCAGGCACTCGTGAATGCCGCGCACCAGACATGCCCGTACTCGAAAGCTACGCGCGGCAACATCGACGTTAGCATCAACCTTATATAAGCCAGGTTCTCCCGCCCGTATGGAACGGGCGGGTCCTCTCCATCTGTTCATGGAGAATCATCATGAGCATCGAGGGCAAGGTCGTCGTCATTGCCCGCGCATCGCATGGGATCGGAGCGGGGCTGGTCAGCGATTCCGCAACAAGGGTTTTCGGAGTGGTTGCCACTTCCCGGTCCATCAAGGCCAACAACAGTTCTATTCCGAGCTAACGTTTTCCACACTTCTCGATAGTCCGTGTGTCGTGGCATCGTTAGCAAGAGGGTCGCACTTTTCCGTAGGGCAGTCAACGGTCCGGTCTTACAATCGGTTGATATGACTGAGCCGAACCACTCGTCCGACGTGGCACCTATTGATCCCAGCGGGGCCGGTGATCTTCTGGCTTTGGTCTACGACGAGCTTCGTACGCTCGCCGCCGTACGTCTCGCGGCCGAGCCGGCCGGTCACACCCTTCAGCCCACGGCCCTCGTTCACGAGGTCTACCTTAAACTCGCCGACCGGTCCGGGTTCCCCGACCGCTCCCAGTTCCTGGCCGCCGCGGTGGAGGCGATGCGTCGGGTTCTCGTCGATCACGCCCGGCGAAAGCGGGCCGTGAAGCGGGGCGGCGACGCCCGGCGTCTCGCCGTCGATCCCGACCAATTCCCCGGCCGGAATCTCGACCCCGACGACCTGATCTCTCTCGACGAGGCCCTCACCCGATTCGCCGCCATCGACCCGATAGCCGCCCGCGTGGCCGCCCTCCGAGTGTTCACCGGGCTTTCTGTCGAAGAGGCCGGGGATACGCTCGGGCTCCCGCGGGCTTCCGCGTATCGAGATTGGGCGTACGCCCGGGCCTGGCTAACTACTGCCCTTTCGGAAAATTTGCCACCTTCTTGAGACGCTTTGCGCCCGAAATGCGCCGGACTTGGACGACAGAGTCCGTGGAGATCCTCCGTGTCTACCGATCCGAACCGCATCAAGCACCTGTTCTTGGCCGCCCTCGACCGACCCACGGCAGAGCGTCCCGCGTTCCTTTCCGGAGCGTGCGAAGGAGATCCCGGCCTACGGGCCGCAGTCGAGCGGTTGCTCGCCGCACATGACACCCCGGACGGGCGGATCGAAACGCCGGCCGCTGAGCCGGACTTCACCGCTACCGGTGCTTCGCCGTCAGCAACCCTCACGGCCGCAGGCGGAGATGCCGCGTCCAACGACACCGCTGACCACGCGCCCTGGCAGGACGCGGGAATCGTGATCGCCGGGAAGTACAAACTGATCGAGGAGATCGGCGAAGGCGGGATGGGCACCGTTTGGATGGCCCAGCAGACCGAACCGGTCAAGCGGAACGTCGCGGTGAAACTTATCAAGGCTGGGATGGATTCGAAAGCCGTGCTCGCGCGGTTCGAGGCCGAGCGGCAGGCCCTGGCCTTGATGAATCATCCAAACATCGCCGGAGTGCTCGACGCGGGGGCCGCGCCCGACGGCCGTCCATTCTTCGTGATGGAGTTGGTCAAGGGTGTGCCGATCACCCAGTTCTGTGACGGACGGAGGCTCGACCCGCGGCAGCGCCTCGAACTGTTCGTGCCGGTTTGTCAGGCGATCCAGCACGCGCACCAGAAAGGCATAATCCACCGCGACGTCAAGCCGTCTAACGTCCTGATCGCGCTTTACGACGACCGCCCAGTGCCGAAGGTCATCGACTTCGGCGTCGCCAAGGCGACCGGGCGGCCGCTCACCGACAAGACACTCGCCACCGGGTTCGGTGCGGTCGTCGGAACGCCGGAGTACATGTCTCCGGAGCAGGCCAACTTCAACAACTTGGACGTCGACACGCGATCGGACGTGTACGCCCTCGGCGTGCTGCTTTATGAGTTGCTCGCCGGAAGCCCGCCGTTCTCGCGGAAAGATCTGGCACGGGCCGGGCTGATCGAAATCCTCCGCGTGGTCCGAGAGGTCGAGCCGCAGCGACCGAGCACCAAACTCAGTACCGCGGATGCCCTGCCGAGCCTTTCGGCGAACCGCGGGACCGAGCCGAAGAAGCTGACCCGGCTCCTCCGCGGCGAATTGGATTGGATCGTCATGAAGGCGTTGGAGAAGGATCGCAACCGCCGGTACGAGTCGGCCAACGGGTTCGCGGCCGACGTGCAGCGATACCTCGCGGGCGAGCCGGTCCAGGCAGTCCCGCCGAGCGTCGGCTACCGACTGAAGAAGTTTTACCGCCGGAACAGGGGGCCGGTGCTGGCTGCCGGACTGCTGTTCGCAGTCCTCCTGATTGGCGTCGTCGGCACCTCTTACGGGCTGGTGCGGGCAAACCGGTCGGCCCGACGGGAGGCAAATCGGTCGGCCCAGTTGGAACGGTCGAACGTCGTGCTGGGGTCGATCCTCAAGACTCTCGATCCACACGACGAAAACCAGACAGCCGGCCCGCTCCGGGTGCAACTCGGCCACAGTCTGCGGAAAGCCGTGGCCGACCTCGAGGGGGACTCGGTCGGCGAACCGCTGGCCGTGGCCCGGTTGCAGTACACACTCGGCGTGTCGCTCCTGGGCCTCGGGTACGCGGAAGACGCGCTCCGGGTGCTAGCCAAGGCCCGCGAAACGTTCGACCGGGAACTCGGACCGGACAGCGAGGAATCGATGAACGCGGTCGCCTACCTGGGCGACGCATACGACGCCTTGGACGACACGGACGAGTCCTATCGTCTGCACAAGGAGGTCCTCGACCGGCGGACCTGCGTGCTCGGCCCGGACAACCCCGATACGCTCGTCTCGATGAACGACTACGCCGCCTCTTTGGTGCGGGCTCACCGGGTGCGGGAAGCGGTGCCGCTGCTCGAAGCGGCGCTGGCCAAGCTCGTGATCGCTCGCGGCGCCGACCACCCGTTCACTTTGCTCCTCACCACCGACCTCGCGGCCGTACTGTCCCTCGTCGGCCGCGGCGACGAGGCGCTGGTACTGGCCGAGCAGGCTTACGAGCGTACCAAAACCACCCGTACCCCCTCACACCCCCGGGCGATCCACGCCGCAACTACCCTCGGCGCCATTCTGTCCGGGACCGGAAAGAAAGAGCGTGCCGTTTCGCTCCTTGAGGAGAACCTCGCCCGGGCGCGGTCCGAACTCGGGCCGGACCACCCGTTTACGATTCAATGCGCCGAAATCCTCGCCAATGTACTCGTCTTCCGACAGAACGAACGGTCCAATGCCCTCTTGGAAGAGGTCGTGGCTCTTTTAACCACCCGCTACGGTCCGCGCCACCCGAAGACGCTCGCCGCGACGTGCACCCTTGCCGTTCAGTACCGATTGGGCCGACGGTTTGATAAGAGCGAGGCCATCACCGAAGAGGCGCTGACGTCGGCCGAAAATCGCCTCGGCCCGGACCACGACACGACTCTCGAACTGGTCAACAACCTTAGCCAACTGCTCCTGGAGACGAAGCGAACCGAGCGCGGCGTGACGCTCGCCGAACGCTACCTCGCCGGGATCCGCCGGCACCACCCCGAGCCGGATGACGATACCACCTTGACCGCGCTCAACAACCTCGGCGAGGCCTATCGAAAGGCGGGGAAACCGGACCGCGCCCTGCCCCTGCTCGAAGAAGCCGTTGCCGGCTCGACCCGCCGCCGGGGACCGAATCATAATGAGACTCTTAACACCGTGAGTAATCTGGCGTTCGTTCTGGCCGCGCTGCACCGCACCGCGGAAGCGGTTCCACTGCTCGAGCGAGCGACCCGGGGGACCGCTCCCGCCGCCGGCCAGAAACCCTCCGCCAATTATTCGGGCGGGGTGCTAAAGCTGGCCCGGGTCTATCGGGAACTGGGGCAATTCGAGAAGGCCGCCGCTACCTACGAGCAGGCGATCGCGGCCCTCACGTCCCTGGTCGGCGAAAAGGCTCCGGTGACATTAAGTGCCATAATCGAACTCGCAGACACGCGAATGACCCTCGGCCAGTCGGCGGCGGCCGTCAAGTTGCTGGAACGGAGCATCCCAATTCAGGAAAAGGTCTCGGGGCCGACGAAACCGAACACGCTCTTGGCGCTGGAACTCCTGACGACAGCTTACTCGACTTCCAATAACCCGGACGTATTCGTCGCCACCGCCCTCAAGCTGTACGAACGCCGCATGACCGCCAACGGGCCGGACGACGAAAACACACTGTATTCCGAGAACCTACTCGGCCGGGCGTACCAACAATCGGGGAAGTTCGATCGGGCGGAACGCGTGTACCGTGAACTGGTTGCCAAGCGGGAACGGATTAACGGCCGGGACAACGCCGAGACATTCCCTGCCGTCTTCAACCTCGCGCTCGCACTCACGAGCCAGAAAAAGATGGACGAGGGACTGCCTCTGATGGAGCGGGCGGTCGCGGGGACCGTGAAACATCGCGGTGCCGACAGTCCGGAGGCCCGGTCAACGACGGTATCTTTGGCTCTCAATTACCTCGAAGCAAACAAACCCGATCGGGCCGTTCCTCTGCTCGAACAGGTTTGTCGTGCCGCAAAGGACGCGGCCTCTCTGAACTTCGCTCGCCGGGCACTCGCGGATGCTTACGCGCAAGTCGGGCGGACGGACGAAGCGCTGGCCCTGATTAAGGAGCAGGTCACCGCCGTCCGCAAGTCGAATGCTCCCGTGCACGGCGACGACCTCGTGCGGGTTGGTTCGGTCCTCCTGCGCCTGCGGGCCTGGGCCGAGGCCGAGCCGGTCTTGCGAGAGGGGCTCGCGCTTCACGAGAAGGCCCAACCGGGCACTTGGAGAGCGTTCTCGACGAAGTCGCAGCTGGGGCACGCCCTGCTCGGACTGAAGATGTACGACAAGGCCGAACCCCTCTTGCTCGCGGGGTACGAGGGATTGGCGAAAACGGAAGCGACAATACCGCCGCTCGACCGGTACCACCTGGCCGACGCCGCCGACCGGTTAATCGAACTTTACACCATTTTGAATAGGCCCGACGAACTCAAAAAGTGGCTTGCCGAGCGGGCCAAGTATCCGCTGGAACTCGCCCCATTGCCGCGACGGAAGAAATGACCCACGGGGTCATCT
Organism: Fimbriiglobus sp.; assembly: GCA_036493815.1. GTDB lineage: Bacteria > Planctomycetota > Planctomycetia > Gemmatales > Gemmataceae > DASXPC01. The sequence goes on along the minus strand of DASXPC010000106.1, from coordinate 5,278 downwards.
GATCGTTGAGGAACACGTCTGTTTGTGAGTGGGGTGTATACCCATTTTGGCCGTTCAAACTGTCGGTAATACTGCCGAAATTCTGAGACGATTCGCACCCGCAATGCGCTGGTAAGGGCAACCCCGGGTCCGCCGGATGAGCGCTTCGCCCTGGCTCGATTCGGTCGGACTTGAATGCGTGGGACCGGAACCGTCCGCATTCAGGTCTAACTTCCCCTCACGAAAGGTGAGTGACGTATGTTCCTATCGACCTGGCTCGGCCGCCCTACCCCGGCTCGCCGATCGGACCAGTCGCGGCCGTTCCTCGAACGACTCGACGACCGGGCACTGCCGAGCACTTTTTGGGTGAGCAGCACCCTCGACAGCGGTCCGGGTTCACTCCGCCAGGCCGTCCTGGGAGCTAATGCTCACCCCGGGTCAGACGAGATCCGATTCAAGCACTCCGCCGAGGGAACGGTCATTTTGACCGCCGAACTCGGTGTCACCGATGACGTGGCGATCGACGGCCCCGGTGCCAAGAACTTGACCGTCAGCGGTGGGGGCGCGACCCGCGTCTTCAACATTGCGGCCGGCGCCACGGTAAAGATCGAGGATCTGACGATCGCCAACGGTAAGGTCGCAGATGCGGCCAACGGCGGCGGGATACTCAACGCGGGAATCCTGACCCTGGCGGACTCGGTCGTCACGGGCAACGTGGCCCCCGCCGGCGCCGGGATCGAGAACACCGGCACTCTCACCGTCAAGTTGTCGAAGGTCACGGGGAACCAGGCAACCAACAACGGTGGGGGAATCCACAACGCCGGCACCGGCACCGCCGTCATCGATCGGTCCGCGGTCAGCGATAACACCTGCGTCGGCGACGGGGCAGGCATCCGCAGCGAGATCGGGACGGCTCTGACGATCACCGACTCGGTCGTCAGCGGCAACTCGGCTAGTGGGTTCGGCACCGGTGGCATCGCCTCCGGCGCGACGTTGACGATCCGCGACTCTCTGATCGCCGGCAACACCAGCGCCGCCGCGGGCCTGTACCTGTTCGGCTTTTCCAGGTCCGGCGACGTGCTCATCAGCCGCTCGGTCATCCGCGACAACGGGCCGAACGCCACGTCCGGGTCCGGGGTGGGCGGGCTCTGGAGCGCGAGCAGCAAGTCGATCCGGATCGAGGACACGGTGATCCGCGACAACACCGGCAGCCGCGCCGGCGGCGTCTACGGTGCCGGCACGATCGACGTCGTCGGGTCGGTGATCGAGCACAACACCGGCGGCTCCGCGGGTGGGCTATACGCGTTCGACACGCTCACCCTCACCCGCTCGACGGTCCGCGGCAACACCGGCAGCACGGCCGGGGTACACGCCCAGACGGCGACCGTCGTTGAGTCTACGATCAGCGGCAACACCGGCACCGCCATCGGCGGCGTCTACGGCTACCAACTCGACCTGATCGACTCGACGGTCAGCGGCAACACCGCCTCCCCGACCGGCTCGTTCGGCGTCGGCGGCGTGGATGTGACGAACGGGAGCATCCGGAACTCGACGATCAGCGGGAACGCGGTAATCGGGGACAAGATGCAGGCGTACCATGGCACTTACGGCGACACCGGCGACGCGGCCGGCGGCGTTTTCGCGCAGGCCGGTTACGGCGGGTCGGCAGTCGAGATCCAGAACTCGACGATCGCTTTCAACCGGGTGACCGGTGCGCCGGCCGATATCCCAGCGAGCGGCGGGGTGGCCGTCAGCCGCCCGTTCAGTTTCGTCGGTTATTACGGCTACTCGTATGATTTCTCGACCGTGCTAGGCGTGAGGAATACCATTATCGCCCGCAACCAGAGCAACGTCGGCGGACCAGACGTCGGTGGCGAGTTCCAGAGCGGGGGACACAACCTGATCGGCGTGTTGACCCCCGACGCGACCGGGTTCGTCGCGAGCGACATGCGGGGAACACAATCCCACCCGCTCGACCCCCGACTGAAACCGCTGGCGTATAACGGCGGCCCGACCCAGACTCACGCATTGGCTCCCAACAGTCCGGCCCTGAACGCCGGCGACAACGCCGACGTGCCGACGACCGATCAGCGGGGGTACGATCGCATTGTTGGTGGCGTCATCGACATCGGGGCCTACGAGGCCGGTGGGCACGGTTCCAACGATCACCACGACCACGGCGGATGGTGCTCTCTCTTCGATCCGCCGGAGAATGGGCATTCATTCACGGTGTGGTTCGGTGACCCGTTCCACTTCCGGTTCTTTGGTCCGTCGGGCCATCGCCACGGCAACAGCGGGGACGCCATCTTTGTTGGTCATCCGACCTAGCGATGGCACGTCGCTTCGGCCCTTGATGGGGCCGAAGCCGTTCCCGTTTCGCCCGTAGCGCGGGAACGAGTTTCGTCGCCAGGTGCGGGCCGGGTCCGCCTTCCGGAGTATCCCATGCCCGTCGATGCCGTCTCGCCGCCGGCCGCCCCGTTGCGCAGCGTCCACACGACGAGCTTTCCCGAACTCCTGAACGAACTGGGAGTCTCGCTCGCCGTCACGACCTATCAGGCCGGCAAACTCGTCTTGCTGCGGGAAGATGGAGGGACGCTGAACACGCACTTCCGGGCGTTTGCCCGGCCGATGGGGCTGGCGGTAGACCGGGGAAGAATGGCGGTCGGCACGGCAACCGAGATCTGGGATTTCCACAACGTTCCGGAAGTGGCGGCACGGCTCGAACCGGCCGGCCGATACGACGCGTGCTTCCTGCCGCGGTCCGCCCATTTCACCGGCGACATCCTGGTCCACGAGATGGCCTGGGCCGGCCCCGAGGTGTGGGTGGTTAACACTCGATTCTCGTGCCTATGCACACTCGACGGGGTCCACAGCTTCGTACCCCGGTGGCGGCCGCCGTTCGTCACGGCACTCGCAGCCGAGGACCGGTGTCACCTTAACGGCCTGGGACTCTGCGACGGCCGGCCTGCCTGGGTGACCGCACTCGGCGTGACCGACACCGCCCGAGGGTGGAGGGCGAACAAACGCGACGGCGGGGTCCTGCTGTCGGTGACCTCCGGCGAGGTCGTGGCCCGTGGCCTGTCGATGCCGCACTCCCCCCGCTGGCACGGCGGACGTCTTTGGGTTCTGGAGTCCGGGTCGGGGACGTTGGGAATCGTCGATCCGGCTGCTGGCCGGTATCAGCCGGTCGCCGGCCTGCCCGGGTTCACCCGCGGGCTGGACTTCGCGGGCAAGTACGCCTTCGTTGGACTCTCCCAGGTCCGCGAAACGGCCGTGTTCAACGGCCTGCCGATCACCGAGCGGTCCGAGCGGAGTTGCGGAGTTTGGGCGGTGGACCTGACTTCGGGACGGATAGCGGGGTTCGTCCGATTTGAGGACGCGCTTCAGGAGATTTTCGCGGTACAAGTCCTCCCAGAAATTTGCTTCCCCGATCTGGTCAACGACGACAAGCGGATACTCGCCGACTCGTTCGTGCTGCCGGACGAAGCCTCATTCGTGGCCCCGGTCGCCTTTTCGGACGATGTCACTCAGGCGTCCGGAGATTCACCGTCCCGCGTCGAGTGATTTTCCCCGCTTACCAACATTTAGATTTCCCTCTTTTTGGTCATCCAGTCATGTCGGGGGGAACTTCTGGTTATACCGCGTTTCAGATACCGGATGAGGTCTATAGAGCTTCAAGAGCTTGGATTCAGCGGTGGCAGGACGACGGCCGATTTTCGCCATCGTTTGTGAGATCGGATTCGGTGTCGCGCCGCTCCTGCCAATTGGACGAGTGCGGTGGTGTTGCCCCATGGCTTATTTGTGATATCGGGACGTGAATAAACCTGGCCCGTAAGGTCGGACAACACGGCTTTGAAGAAAAACCGTTTTCACTCTTCGATCGAGTTTCGCCCCGCCTTCGTAACCATTCCAGCGGCTCGGGAGTCGCAGTTACACACGAGTGCGAGTAATGCTTACGCTACCGAATTTATCCTTTACGTTTTGGGCCGTTCCGGTGGAACAGGACAGGTGAGGTGGATGGGCGATCGGAAAGCGAACGGCTCCCGGTGAATAAACGGTATTGGTGATGGGAACTCCCCGCCAGCGGTTTCCCTACACTATCCAAAAGTGGCAAACGGGCACCCTTCGGGCGTGACGTAAGGACTTCGACCCGTCGGCGAATGCGATCCCGGGAGTCATGTCGATGCAGACGTCCGGTTACTCATTTTCCAAGTTACTGACCGACTTCGATCAACTCGCGGGCTACTTTGCAAAATGGGACGGCCGGTTTGAACAGCTTTCGGCGGGGCGGTTCGCGGGACGGTTGAGCCTTGTTCGCGGGCGAACAGTTCGACTCTCCTCCGTCGATTGCAATCAGGTGATCCTGGCGAGAGGCCGGGACGACGCAGGGCTGTTCAAGCTCTATACCGTAACGCCAGCCAATGCGGGCGGACTGTGGCAAGGCCGTCGGCTCGCCCCCGGTCAACTGGTCGTCCACGGACCCGAAGCGGATACCGACCACATTACCGGGCGGCGCATCAACTCCGTCGGGTTCACCGTTCCTGCGGGCGAGATGGAAGCAGCCGCGCGGAGTCTGCTGGGGGGAGAGTTCAAGAAGCTGCCCCATTCCTGGGCCGCACTGACGCCATCGCCGGATCTTTATGCCGAAGTGAGTGCCCGATTCCAGGCTATGCTCAATATGGCTTTGGCCGACCCAACGATCCTCACCTCCACCGAGGGGGCACTGCTCGAACAAGAATGCATCCGAGCCGTCGTCCGGTCGGTCGTACCCGTAGACTCGTCCCGTCCCGACACGCCGCCTCATCGACGCACTGCAGTCGCCCACCGCGCCGAGGAACTCATGCGCGCCCATCTGTACCATCCCGTAGGGGTTGTGGACCTCTGCGCGAAAATCGGAGTGAGCGACCGGACTCTCCGGCTGGCTTTCCGCGAGCGGTTCGGTATTGGACCCATGACCTACTACCGTCGGGTTCGTCTGAGTGCGGCACGAACCGCTTTGAAAACCGACTCATCAACTGGTGTTGCCGAAGTGGCCCGCCAATTCGGCTTTCACCACGTCGGAAACTTTGCCGCGGACTTCCGACGCCTTTTCGGCGAGCGACCTTCCGAAACCCATGCTTCCGCCATGTCGTCGTGCAGCAAATAACTCGAAGGCGAGTCTAGCAGCCTGTTGAACAACTCTTGAACATCCCCGCCGGTGGCGCTACACTCGGCCGTCCGAATCGTGCGTCTGACGGAGGGCCTCCGGATGGCGATGGGCAAGCGGTCCGACGAGCCGGTGCAGGGGGAGTTGTTCGTC
>DASXPC010000105.1:0-4752 GCA_036493815.1 Fimbriiglobus sp. | reverse complement strand
CCGCTGACTTCGTGCGCGGCTCTATATCCACGAACTTCCCATTCAGCACACTAGCAACACTCCAATGGAGTGCCGCTACCGATTAAGCTTTGATCATGTCCCGCACCGTCATTCCGCTCGGGATCATCGGCAGCACGTGCTCCTGGTGCGGCACCTGGCAGTCCAGCACGAACGGGCCGTCGCTTTCGATCATCTCGACGAGGGCCGCATCCAGTTCCTTCGGGTCCCAGATCGTCTTCGCCTTGATCCCGAAGCCCTTGGCGATGGCCTCGAAGTTCGGGTAGGGGGCCGCGTCCGGGCCGGCGCCCAGGTAGGTGTGACCGCGGTTCGAGCCGAAGAACCGGTCTTCCCACTGCACCACCATGCCGAGGTGCTGGTTGTTCAACAGCAGGACTTTCGGTCCGATTTTCTCGGTGTAACAGCAGGCGAGTTCCTGAATGTTCATGAGGAAGCTGCCGTCGCCGTCAACGTCGATGACGAGTTTATCGGGGTGGGCCACCTGGGCACCCATGGCGGAGGGGAGTCCGAAACCCATGGTTCCGAGGCCGCCGCTGGTGACCCAGTGGCGGGGCTGGTTGAGCGGGAAGTACTGGGCGGCGAACATCTGGTGCTGGCCGACGCCGGTGGTGAGGATGGTGTTATCGAGTTGGCCCCGCTGCTTGAGCAGTTCCCACAGCCTCTTGATGGCGGCCTGCGGCAGGATGGCGTCGTCCGATTCGTGGAATTTCATCGGCTCGGCCGCCCGCCAGTCGTCGATCTGCCGGAGCCAGCTTCCGTACCGGCCGCCGCCCGTCAGGTCGGCATTCTTCTCCTCGGCGAGCATCGCGTTCAAATCTTCGAGGGCGAGCTTCACGTCGCCGTGCACCGGCACGTGGGCGAACTTGTTCTTGTGGATTTCGCTCGCGTCGATGTCGACGTGGACGATTTTGCCGTGCTTGGCGAACTCGGAGAGTTTGCCCGTGACCCGGTCGTCGAAGCGGACGCCGAGGGCGAGGACGAGGTCGGCGTCGTTGATGGCGTAGTTCGAATAGACGGTGCCGTGCATGCCGAGCATGTGCAGGCAGAGGTAATGGTCGGCCGGGAAGGAGCCGAGGCCGTGCAGGGTGAGAGCGGTGGGGATGCCCGTGGCGTCGACGAATTTTCGCAGGGCGTCGCTCGCGTTGCCCTGGACGATGCCGCCGCCGGCGTAGACGATCGGCTTTTTGCTGCCGCGGATGGCGTGCAGCACCGGTTCCAGTTCGTCCCGCTTCGCCCGCCGCAACGGCCGATAGCCGGGCAGGTTCATCGCCACGTCCCAGTCGGGTACCACCTGCTTCATCTGCACGTCCTTGGGCATGTCAACCAGCACCGGCCCCGGCCGACCCGTCGTCGCGATGTGAAACGCCTCCTTCATTACGCGGGCCACGTCTTCCGTCTTCGTCACCAGGTAATGGTGCTTCGTAATCCCACGACAGATCTCCACCATCGGCGTTTCCTGAAACGCGTCGTTGCCCAAAACGGCCGTGCTCACTTGCCCCGTAATGACGACCAGCGGCACCGAATCCATCTTCGCGTCGGCGATGCAAGTGACGAAGTTCGTCGCCCCCGGGCCGGAGGTGCTCATGCACACTCCGGCCTTGCCGGTGGTCCGGGCGTACCCGTGGGCCATGAACCCACCCCCCTGCTCGTGGCGGGGGAGGATGGTGCGGAGTCGGTCCTGCACTTTGGTGAGTGACTGGTGGATGGGCATCGACGCCCCGCCCGGGTAGGCGAAGCAGACCTCGACCCCGTGGCGGATCAAGCTTTCGACGAGAATGTCGGCCCCGTTCATCGGGGTGCCTGGGGTGGGTTTGGCGGGAGAGGTGGCCATGACGGGGTCTTTCGGTCCGGGCGGGGGGACGCGGAAAAAAACACCGGCCGCCGCACCGCACCCGGTGACCGGGTCGGCGCGGCGGTCGGATTGGTCCTTCAAAATATACTTTAACGAATCCCGAGTTGGAAGATGGGATTCCGGTTACTTGGTCTTCCGGGCGAGTTTCTGTACGACGTCGGGGAGCACATCTTTGAACGCCGCAATGTCTTCGACTGACCCCTTGAGGAGCCCTGAAATGTGACCGTCCTTCTTTGGAGACTCAACCAAGTCAATTTCTATCCTGAAAGCCTTGGCAATTTCGGCCGCCTTTTTCTCGGCTTCGGTCCTTGTTACCCCGGTCGGAAGATCTAGTTCGAAGAAACGGGTGACATTCGTCGATCCCGACCCATTGGGCAATGTGGGTGCTACCGCCGAAAGCTTTGCCGCAGGTGCGAAGTCCATTTCGATCTTGGTCGCCAGATTTGACTTGGCGATGAGTTGAATGATCGTGGCCGCGTCGGCGGGGCTGCACCGGATGATGACTTGCTTGCCGGAGGAATCTGCCGAGACCAAAACGCGATCGCCCGTTTTCCCGGGGCCGTTGAACACATCGGAGATCTTCGCCGCAACGGCGGCTGCGTCGGCGGACGCCAATCGGAGCATGGCGGTCCTGTTATTCGCCTGGACATTGGGGTCTGTTGGCGGCTGTAAACCGAGAGGATTGAAATTCGTCGCTGGTGGAATGATCGGTGTCGGGACGTATGCCATAGTCGACCCGGTTGTGATCGCGGTATAGGCCGTTGCCGTGGGTCTTTTGAACACCATCTTCCGCGTGGGTTGGTCCCGAAACACCTCCGAGCCCACGTAATCCCATCTCTCCTTGCCCAAGGATGTAAGGATTTTTTCGAACGCTCCGAAATCGGTTGGGAGTTCCTCGAACCGGTACTCCCACCCGGTTCCCGGATAGCCCGGGACCGAATTGTAGGTGAACCTCAGGCGTGAATCTGTCGGCGGCGGGCTTTGCGCCTCGGCCACGCCGAAGCGGGCGGCCCCGCCGGACAATCCCAGCCCGGCCGCGATCATCACGCCGGCCGCGAGTAATTTCGCCTTCATCACGGAACCCTCCGTCGCCATCCTGGCGAGGTTGAGAACGGACGCCGGGACCGCCGTGGCCCCGGCCAGTAGTGTCGAACAGGTGGTGTGCATCAGGGAGGCCGGCACGGCAGCCGGTCCGACGGCCCCGCCGAGGGCCAATGCCGCCGCGGCTGCGGCGGGTGCCAGGCCCCGGGCCGTGAGAGCGTCCATCAACCGCTGCCGCGCCCGACTGACCCGAGCCGAGAGCGTGCCGACCGGCACGCCGAGCTTGGCCGCCGCGTCCGCATGACGATCCCCTTCGAGGACGCAGAGAACGAACGCCGACCGCATCGCGTCGGGCAACCGGGCGATCTCTTCGTGCACGGTGAGGAACGCCGAATCCCAAGTCGAGTCGGGAACCGCGGCCCCGTTCGCTTCCGGCTTCGCCGCGTTCCGGTCGCGGGCCGACCGGCGACCAGCCGAAAGCCGGGCCTTCTTCGCCACCCGCATGGCCGTGGCGTGCAGCCACGGGGCCAGCGTGTGCGTGGTCCGCACGTTCTTCGCACCGCGGACCAGGGACAGAAAAGTCGCCTGGAACGCATCCTCGGCGTCCGCATCATGCGCGAGCAATCCGCGGCAGACGCCCCAAACGAGTGGGGCGTGCCGGGCCATCAATCCGGCGAACGCGGACTCGTCCCGGTCCCGCACGAAGCGTGCGAGCAGTTCGCCGTCCGCCGGGGCGTCGGCCGCATTCGCTGCCAACGACCCGACCCGGTGCATCAGGTCTTTCAGGAATGAGCCGGTCATGCAGAAGATAAGTACCCGCGGCGGGCGGGTTCATGCAGGGGAAAATCGAATTGGAGCAAACTGCGACAAAACGATGATATTTTGTGAAATGCGCTTTGGCGTAAATCGCATCTAAAATGAACTCGGAATTTAACGGCGCGGAGTTGTGCGGCGAGCCATCGTACCCGTCGTCATGGGAACCAACGGCAATGTCGGATTCTCGCGTTACGATCCACATGGTCGCCAGTCTCGACGGCTTCATCGCTCGAAAGGATGGGCGCGTCGACTGGCTCGAAACTTCAGACGAATTTATTGGTGGGGACGTCCTGGATCCGGGATTCGTCGAAGCATTCCTTAAGACGATCGACTGCTACGTCATGGGATCGCGAACGTATGAAACCGCGTTGAGTTTTGAGGCCAAAGGGATGGGATGGGCGTACGGCGACAAACCCACTTTCGTCCTAACCAGTCGGAAGCTTTCGCGGACCCGAGACACCGTCGAGTTCTACTCAGGGGATCTTGCGCCGTTCGTGAACGGGCAACTACGGTCCACGTTCCGTTCCATCTGGTTTGTTGGAGGCGGTGTGGTCTCCGCCGAATGTCTTAGCCTCGGGCTGGCCGACGAAGTGCGATATTCGATCCTGCCGATTCTGATTGGAGATGGGATTCCCTTCTTCGGAAAGGCCGACGGAGACGTCGCCCTCCATCTGGCGGAAGTCAAAGCCTACAAAAGTGGCATGGTGGCGATTCGTTACGAGGTTCGAGGAAATCGCGGCGAGTCAAACCGAAGCATTTCCACACCCAGCGCAGAGCGTTAGCCAGAAATAGTTCGATGCCCGACCCTTTGTCCCGGCGTGCTGCGGGCCTAACGGTCGCCGGCGGTAATACCTGGTCCGCCCAACGGAACGGGACCATATTTCCTGAGACTTCTCGCTGGACGCGACAGGTCTTAACCACCTGCACTGATTGACCTTCTCAAAAAATCCAGCCTGTGCCTCTTTGGGGGTTACCACACCAACCCATTGAGGACACAGGCATGGACGCCGCTCGTGTTCGCGTTC
>DASXPC010000104.1:0-7681 GCA_036493815.1 Fimbriiglobus sp. | reverse complement strand
CGACGTGGCCGGGGTGTTGCCGCAGAACGCTCCGACCGTTCTCGGCATCGACGACCGCGACGCGGAGGCCCTCTGCGAGGTCCTCGCCGGTTTGCCCGGGACCGACGGCGACCACGACCCGGTCACCCTCGTCGCCGACGGAGGCGCGTTCGTCCGGGCCGGCACCGAGAAGGAGGCGGTCGAGGTTTACCTCTCCCGGTCGACGTTCGCCGGACCGGCCTGCGCCCTCCCGCTGAACCGCAACGACCTGCGGCGCATGCTCACGCTCGGGTGCCGCACCCTCCGCCTCGCCAACGAGGGGAAACCGGTACTCGGCCAAGGCGAACACCTCCTCTTCGCAGCCATGCCGCTCGACGAATCGTGTCTCGCCCCGCCGTCCGAGTCCGCCACCCGGCTCGAAACCGACGACCTGGGCCGCATCGTCCCCCGAGCCGGGTTCGCGGACCCGCCGACTACTCTTCCCATTCCCCCACCCGAAGAAAGGGCTTCCATGAAACCGACCCTCCCTCCACCCCCGCCCGAACCCAACGGCGAAGCGTTCGACCCTCTGGTCGAAGCCGAAGGGTTGCGGGCGGCCCTCGTCGACGTCGTCACGCGGGCCGGGCGGCTCGTTGCCGCGCTTCGCCACCTCAAGAAGGAGAAGAAGGCCCTCGCCAGCGTCTATTCGAGTCTTCAGCAATTAAACCTCGGGGCCTAAGGAGATTCCCGTGACACATCTCGTAACCCCCGCCCTTCGTCGACTGGCCGGAACGGTGCTCGACCTTCGCGAACGGGTTCACCTCGCCCTGGCCGGGGAACTGGCCACGGCCATTTCCAACGCGGTAAGGGACGTCGTCGCCGCCGGTCTTCGGGGCGATTCCCGGTTGCCGACGGGAACCCCCCGGCCCGCGGGTCGGTGGAATGAACCCGACCCGTGGGACGAGACGGACCCATCCGGGTATGGCCGGGCCCATCCGGAACCGGCCACCACGCCGGGTCGTGGGATCCCCTCCGTCGTACCGCCGGTCGTGGCGGCGGCCGTCACACTCACCCGCTGGTGGTTGCGAAGACGGGGTACCGTCCTCGGAGCCACGGCCGCCGGACTCGCGGTCATCATCGCCGGGCTGGCCGGCGGCCCACTCGCCCGGCTCGGGCTCGCGATCTTCGCCGGCACCGCCGACCTCTTTTCCGTGACCGATGCACTCGGCCGCGCCGCCGACCGGTACGGCGACGTCTGACGATTCCATCAAAACCCCTTCACCGCCGAGGACGCGGAACGCGGAGGAAAACCCATTCCGGGTTCGCCTTCGCGTTCGCCGCGCTCGCGCGGTGAACGACTTCTTGTCCTTCCGTTCCATTACTCTCAGGAGACGATCTCATGAGCGCAGCGATATTCAACGGCCGGCAACCGCCGCCGCAACAACGCAAACAACTGAGCGACCAGCTCGACCGGTTCGATCAGATTTTGGACGGGTTAAGCGAGGGCCTCCAGGGGGCAATCACCGACGCGGCGAGGGAAGGGACTCGCACCGCGGTGCGGGAGGCGATTCGAGAAGTCCTGACCGACCCGACGCTCCGGGCGGTCCTGGAAAAACTCGCCGCCCCGGTCCCGGCCGAGCCAACCGTGTGGCAGAAGATGCGGGCCCAATTCGCCCGCCTCAAAGCGGGTGTCGCCCGGCTGGTTGCTCCCGTCGTCGTGCCGGTGGTCGCGAAGGTACGGGCGTGTGCCCAGACGGTCGGTCACGTCGCTCGTACCCTGGGAATTGCGTGGCAGTTGAAAAAGATGCTGGCCGTCGGGGTCGGCATCGGCCTCATGGTGATGGGGATCAGTTACCTCTGCAGTCACGGGGTGGCGGCCGTTTTGAGCGGGATCGGCGGGGCCGTGGCCGCCGTGGCCGTTCAAATTGGGCTCTGGGTGAAAAAGTCCGTGAACAAGTTTCGGTTGGCCTGAGGAAATGCGGCGATGCGGGATGAGGTGAAACGGAGAAAGTGAACGACGAACCGGCCGGTCAAATGGTCGCAGTCGCGGCCAACTCAGCCCGAGCGGAAATCGTCACCTCTTCAATCCCACGATCTTGGCCCGCTCACCGCAATAGGACTCGTTCGTAAATCCGAGCGTAACAGAATGTGGCCCGCCAACCGGTGGGCCACACGTCCGTTACCATTCTCAATAGCAGACGATCACACATTAATTCGCTTTGACGTCGGTCCACAACGCTCCGATCGGCACGCGGAGGTTCACCGCGAGGAGCCGGAGATTGAGCAGGGAGAGGTTTCGCTCCCCCCGCTCGACCGAACCAACGAACGTCCGGTGCAAACCGCACTTCTCGGCCAGTTCAGCCTGGGTCAACCCGGCCGCCACCCGACAGACTTCCGAACACACAAAAGGCGAAAGGCCGGCTCGCCGTTCGGCGGGCCGGCCAGGGGAACTTTTCGTTACCTATCAAGTGTTGCGAACGTCCGGAGCCTGGAGGACCGACCAGGCAAAAGTCATCCTTCGTCGGAAATAACGACACCAGGGTCTGCCCTTCTCGACTACCAACTGTTTCCACAGCGATTGGGAGTCGTGTGAGGGGTTGTGGAAAATCCGATTTTCTGCGTGCGGTTCCGTCCCGGCACGGGTCTATTCCGTTATAAGGAGCCATCCGACCGAGGTCCGCCTGTGGCAACCGCAAACCCGATTCTCCCCTACGTCCGTCGTTGGCTGGAACAGGAAGGATCATGTCCCACTCCCGACGCCGTATTGATTCAGCGTTTCACCACAGGGAAAGACGACGTCTCGTTCGCCGCGATGGTGGATCGGTACGGGCCGTTGGTGCTGGGGGTAGCCCGTCGGGTAACCGGAGACCACCACACAGCCGAAGACGTGTTTCAGGCAACGTTTCTAGCCCTGTCTCGGCGGGCTCGATATCTTCGTAAGTCGGGCGCGTTACCGAGTTGGCTTCATCGGACGGCGTACCACCTCGGGTTGAAGGCGGTCGCGACGCGAACGAGGCAGCAAAAGGCCGAAGCCGACCGTGCCGTTTCCGCTTCCGATGACGTATTGGCTACACTCAGCGCCCGCGAGTTCTTCGCGGTCTTGGACGAGGAACTCGCCCGCCTTCCGGATTCCCTTCGACTTCCCCTCATCCTTTGCTGCCTCGAAGGCCTTTCTCAGGAAGAAGCGGCGATTCGTCTCGGTTGGACCTGTGGGTCGGTGAAGGGTCGACTGGAACGTGGCCGACGGCAACTCCGGGATCGATTGGGCCGTCGGGGCCTGACGTTTTCGACGGGCGCGGGCGTAACGTTCCTTTTGCTTCCCCGGTCGACGGTCGCATGTGCCCTCCGCGAAAAAGTAATTTCGACCACGACGAGCGCATGTGTAAGCCCGGCGGTTCTATCGCTCACCAAAGGCGTAGCGTTTTCGGGGGGCCGGCTCGGCCGAGGAGCGGTTCTTGCGGCCGGGGTTATCGCCGTGGGCGTCGCAGCCACTTTCGGCTTCGGAGGTTCGGGCGGTCCACCGCAGTGGGCGGAAAAAATCCCCGTGGCACAAATCACCGCTCCCCCACAGGCTTCCTCTCCTGCTCTCGGAATGCCGGCGGGGGCCACCGCCCGGATCGGAGCGTCACCGCTCCAGGTCGGCAATTCCGCCTTCGCCCTTACCCCGGACGAAAAAGAGATCGTCGCCGTTTCACCCGAAGGCATCGCCCGCCGGTTCGATGCGGCGACGGGGAAGTTGCTTGACCGGCGGCAATTGACGCCGCGGAACGATATCGATCCCAAAGGACAATTCTCCGCGAAGATTTCGGCGAATGGAAAGATGGCCGTGATCCAAGAGCGGGTGAAGGGGATGGTGCGGCTGACCGTTTGCGATATCGCTACAGGAAAAATCCTGATCCGAAGGAAGCCCGACCCCGACGTCCGGGTCGGGGGTAACGTACTAACGGGGAATTATGCCCTTTCACCGGACGGGAAGGTATTGGTCGTCCGGGAGGATTTGGACGTTCGAAGAATCCTTCGCGCCTACGATACGTCGACAGGAAGGGGCAGAGATATTGGGGATCTCGAAATCAATGTCTCTGACATTCAGTTCTCAGCCGACGGGAAGAGAGTGATGGTTTCTCAGGTAGCTGGCACAAGGGGAGCCCGCAAAACATATCTGGCCTGCTTCGACGTGCCTGCCGGCAAGCAACTCTGGAAGCTGCCGGACATTGACACACCTTTCGCCTTCTCTCCCGACGGTCGAACAGTCGCCGCGTATACGGGCGGCAGGGCGAATCCGAACGGCTACCAAATCATCGATGTGAACCCAACTACGGACGAGACGACCGTCAGTTTCCAAGCCTGTCGCCGGGCTCATCCGAATTTCCCCTTCGTATTTGCACCGGACAACAGGACGCTCGTTCTGAGTTTCAATCAGGAAATGGTGCTCTGGGATATTCGGACCGCTCAAGAGATTGGGCGGGTTTCTACGTCGAACGATTCCGGCCGCGGCTATGGCCCCATGGTTGGGGCGTTTTCCGCCGACAGCAAGACTGTCGTGACGAACTACGGGAGGTTACAACGGTGGAACCTCACGACGGGCGATTTGGTCTTCGAATCCCCACCGGGTAAAGGCCTTGGCGGCCCGATTGAAGACTTGGCCTTTACCCCCGACGGGAAAGAAGTAATCGCCTCGGGATGGTGCAATAACTCGGCCAGGTGGGATGCCGTGAGCGGTAAGCGCCTTGCGATTCATAACGCTCGCTTCGGTCACCAGTACGTCCAAACCCCGGACGGAATCCGGTCTGTCGGTGCGGACGATTACAAGACTCCCAACCAAGTCACGGTCTACGATCCGACCGCGGGGCAGGAACTTCGGACGGTCGAATGGACCGGCCCGAAAGACGTGGGGATCAACGGCCTCCGGGCTTTTGCCTTGGCCCGGGACGGACGAACTCTGGTCGTTGCATCCTGTGACGAGCCGAAGAAAGTACGCAACACCCAGATGTATGTGACCGTGTTCGACAGCGTTGCAAGACGTCAATTGAACCGGTTCACGGTCCCGGGTGAGTTCTATTTCACGGTCAATGCATTTTCTCCGTGCGGTCGATGGGCGGCAATCGGCGGTAAGGTTTATCAAACTCGAACGGGGGCCGAACTGTTTTCCCCGGTCGGCAATCCCGGTGAACGCCTCACACCCGGTGATGACCGAGTCAGTGGTGCCGCCTGGTTCTCGGCTGACGGTCGTTTACTTGCAGGCCGGATCGAAGGGAAAGCTGCTGACGGCAATACCGAGACCGAAACCATGGGGGTTTGGGAACTCGCGACCGACAAACTTCTCCTTCGGATTCCGAAGGCGGGCAATACGGCACGGATCGACTTCGGGCCCGACGGTCGAACGATTGCGTTGGCGGACGGCTGGGGCGTTCACGTATTTGACTTGTTCGACGGGCAACGAATGGCGGACTTCGCGGCCCCTGACTTAAACTTTGATTCTGTCGCCCGAGGGGCTTCGACCCAGCCCGTCGCGTACTCACCCGATGGCCGGACCCTGGCTACGGGCCACAAGGACGGGACGATAACCCTATGGGCCGTGCCAAAGCCAGCCGACACGGGGACGGCGATTAACTGGCCTGTCCTCGGCAGCGAATCCCCGGCAACGGCCCGTGCGATGGTGGACCAAGCGGTCCGCAATCCGTTAGTCGCCATGAAACACTTAGCAGTGGAGTTCCTCCCACCGCAAGTCGCACCCGATCCCAAAGTCGCGGCTCTCATTACCGATCTCGATGCCGCCTTGTTCGCGACACGCGAAGAGGCGGCCAAAAAACTGGGCGAGCTCGGAGCGAAGGTCGAGCCGGCGGTGCGGCAAGCCCTTATCGGTCAACCTTCTATGGAGGCCCGGCGACGCTTGGAAGGGATTTTGAGCGCCATTCCACCAACTCCTATCCAGATCCCTGCGAAAGGAACCACTCTCTGCGGCTTACGGGCGATTGAAATTCTGGAACGAATCGGAACAACTGAAGCCCGCGCTCTTCTTGGGAAGTGGGCCGACCAAGTTCAAGATTTGCAACTGGCTGCAGAAGCTCGTTCCGTCCTCAGTCGGCTCACTCCACTCGACATCTCCAAACGGCCCGATGGAAAATAGTCCGTGCCGTTCGTGGGCTCACCGGGCACTACAACTGTGAGAGGTAACTTAACGGTCCAAACCGGCACAGCACCTCGGCCCGTTCCTTGCCCGGGTGCCGTATGCCCGCCTCGCGAAGACTTTCCGCCCGAAGCGTCGCCCGGATGATCCGGCCCGTACAGTTGCAATCCGCGAATCATGCTCCCGCACGACGGGGAGGGGGAAGTCGTTGTCTTAGAAAGCCGAACCGATTACCATCGCGACAGTGTCGGCGATGGTTCCCAAAAACCGTTCCTTGGGAGAAGCGTCTTGCGTTCAGCACATCCTTAAAATCCGAGGCAGGAACGAAGAAATCCAGCTTCCCAGCCCCGGACACCGGCGATGAAAAGTTCGATTGGCAGCTTGTCGCCCCGACTATGTTGGAGTGGCATTGCATTCATGTTGTGGTCGCGTTGGTCGTTGTCGCCATCGGGGCGGGATTTATGCCCTGACCCGATTGGCCGGTCGGGTCCGGGTTGGAATCCGACCCGAGTCACCCGGACCACGTTCACCGTGAGAAACGCCGGTCGAATTCGGAGGGCGAATCCCCCCGAAAAGGTTGTTGCCGGCGGGCCGTCCGATTCAACGGGCGAATTACTCCGCAGCGACGTGAACGGCCTGGGCGGCATCCGCCTTACAATCAAAGACCCGGACGGCGACGCGAAGGCCGAACTCGTAGTCGGTGCCGGCACCGGGGCGGAAACCCGGGTCACCGATCACCTCGAGACGAACATTTCGCCCAACGGCAAGCCGCCCGAACTACTCGGATTCGACGCCTTCTTCGAGTTGACCGGTGAAGTGTACGTGGAATAAAGTTGAAAACACACCAATTGATACGGATTGCTTTTTTTGGGATTGATGGTTGTCGGCACTCTTGCTCCAGCAAGGACACCGAGAACCATCGAAATAGTGTTGTGTTTTAAGTTGATAATATATAAATACTTGCGCCATTGAAACTGGGTAACGTCGAGTGCCGGACTGTCGATCCGGTGGTTGCGGGTTCGAGTCCCGTCGCCCTCGCTGAGAAAGAAGAGCCGCAAACCAAAGGGTTTGCGGCTCTTCGCGTTTCCCCACCTCAGACGATTGCGATCGGGTTTGGTAGCAATTTGGTAGCAGAAGTCGGGTCGCATTGAGTTAGCATTGACCCAGTTTAGGCATGAGAAACGGGGAAGATTATCTGCAGGACGTGCTGAGGTAGGATTTGAACCTAGTTTCGCGGACATTTCGGCCTCGTCTTAGTCGCATCGCTGTCGCGTTGAACTCTCTTCCGTCGTAAGGTTTTGCGTCACGGATCAGGTTTGACTCACAATGATAGCGCGTTTGGCTCGCACGGGCAATACTGCCCACCCTATGCCCACCCTGAACAACACCGAATCTTCTGGATCAGTGTGCCGTGAGGATGTTTTGTCCGATTTTCGAATATCCTGCGACGAAACGGCTAACAGCCTGTTGAACAACTCTTGAACATCCCCGCCGGTGGCGCTACACTCGGCCGTCCGAATCGTGCGTCTGACGGAGGGCCTCCGGATGGCGATGGGCAAGCGGTCCGACGAGCCGGTGCAGGGGGAGTTGTTCGTC
>DASXPC010000103.1:0-6959 GCA_036493815.1 Fimbriiglobus sp. | reverse complement strand
GAACGCGAACACGAGCGGCGTCCATGCCTGTGTCCTCAATGGGTTGGTGTGGTAACCCCCAAAGAGGCACAGGCTGGATTTTTTGAGAAGGTCAATCAGTGCAGGTGGTTAAGACCTGTCGCGTCCAGCGAGAAGTCTCAGTTTTTTGCGGATATTTCCGAATCGCGCCGTCACTCCGTGTCTCTGGATGGGTAACCCAGGTGCCCGCATGGCCCGTTCGCCGCGAAGTTTGTTCGCCCGGTTGATCCGCCGGCTGCCGCCGCCGGACGGCGATTTCGTGCCCGACGCCGAACTCGTCGCCCGGTTCGCCGCGGACCGGGACCCGGCGGCGTTCGAACTGCTCGTCTGGCGGCACGGGGCTCTCGTGCTCGGCGTCTGCCGGCGTATCCTCCGCGACGAACACTTGGCCGAAGACGCGTTTCAGGCAACTTTCTTCGTCCTGGCCCGCAAGGCCGGGCCGGTGCGGGGGCGGAACCTGGCCGGCTGGCTGCACCGGGTCGCCCGGCGGGTAGCAGTGCGGGCGGCGAAAAAGCGGGCGAAGGTCTCGGTTCGGGAAAAGACGCTCGCGGCCGAGCCGGTCTGCGCGGCGTCCCAGCCTTACGGCGATTGGAAGTCGATCCTCGACGCCGAAGTCGGCCGGCTGCCCGACCGGTTTCGCCTGCCGGTGTTGCTCTGTTACCTGCAGGATTACACGACCGACGAGGCGGCCCGCATCCTCGGAATTCCCCGCGGCACCGTCCTCTCCCGCCTTTCGACCGCCCGGCAACGGCTCTCGGCCCGGCTCACGAAGCGGGGCGTCGCCCTGCCCGCCACACTCGCGGCCTCGTCCGTTGCGTCGAACCAACTGATCAGTGCCACCGTCCGCTCGGCCGCGGTGTTCGCGGTCGGCGAAGCCGCTGTACCGTCCGCCTCAACCTTACTCGCAACCGAGGTGATTCGCATGAGTGCCTGGAAGCTCCCCGCCGGGATCGCGGCGGCCATGATGCTGACGGTCGGCGTGGGAAGCGGTGTCGCGTGGGTGCAAGGCGGCGGACAGGGACAAGGAAATGTAGCACGGCAGACTTCGAGAGTGGAACCGAAACAGTCGAAACCGCAACCCGATAATAGGAAACAGGAAGAAGCCGCACGGCAACAATTCCGAATCAAGTTAGAACAAAAGCGGGAGGAGATCGAGAAGTCAGTCGCTTCGTTGAATCAACGCATTCTTGAAAAGGTTAATCAGATGCGTGATTTGTCGCTGGAGGAATTCCCCGTCATACAACAGCGTTACTCCGATTTAGGCAGGCAATTGGCGACTGCCAATCAGGATCTGAAAGGTCTCAGGTTTGATATTAAAATCTTCGAAAATCGTGTCAAAGAATTGAACGATGCAATGAAAAAAGAAATGACATCGAGGAAACCCGTTCGGATCGATACGAGCACACGGTACGGTATGCGATTGCAAGCCTTTAACAAAAGAATGATTGAGGTCGAACTTAATATCGATCAAGCGACACACGGTGGGAAACAACCGACTGATGCAGTTGTAATGGGTTTGAAGAAGCAGTTAAATATTTTATCAAATGAGATTATTAGTCAAGAAGATGATATTCGCACATCGCTCGCACAGGAAAACTATAATCGGGATTTGCGGGAACTTGAAAAGAAGCAAAAGTATGACATGGCAAAGGCGACGTTTTTACAAGAGCATATTGTTCTTCTCGAAAACAACATGAAACAAGATATAAAACTTGGAATTCAAATTGGTAAGCTGGAGAGCGAAGTCGCGATCCTCAAGTCGCAACTGGTGGACTGGAACCAAAAACTTGCGGATGTGGAACAATCAATCACATTGGTCGATTTGCCAGTGGGGTCAGACGCCAATCGTACCGACCGTATCGACATGGTCTTGCTGGAACTCAGTAAGTTACGCAAGGAAGTAACGGACCTGAAGCAAGCCCTCCGAAAATGAAAACCCCCAGAAAAACCGAATAGCCGGTGGAGTTCGGGGCATAGGCTGGGTAAGGAAGGTGGATATGCCCCGCCCGAGCTGGAGTTTGTTCGACCGGCTGATTCGTCGACTGCCGCCGGCGGAGGCGGACCGGGTGCCGGACGCCGAGTTGCTGGCCCGGTTCGTCAGGGACCGGGATCAGGCGGCGTTCGAGCTTCTCGTCTGGCGGCACGGCGGGCTCGTCCTGGGCGTCTGCCGGCGGGTTGTCGGGGATGACCACCTGGCAGAGGACGCCTTCCAGGCCACCTTTCTCGTCCTCGCCCGCAAGGCCCAGGCGATTCGGGCCGATAACGTGCCAGGCTGGCTGCACCGCGTCGCCCGGCGGGCGGCGACCAAGGCGGCCCGTCGCCGGCGGAAGTTGCAGGCCCGGGAAACGGTCCTCGCGGCCGAGTCGTTTGGCACCCACCCGTTTCCCGACCCCGACCGCACGAGCATCCTCGACGCGGAAATCGGCCACCTCCCCGAGCGGTTCCGCCTGCCGATCGTCCTCTGTTACCTTCAAAACCACACGACGGCTCAAGCGGCCCAACTGCTCCGCGTACCGCAGGGAACCGTCCTTTCCCGGCTGGCGACGGCCCGGCAACGCCTCTCGGCCCGCCTGACTCAACGCGGCGTCACACTGTCGGCAGTGCTGGTGACCGCGACGGTTTCCGATCAACTGGTCTCGGCGACCGTCGCCCCGGCCGCGGCGTACGCGGCCGGCGAGGCCGTGCTGACTTCCGCCCCAACCTTACTCGCTACCGAGGTGATTCGCATGAGTGCTTGGAAACTCCCCGCGACGATCGCGTTGGCGATGGTGCTAACAGTCGGGGTTGGAAGCGGAGTGGCATGGGTGCAGGGTGGGGCCGGGACCGGACAAGCGACAGCAGCGGCGGGGGAAACCCTTCCCGCCCCGCGAAGCCCTTGGCAGGTAACCCGGGAGATGCAGACGCCGCCGTTAACGGAAGAGCAGAAGTACGTAAAGTTGATCGAGGCGACATTCCGTGTACAGATCGAATCGCTCAAAGAGTATATCACAGACCGGGAAAAAGAAAATATCCGTCTCAATACCCAACTATTCGAAAAGACGAAGGCGCGTCGCGAACTGTCGGTCGAAGAATTACCGTCCTTCCTCCGTCGGGCCGACGCCGTACGGGACGGAGTGACGACCGGTCAGTCGGAGATCAAACGGCAGGAACAGATGATCGCCGAACGGGAAATGAAACTGAAGCAGTTACAAGAATTCTTTGCACAGGATTCGAAGTTCACCGGCTCGGAATCCAAAATCGATCCCAATTCTCGGGATGGAATTCGGCTCGGCGTCATGTACCGAAAGCAAGCGGAATTGGAATCCAAGGTTCGAGAAATGACCATTAAAAACAAGGGTATGAAGGCGAACTCTGTTCCTGAAATAGAGTTGTCGAACACCAAAGAGGAGTTGGTCCTGCTCTTGTCGGACATCGAAAAACTGGAAAAGCTGGTCCGCTACCAGGCGTCCGATCTCGAACACATCCGGCTCACTCGGGATTTCGAGCGGAATAAGCGGGAGATAGAATCCGAGATTCAATTGACTCGAATGTCCATCGTGTGGAGGGTGAAACAACTCGCGGAACAGGATCACAAACTCCTTGAGTTAACCAAGACGGGGGCTCAGATCGCGATTTTGGACGGGGAGTTAAGTGTTCTTCGGGATAATATTGCCAAAGTACAAGCGGACATTAAGGTGCAACAAGACAAAAAGAACAAGCTGGTGGTCGCAATGTGGACGAGTCGGGTTCGACCGCCCGATCTGAAATTGGAACAAATCGTGATCCAACTCGCGGAAATTCAGCATCGAATCGGTGGACTCGAATTCGAAATGAAGAAGCAAAATGTACTGCCGAACAAGAAGAAGTGAAACAAGCCGGGCCGGGAGACTTCGGGGACGCTGCCAACCCCGTTGCCCGCCCGGCCCGACAGTGCTTGCACCCTAACGATGCGCCGGCCCGGGGAGTTATTGCCCCGGGCCGAAAGATTTTTGGGTTGATTCCTTATCCCTTTCTGCCATCATGGGTTGCGCGCACTCTCCTTTCATAAAAAAGGTGCCAACATGGCAAACCCCTCTCGCCGGACGTTCCTGACGGCCGCGGCCGCGACACCGATTGTGGCCGGGCTGACCCCCCACCAAACCCAGGCCTATGGCCTCCACGCCGACGCGAAGCCGAAATTCCATTGCGGCCTCGTCACCTATAACGTCGCGAAAGACTGGGATTTGAAGACGATCCTCGACGTCTGCAAGAAGGCCGGGATACCCGGCGTGGAGTTGCGTACGACGCACAAACACGGGGTCGAACCGAGCCTTTCGGCCGACCAGCGGATGGTGGTGAAGGGGAAGTTCGCCGACTCGGGAATCCAGTTTTTCAGTTGCGGCAGCGCCTGCGAGTTTCAGTCCGAAGACCCGGCCAAAGTGAAGAAGAACATCGAAGAGACCAAGCAGTTTCTTGGCTTAGTGAAAGACCTCGGCGGGCACGGCGTAAAGGTGCGGCCGAACGGCATTGCCAAGGGGTACACCGTCGACCGCGCCTGCCACCAGATCGGCCAGGCCCTCATCGAGTGCGGCAAAGCGGCCGAGGATCTGGGCCTCGAAATCTTCGTCGAGGTCCACGGCGGCACCACGCAAATCCCCAAAAACATGAAGAAAATCATGGACGCCTGCGGGCATAAGGCCGTCGGCGTCTGCTGGAACTCCAACCCCACCGATGTGGTGAAGGGGAGCATTGCCGAGAGCTTCGACCTGCTCGCCCCGCACATCAAGTCGTGCCACATCAACGAGCTGTACAAGGACGAGACCGGGAAATACCCCTACCGCGAATTGTTCCACAAGCTGGCAAGCATCGGGTTCGACCGGTACACGTTCTGCGAAGTCGGCAAATCGTTCGACCCCGCCGCCGGCGTCGAAGTGCTCCGCTACTACAAGGCCCTCTGGAAGGAACTGGCCGGGGCGTAAAGTCGGGGACCGCGGCCGTCCCGGCCGCTCTTTTTGATGCCTATGGGTAGCCCCGAGAAGAGCGGTCGGGCCGGACGCGGTCCTCGGAGCTTCTACATTACTCCCATGAATGTCCTCGTCGTCGGTAAGGGTGGGCGGGAGCACGCCCTCGTCTGGAAACTTGCTCAGTCGCCCCGGGCCGAAACGGTTTATTGCGCTCCCGGAAACGCCGGCACCGCACTCGACGGCGTCAACGTCCCCTTCGACGGCACCGACTTCGAAAAGATGGCCCGGTTCTGCAAAAAGGAAGCGGTCGGCCTCGTCGTCGTCGGCCCCGAAGACCCGCTCGCCCTCGGCCTGTCCGATTTCCTCCGGACCCGTGGCATCAAGGTCTTCGGCCCGTCCAAGGCGGCGTCGCGGATCGAATCGAGCAAAGTGTTTTCCAAGCAGCTCATGCGGCACGCCGACGTGCCCACTGCCGAGTTCCGCATCTTCGACCACCCCGACCCGGCCCGGCACTACGTGTCCACCCGCGATTATCCCGTCGTGGTCAAGGCGGACGGGCTGGCGGCGGGGAAGGGCGTGGTCGTGTGCAAGGACAACGCCGAGGCCTTGCAGGCGGTCGAACGAATCATGGTGAAGGACGAGTTCGGGCCGCGGGCGGGCCGGCAGATCGTGGTCGAAAAGAAGCTGGAAGGGGAAGAAGTATCGCTGCTAGCTCTGGTGGCCGGGCGGACGATTCTGCCGTTGCCGCCGACGCAGGATCACAAGGCGGTGCACGACGGCGACAAAGGTCCCAATACGGGGGGCATGGGGGCGTATTGCCCGGCCCCGGTCGGGACGCCGGAATTGGTCGCGATGGCGGAGTCGGGCGTGTTCGTGCCGATCGTCCACGCGATGAAGCGAGGCCGGTTCCCGTTCAACGGCGTGTTGTTCGCCGGGCTCATGCTGACGAATCAGGGCCTGCGGGTGCTCGAATTCAACTGCCGGTTCGGCGACCCGGAAACGCAGCCACTGCTATTCCGGCTGAAGACCGACCTGCTCGACCTGCTCGAAGCCGTGGCGGACGAACGGCTCGGCGAATTCGAGGGCGGCGGGGTCGAATGGGATCCCCGCCCGGCCGTGTGCGTGGTATTGGCCGGAGGCGGATACCCGGGCAAGTACGAAACCGGGAAAACGATTTCCGGGCTGGACGCGGCGGCGAAACTGCCGGACGTGAAGGTGTTCCATGCCGGAACGAAACTGGCGGGGGACCGCATTCTCACCGACGGCGGCCGGGTGCTCGGGGTGACGGCACGGGGCGACGACCTCGCCGCGGCGAAAGCCCGGGCGTACGAGGCGGTGCAGTTGATTTCCTTTCCCGGGATGCATTACCGGACCGACATCGGGGACAAGGCGTTGCGGGCGGGAAGGTCGTAATGTTAGAATGACTTCGATGTACGATCGGGGGAGGAATTGACATGAATGCTACTACATCGACGAAGGACCAGAACGGCGAACTGGAAGAGGACGACGACACCGTCGATCCCCTGGAGCTGGCGATCCGGCGGATTAAGAATCGGTCGGAAGCCGAGATGCTGGTTGACCGGGCAGCAATTCTCGCTTCTTGCCAACCGCCCCGACCGTTACCGGAAGGGAAGACGTTGAATGACGTAATCGAGGGAACCTGGCCGGGGGATGAGACGGACGAAGAAATCTATCAAATGCTGGAAGACCTTTCGTAAATGGAATCCGTCCAATACATCCTGGACACGAACATCCTCGTCCGATACACCCGCGACGATGTGGTTTGGAGCCGACTGCGACGTTCTCATAAACTATTTGTTCGCGACCCAAGCCACTGATTTCCGTAGTAACATTCGGTGAAATGTGGTCTCTCGCATATCAGCTGTACTTTCCGCAACAACCATGCACTCACGCGGCCAGTTGCAGCAGGCGTTCCGTGGCGGCGTGGATTTTCTTCGCGGTCGGTGCCGCGGCCAATACGGCCGATAATTCGTCCCGCAACAGTTCCCGGCGTAACGC
>DASXPC010000102.1:0-8687 GCA_036493815.1 Fimbriiglobus sp. | reverse complement strand
ACCTCGAGAAAGGGAAGGCGGTTAAGGTGCCGCTGGCGGACGAGATCGCCGATTCGCTTCTCAACGGCACCGCCGTCTGGTCGCCCGACGGCAAGCGGGTGGCGGTGTTGTGGGAGGATCGTGTTGCCGGGCCCGGCGTCGCCGGCGGAGGCGGGTTCGGGGCGACGGCGAAGCGAATCACAATCGTGGACTCGAACGGAGCGAATGCGAAGACGATCCGGGAATTTCAGCCGGATGAGTACGTTCTTTCCATCGAGTGGGCCAGGCCGCGTTTTGGGGAGATGACGGAGGATAAGTGAATACGGGAGAAGAAGAGCCTCCGGATCGGTTGAAAGTTTAGTTCGTCGAAACCATCAATCGAGTCTTGAACGCCACGCACGGCGTCCACGTTTGGCGTGAAGAATGCCGAACACTTCGACCCGGTTTGGGTGAATGCGATAGTAGATCAAGTAGGGAAATCGGGGAATACGGCCGATCCGGACGTCCGTCCAGACAGGGGCATAGCGTTCCGGATTGAATTCGATTTGGTTTAGTACGCCTTGGGTCCAGTTCCAAAAGTACCGGCCAAGTTCCGGGTGTTGTCGATTGTACCAGCGGACGATACGAACGAGATCGCGGTCGGCTTCCAGTCGCAGAACGAGCGGTCTGGTCACAACTCGGCTTCCATCCGGGCCTTGACCTCGGCCCAGGTAATCACCGCCTCCGGATTGGCGTCGGCGTCGGCCAATCGCCGTTCAATCTCGTGGACGTGCCATTCGGGAATATCGTTCTTGCCAGCATCCGCGTCGAGACTTAACCAGAGTTGATCCATCAGTTCCAACCGGTCGGTCACGCTGAGTTTGTCAAGGCCGAGACTTTTTAGCGAAAGGGCCATACCTCATCCTCCTATCTCCATTGCACCATACCACACGGCCATTCATCCTACCATTCCGGCCCGAAAACAACGAGGAGCGGGTGACTGATTCCTCGCTCCGCTTAGCCGACTACTCATCGCGGTGAACCTATTTCAGAAACAACATCTCCCGATACGTCGGCAGCGGCCAGAGGTCGTCGGCGACCAGGGTTTCCAGCTTGTCGCCGAGCGTGCGGGCCTCGGCCATGGCCGGGATGACGTGGTCCTTGACGTACTTCGCGTGGGCGAACAGTTCCCCGTCTGGGTGGTGGTGGGCGGCCTGTTCCAGCGTCAAGGTCGCGGCCTGAAACGCGGTGAGTATCTGCGTCAATTCCCGCAGCAATTCCATTTGCCCCTGGGCGTCGACGCCGGCCTGCTTCGTCGCGACCACGGCATTGGCCACTTCCGTCTGATACCGCACGGCCGCGGGCACGATCATCGTCCGGGCCATGTTCGCCGTCATGTCCGCTTCGATCGTCACCTCTTTTACGTACTTCTCGCTAAAGATGTTGTACCGGCTGACCAGTTCCTTCTCGGTATAGACCTTGTACTTCGTGAACAGGTCGATCGAGTCTTTGCGGACGATCACCGGGATCGAATCGGTGGTGCTCCGCAGGTTCGGCAGGCCGCGCTTCTCCGCTTCCTTGTGCCACTCCTCGGTGTACCCGTCGCCGTTGAAGACGACCTTTTTCGATTCCCGCAGAATGCCGGGGAGCAGGTCCTGGATCGCCTTGTTCAGGCTTTTCCCGGCCTTCACGTCCGCTTCGAGCCGGCTGGCGATGAAGTCGAGCGACTCGGCCACGATCGTATTCAACACCGTGTTCGGACCGGCGATCGAGAAGCTCGACCCGACCGCCCGGAACTCGAACTTGTTTCCCGTAAAAGCGAACGGGCTGGTGCGGTTGCGGTCGCCGGCGTCGCGGGGCAGTTTGGGCAGCACGCTGA
Organism: Fimbriiglobus sp.; assembly: GCA_036493815.1. Lineage (GTDB taxonomy): Bacteria > Planctomycetota > Planctomycetia > Gemmatales > Gemmataceae > DASXPC01. Next base: position 6,850 of record DASXPC010000102.1, on the reverse strand, counting down.
CGCCGACTTCCATGAACCCGCCCTGCTTGGTGCTCTTGAGCGCCCCGGCTTCGAGCTGGTCCATCACGTCCTGGAGCTGGTCCCCCAGGAAGATGGAGATGATGGCGGGCGGGGCTTCGTTGGCGCCGAGCCGGTGGTCGTTGCCGGCGCTGGCGACGCTGACGCGGAGCAGTTCCGGGTACTTGGCGACGGCCCGGATGACGGCCACGCAGAAGACGAGGAACTGGGCGTTATCGTGGGGGGTGTCGCCGGGGTTGAGCAGGTTTTCGCCGGCGTCGGTGGCCATCGACCAGTTGTTGTGCTTCCCCGACCCGTTGATCCCGGCGAACGGCTTTTCGTGGGTGAGGCAGACGAGGCCGTACTTCTCGGCCGTCCGTCGCATCACGTCCATCATCAGCATGTTGTGGTCGGTCGCGAGGTTCGAGTCCTCGAAGATCGGGGCGATTTCGTACTGGCTCGGGGCGACCTCGTTGTGCCGGGTCTTCACAGGGATGCCGAGCTTGAACATCTCGGCCTCGCTATCGGCCATGCACGCGATCACCCGCTCCGGGATGGTGCCGAAATACTGGTCTTCCAGTTCCTGGCCTTTCGGCGGTTTGGTGCCGAACAACGTCCGCCCGCAGTTGATGAGGTCGGGCCGCAGCAGGAACAGGTTGCGGTCGATCAGGAAGTATTCCTGTTCCGGGCCGACGGTGGTGAAGACCTTTTTCGCGTCCGTATTGCCGAACAGGCGGAGGATGCGCAGGGCCTGGTGCGAGAGTGCTTCCATACTGCGGAGGAGCGGCGTTTTCTTGTCGAGGGCTTCGCCGGTCCAGGAGACGAATGCCGTGGGGATGACGAGCGTCGCGCCGTTCGGGCCTTCGCGGATGTAGGCAGGGCTGGTCGGGTCCCAGGCGGTGTAGCCGCGGGCCTCGAAGGTGGCGCGGATGCCGCCGGAGGGGAAGGAGCTGGCGTCGGGTTCACCCTTGATGAGTTCCTTGCCGCTGAACTCGGCGACGGCCCCGCCGGTGCCGGTGGGGGCGAGGAAGCTGTCGTGTTTCTCGGCCGTCAGGCCGGTCATCGGCTGGAACAGGTGCGTGTAGTGCGTCGCCCCGTGTTCGATCGCCCAGTCCTTCATCGCGCTGGCGACGGCGTCGGCGACGGTCGGGTCGGTCAGTTGGGCTCCCTGCTTGATCGTCTTCTGCAACGCTTTGAACACCGGCTTCGGCAGCCGGGCTCGCTGGGCTTCCTCGTTGAACACGTTGATGCCGAACAGGTCTTTCAGGTGCGTTTCGGTGAAGTTCAACCGGTTCAACGGGTGCGAGGTGGTGGCAATTACCTGGACGGCCACCTGACGTGCGTTCGCCGCGGTCATGCTGGAAAACTCCGAGGGCGTGTGGGACGCACGGCTCCGGACGGTCCGGGGGCGTCGACCGAGTTGGTCTGGTTCGGGAGAGGTATTGCGGGTTATAAGATTTCGTGAATGTTCGGCAAGGAATTAGCGACGCATCGATGGTGCGTTCCGGAACGGGGTCTCTCATGCGACGGATTGCGGTGATCAATCAGAAGGGCGGCGTCGGGAAGACGACCACGACGGTTAACCTGGCGGCGGCGCTGGCTCAGGCTGGCCGGCGGGTGGCCGTGCTCGACCTCGACCCGCAGGCCCACGCCAGCACGCACCTCGGTGTCGAACCGGCTCCCGACGAACTCACCCTTTACGACGTGCTGGTGGCGAATAAACCGCTGGCCGCGGTTCGACGGACCGTGGCCGATAATCTCACACTCTGTCCGTCGAACATTAATCTCGCTGCCGCGGAAGTCGAACTGGCAGGCGTCGTCGGCCGGGAAGTGATACTCCGCGAAGCCCTCGCAGCCGATTCGGCGCAATACGACTTCGTGCTAATGGATTGTGCCCCGTCACTCGGCGTTCTGACCCTGAATGCCCTCGCTGCTGCGGACGAGGTTTTCGTTCCGCTCCAGCCGCATTTCCTCGCCCTGCACGGCCTCGGCAAGCTGCTCGAAACCACAGCCCTGGTCAGTCGGCGGATCAACCCCGGATTGAAAGTGACCGGCGTCGTGGTCTGCCTATACGACTCGGGTACGAAATTGGCGAACGAAGTCGTGAACGACCTGCGGACATTTCTGGAGAAGGGCCGCGGCGCCGGCGTCCCCTGGGCCGAGGCCCGCGTATTCGACACCCGCATCCGCCGAAACGTGAAATTGGCCGAGTGTCCGAGTTACGGCAAGTCGATCTTCGATTATGCCCCGAACTGTCCGGGTGCCACGGATTACGCGGCGCTGGCGAACGAAGTGCTGGGGACGGTCGTTTTCGACGAGCCGGCCCCTTCCGTTACGAAAAACTATACGGCTGCCCCATCGACCATGGCTTGAACCGGCACGATTTCGGTGGTCTTCTCCTCCATCGGCTCCAATCGGATATGCGATCCCGGAGTGACTGCCTTCCGCGTCCGGGTCAGCCACGCGGCGACGTACAGCACGGCCACGATCAGCAGGAGTGCTTTGATCCCGGTGACAAACGTCACCGTCTGCAGCAGTCCGCCGAACAGCGACCCCATCAGGTTCGCACCGAGTGCCGCGTCTTTGCGGTCGGAGGCCGCGAACGCCCGGATGAAGACGATCCCACTGAACAGCATCGGTAGGCTTGTCAGCAAGCCGACGACAAGGGCTTTAGTCGGGTAGGGAAGGAAAGCAAACGTCGACAAGTCGAGGAGATAGAGGCCGAGACAACTTCCCACGAGCAAGGTGTAAACGGGTGCGACGGGTAGGCATGGGAATTTCGCGGTGACGGCGTTCGCGAGAAGGATCATGACGAGTACGCCTGAAATGATCACGGCATTGACCGTCCACGTGTTGCCTAATACGACCGCGGCTTTGCTGACGTTCTGCACTTCCAGCAGCATGAACGCCGAGCCGAGAAAGAAGAATTGCCAATTCGAACCGCCCCAGCCGCGGAGGGTCTCTGCGGCGCCGATTCGGTATATTCCGCGGGCGAACAGAAGGCCGAGTACGAGGGCAAGGAGGTAGTAGAGGATCGGAATGGAAGGATTTTCCAGATAAATGTACGGCCAATCGTCGGTTGCCAATTTCGCGGTCCCGGGGATTTTCACCGGGTCGGCCTTTTGCCAGCCGTCGATCAGCGACGCGAGTGCCGGCTGATCGGCGATTTGCTTTTGCACCGCGGCCTGGTCGTCCCCGATTACAAAAACGGTCCCGCCCCATCCGTAAGCGTTCACGGGCATTCGGAAGGCCAGGGGAGGGTGCCCGAACACCTTTTCGATGGCCGTTCCCATCCGGTCCGTGATGAACGGCTTCTGTGACTCGAAGCTCAAAACCGCGACCCCACCGGGGTTCAGCAGCTTTTTGGCCTGAGATAAACTTTCGATCGTATACACGTAATGGTCGAGTCGGGCGTTCGTCATCGCCGTGGTCGTGTGGGAGTCGAGCAGTCCGAAAGCGATTACGTCGAAGCGCTCGGTACACGTGGCGAAATAACTGCGTGCGTCGTCGTTCACGACTTGCACGCGGGGATCGGAATAGGGTTTTTCCGGGTGCAGCCGTCGGCCGAGCTCGATGATTCCGGGATCGATCTCGACCGCGACGACGCGTTGGGCCCCATTTCGAAGGGCCCCGGCGGCATCGTTTCCGCTACCGGCTCCGACGATCAGGACACTTTGCGGCTTCGGGTGAAGCCGAGCGGGGAGGTCGTATTGCGAATACCCCCGCTGGGCCGGGTTGAATCGTACCGGGTCGGCCGCGACCGTTTCGGGCCGAAGGTCCACGGTCACCTGATAACCCGTATTGTTGACCGCAATATAAGTCTGACCGACTCCGGTATTGAAGATCGGCCGTCGGCCGAGCAGTCGACTGCGGAGGGTTTTACCGTCGGACTCGCCGGGGCCGTCCGATTTCAAATCCTTGACGGTGAGTTTCTGATAGGGCGTCCACAAGACTTGCTGCCATCCCGGCTCGTGGCTGGTCAGCGAGGACAGGGCGACTATCCCGCCGAGCAAAATCCCGTCCACCACCTTCGACCGACCGCCGGTACCGAGAAATCTCACGGCTCCGGCCGCGAATACCGCGAACCATGCCACCGGCGGCAGGAAGAATGCGCTGGCCAACACGAATAGCCAGATCCCGACCAAACTCCCCGCCACGTTCACCGAGTAGGCCCGAATCGTGTTCGGGTGTTCGCTCATTTTCCGGCCCAACAGCCGTCCGACCGGAACGAATATTTCCCATACGAGAAGCATCAGGAAAAACGTCAGGATCAACCCGAGGGCCGGTTTGGTATATCGGCTCAAACCTTCGTTGAACGTGGGCACCCAAACGACAAAGTCGTTGAATCCGGAAAACAGCGTGCTGATCTCGCCCAACGCCACCCGGGTCGTTGGGATCGCCAAAAGCGTGACCAGCGCGGCTAACGGGATCAATAAATCGCGGAGGACGAAGGGACGCCGGCGGGAATCCCAGCATCCCATCCCCAACCCCAGGAAACAGACGACTAAAACGGTATTTTGCAGGTAGGCGAAGATTCGGATTTCGGTACTGACCAGTCGGATCAGCAAGAGTTCCAGGAATAAGCCCACAACACTGATGACGAAAAGATCGCCCAGCGAACCGGAGCGGGCTTGAATTTGGGGCGGGGGAGTCTGGGTAAGAGAATGGGATTCGGGTGACAAAGGCATTTCCGACTCCGGCATTAATGTAATTGAGTTCTCCGCGGGAAGGGTAGAATGCAAAAATGTTCTTGCATAGGAATTCATTCCGAATCTCACGGCTCGCATGATTCGCGTTTCCGTCGCCAACCCGTACGAGCAACCACTCGATTTCCCGGCCCTCAAGGCCGCAGGAAAAGCGGTGTTGGACGGCGAGGGTATCCGCGAGGGGAAAGTCACGCTTGCGTTCGTGAATAACCCGCACATCCACCGCCTCAACAAGCAGTTCCTCGACCACGACGAGCCGACCGACGTTCTCACCTTCCCGTCCAGCGAACCCGGGGCGAAAAAGCTGGAAGGCGAGGTCGTGATCGGCTACGAGGTCGCGGCCGAGTACGCCGCGGACCGCGGCATCCCGGTCGAGCAGGAAATGCTCCTCTACGTGATCCACGGCTGCCTGCACCTGTGCGGGTACGACGACAAGAACGCGAAGGCAGCGAAGGACATGCGGGCGAAGGAGCGGGAGTATTTGGGGGCATTGGGGTTGCCGGATGTGACGGATCGTGAGTGAGTTGATTTTTTGACAGGATGGACAGGATTAACCGGATTTCATCCCAAACTAGTTTGATTGAAGTTACGGAGGCGGATGCATGGCACCTGAAACGGCGGTTGCTCTGCTCGGGGAGTTCATCGCTGCACGGCTCGAATTCACCGAAGATGAGCTACGTGGTGCGATGGCCGATGCAGGCATTCCGGACCCCGTCGCCGATCGAGCGTACCAGTTCACCCAGATCGCGTGGGGCCGAGTCTTTTTGGATGGCCTCGGATTGCAGTTCTCCTCTGACTATTTGTGCTTCAATGGAGCAGGCGATGTGATCGAATCAGGACTACTCACAGCCCAGCCATATTTCGCGGCTGCAATTGCATTGGCTCCCAAGTATGCCCGTTCCCCGGGGTTCCCGAAATTCGCCTTAATGTCGGCCGATGTCAATGCAGTCAATAGCGCACTTCACGCGGGATCTAAGCCTGAGAATTTGGTAATGGGTCCGTCTGCCCTTTTCATGGAGGTCACCACTCCGTCGGGTATTGAGAAGGCTCAGCAGTATTTATCCAAACATGTTGCATCGTCGACCAAGGCGAGCCATTCGGAGTCAGTTACGGAGACATCGGCCACCAAGCCGTGGTGGCGGTTCTGGTCGTGAGTACAAGACTTTGAGCCAACCACAGTAGCAGACCTAAAAGTATGAGGAGCTGTCGAGGCATAACTATCACTCGGCCGTTCTGGCAATTGAGCTGAGCCGCTGTCCAATGCCCATTTCGCGTTTGATAGACTAACGCGACCACCCCCGGGTTCCCCGCCATGCGCTGCCTCGCCGCCCTCCTCCTCACCGCCTCCCCCCTCCCCGCCGCGGATAACTGGAACCAGTTCCGCGGGCCGACGGGGACGGACACGCCCCGGCCTCGTCACGACCGCCGGGGTGACTAGGCAATACAACCCGGCCGTGGTAACGTGACGGAAAGTCCGGAGAACCGCTATGGTGCCCCCCCTTAAAATCGTTGTGGAACGACACGCGGACGGGTACGTTGCATATCCACTCGGGTTGGCCCGTGGAACCGTGGTCGGCCAGGGCGATAGCTACGAATCCGCGCTCGACGACGTGCGATCGGCACTGGCCTTTCACACCGAAACGTTCGGCCCGGACGCATTGTCCACAATGGCCGACGACGGTCCGGTGCTGGAAGCGTACATCGCCGAGGTGGCGGTCCCGGCTTAGATCGGAAGCCGTGATGTCCAAATTCCCCAGCGACGCTCCGGCCGACCGGGTGTTCCGGGCTCTGGCGGTACTTGGGTTCTCCGTCGTACGTGCGGGCAATCACGTTTCGCTGGCCCGCGTGGAGCCGGACGGTACGATCACGCCGATGACGCTGCCGGGGCACAAGACGCTCAAAGCGGGTACCCTGAGGGCGGCTCTCACGCAGAGTGGTATTTCCCGGGACGAGTTCCTCGACGCGTATCAGCGAGTGTGACGAGGGGATTGCTTCCCACACCATGAGCTAACAGCCTGTTGAACAACTCTTGAACATCCCCGCCGGTGGCGCTACACTCGGCCGTCCGAATCGTGCGTCTGACGGAGGGCCTCCGGATGGCGATGGGCAAGCGGTCCGACGAGCCGGTGCAGGGGGAGTTGTTCGTC
>DASXPC010000101.1:0-11877 GCA_036493815.1 Fimbriiglobus sp. | reverse complement strand
CTGCAATACGGGCTCGAAGACGCCCGCGAAGCGGCCGGGAACATGGTCGAAAGCATACGCATCGACAAGGAGCAGAAGAACAATTATCTGGCCGTGATCTACATCCTCGGCCCGCTGCTCGGACTCGTCGGCACGGTGTTTGGCATGATCCTGGCCTTCCGCACAATGAGCAGTGGGGAGGGGAAAAACGCGGCCGCCCTGGCCGACGACATCGGCCACGCCCTCTCCATCACCCTGCTCGGCGTGGCCATCTCCTGCCCCTCCATCGCGTTCAACGTCTTTTTCCACAACCGGATCTCAAAGCTCACCCTCGAAGTCGCCCAGATCGCCGACGACCTGCTGACGCAGATGTATCACAACTCGAAGAAACCCGCACCGCCGCCACCGCCACCCGCGACGTCGCCCGTGATCGCGCCGCCCGTCGCCGCCCCGGCGAAATAACTCCCCCGGAACCCGCGACAAACTATGACGACGGCCTCGGCGGGAAACTGGAAACCCAACCTGACCCCCATGCTGGACATGGTCCTGCAAATGGTCATGTTCTTCATGCTTTGCGCCAACTTCGCCCAGGAAGAACTCAGCGAAAAAGTCCGCCTCCCGGTGGCGGTCGAAGCCAAATCCCTCGACAAAAACGCTGACCGGGTGATTTTCATCAACATGATCGTGACGACCGACGAGAAGACTAAGCGGCGGACGTGGAACGCGTTGATCCAACCCGACGTGGAAACGAATGCACTGCGGGTGCAACGGAACATGGAAAACCGGCTCACGTTGTATCGCGCCGGCCTCCGGGACCGCGACCGGGCGCAGGGCAAGACCCCGCTCGTTATTCTCCGGGCCGACAAGGACTGCGAGTGGAAGTGGGTGTACGACGTAATGGCGGCGTGCAAACGGGCGGGATACCGCGACGTGCAACTTCGGGTGACCGTGGTCGGCCACGCGGACAAATCTTAACGTGCCGGAGACGGGGTCATGTTCGGCAAGCGGAAGAAGCGCAGGTTCGGCCGGCCGATCGAACCGGACTTGCCCATCACACCCATGCTGGACATGTCGTTTCAGTTGCTGTTCTATTTCATCGTGACGTTTCGTGTGACGCCGACGGAAGCCCAGATTCCGCTTTCGCTTCCGAACGAGCAAGGGGGTCCCTCGGCCGCGATTCCGAGCATTCTGGACGACGAACCGGAAGAAGTGATCGTTCAGGTCACGGCGACGGACGCCGGCGGAATCGGGGCCATCACGCTGCGCACCGGCCGGGCCGTTGCCGACGCGGAAAAACTCGGGGCCGACGCGCACGTCCTCTTCACCCGGCTGCAATCCCTGGCCAAATCGGCGGGCCAAAAGGGGAGCAAACTCCGGCTCGAAATGGGCGATACGCTCAATTACCAGTACGTCATCGTGCTCATCGACGACGCCCGGAGGGCGGGGTTCGAAAGGGTCAGCCCGGTATTATTGAAGCAGAAACCGTAAGGCGACAACGCGAGTACGTTCCCAGGAATTGGGGAACCGGGAATTCGAAGCGTCGCTCTAATTATCGGGGGAGTTATTGGTTATGTCCCGCCGGCGGCCCGTCATCACCGGTTCTTGCGTACGGTTGGCCCGTCGGGCCGCGGCAGTATTGGCTTGCGCGCTTTTCGTCGGCAGCACGCGGGCGGATGACCCCGCGGCCAAATTTCGGATCGATAAGAACAAGCGGATTTACGACGGCATCAAGGACGACGCCCGCCTCCAAACCGAGCGGGAAAACCTCGACGAATTCCTGTCCTACAACGAAGTGGTCGAGTTCGCGAATCAATTTTCCGCCGCCAACTTGGAAGCACACGCCCGCCGGGACGTCTCGTACCAGGACCTGATGAGCCGGTCGCGGGCCGATTATAAGTTGGACCTGATTCGCTTCGAAGGGAAACTCTGGCGGGTGAAGCGGTTCACGGCCACGGCACCACTCGAAGACGCGGGGATTTCGACCTTGTATGAAGGGTGGCTGTATCTGAACGGGAATGTTGATCCGGTCTGCATCCTCTTTTCCGAACTGCCCGAGGGAATCACCCCCGCGTTGCAGCTCGACCCGCCTCCGCACGTCCGATTCGCCGGGTATTCGTTCAAGGTGATGCGATATGAAAGTGAAGACAAAGACAACGGGACTTCCGCCCGTGGTAAAATAAGACGGGCCCCCCTCCTGATCGGAAAGTCGGTGACGGTCGTCCCCGTTCCGGTTTTTATTCCGGGGTCCGACTGGCAGGGGACGTTCGTCCCCGTGCTTTTGTCCGGCCTCGGTGCGTTGTCCGCGGTCGGCATCGGCTTGGCATGGTGGTTCCGCCGCGGGGATCGGACGGCCCGGGCGAAGCTCGCCCAGCGGACCCAACAGAACCCGTTTGCAGGCGTTTAGGTCTCCAGGAGGGTTGACGTGAGTGCATCATCCGCCGGCGGATCGATCATCCACCTCCAGGAATTCGCGGGGGAAACCGCGCACGAGCGACTGCTCCGGAAGCACGTCCCGTCCTGGGTCATCAGCGGGGCCGTCAATTTGACGCTGGTCGCAGGGTTGCTGCTGGCGGATTTCTTCTTCAAAACGGCCGCAGCGAAGCCGTCGGACCAGCAACTCACGGCAGTCATTGACGAAAAGGACAAAGTGGAGGCGGAGCCGGACCTGACGGAGCCGGACATCGGACTGGACCCGCTAGTCGCCGCGGCGCTCGAAAACGTCCCGCTGAAAGCCGACGTGAACGTGGAAGCTCCGGTTAAGGAAGCCGAACCGGTCGGCGTGCCGAACGCCACGACGAACGAGAGTTTCACCGCTCTGCCCGGCCTTTCGGCTGCCGATGCGACGACGCCGGGGGCTGCCGGCACGCTCGGCGACGTCATGAGAGGTGCCGGGACGAACGGTACGATGGTGAACAGCGGCCTGATGGGACGGAGCGGGGCGACGAAAAACATGCTCCTCAAGGCCGGCGGCGGAAACGAAGCGAGCGAAGCAGCCGTAGGGAAAGGACTGGCCTGGCTGGCCAAACAGCAAAAACCGAACGGGTCCTGGGCGTTCGACGGCAGTGCCCGCTCCGAATCCGCCGTCGCCACGGGCATGGCCCTGCTCCCGTTCCTCGCCGCCGGGCAAACGCACAAACCCGCGGCGGGGAACAAATACCAGAAAACTGTCGAAAACGGCCTCAATTACCTGCTCCGAACTCAACTTTCCACCGGCCAGTTCGCCATCGCCGAATCCAACCACATCATGTACGGCCACGCCATCTGCACGATCGCCGTGTGCGAGGCCTACGGCATGACCGGAGACAAATCCCGTCTCCTGAACCCCGCTCAGAAAGCCATCAACTTCATCGCCAAAGCCCAGGGCTCAGACGGGAGTTGGGGATACACCCCCGGCGGCGTCGGCGACACGTCGATCGTCGGCTGGCAGGTGCAGGCCCTGCACAGCGCCCGCATGTGCAAAGACATGGCCGTCGATAAAACCGTACTCGACCGGGCCCGCAAATTCCTGGATAAGATCGCCGGACCGGGATCGATCAAAGACACGTACGGGTACAGTCTCGCCAGCCCCGGCCGGACCGGACGCGGCACCGTCATGACCTCCGTCGGACTCCTCTGCCGGGTCTACCTCGACGGCTGGGGCGACCTCTCTCCGGGCCTGAAATCGGGCGTGGAAGGGATCAACGCCAACCCGCCGACCCCGAATTACATGAACATGTATTACTATTATTATGCGACGCAGGACGTTTACTTTTTCGGCGGCGACGAGTGGCGCAAGAAATGGAACCCGAAGATGCGGGACATGCTCATCAACCTGCAATCGAAAACCGGCACCAACGCCGGAAGCTGGACCGGGGACAATTACCTTCTCGGCGGCAACGTCGGCCGGCTCGGCACCACCTGCATGGCACTGCTCACGCTCGAGGTCTACTACCGCCACCTGCCGCTGTATAAGCGGGGCACCGGGGGGTTGAACGAGATCGAACGCGGGCGGTGACCGCGGGACGCGAGTGCGGAACCGGGCCGCGGGAGCACCGCGGCCCGCGTCGTTTCCCCGCCCGGGTTGGTACAATGCGACGGGAGGAGGCTGCCGTGACACCCGCAAGCATCGACGTGCCCGATACCTTTGCGGACTTGCTCCACAACCTCGGCGACGTGCCGCCGCACCGCGTGCTCTGGCGGTCGTACCCGGCGACGGAGGACGACGTCGTCCGACTGGCCGACGGCGAGCCGAAGCGGTTGTGCGAATTGGTGGACGGCGTTCTGGTGGAGAAAGCCATGGGATTTCGAGAATCCCTGTTCGCCACGATTCTGGGTGCCTACGTCGTGGAATTCGTCCGCCCGCGTCGTCTGGGAATCGTCGCCGGTGCGGACGCCCTCATGCGATTGTTCCCCGGGATCGTCCGTATTCCGGACCTGGCGTTTACTGCTTGGAAAAATCTTCCCGCGCCGACGGCCCACCTGAAACCCGTGGCCCATTTCACCCCCGACCTCGCCGTGGAAGTGATCTCGGACTCGAACACCAAGGCCGAGATCGACCGCAAGATTGGCGAATATTTCCGGTCGGGATCGAAATTGGTCTGGGTGTTCGACCCGAATAAAGATGCGACCGAAGTTTATACGAGTGCGGAGGACGTCGTCCGCCTCGCCCCGACCGACGTCCTTTCCGGCGACCCGGTGTTACCCGGGTTTCGCCTGTCCCTCGCCGAATTGTTCGCCGACCCCCAGCTCAACCCACGTCCGGAATAAGTCCCGGGAGTTCCTGCGATGCCCGCCATGACCCTGACCGAAAAGATCCTGGCCAAGGCCGCCGGCCGACCCGCCGTCGGCCCCGGCGAAAACATCTGGGTCGACGTCGACGTGCTCATGACCCACGACGTCTGCGGTCCGCCCACGTTCAGCATCTTCCACGAACACTTCGGCAAGGATGCAAAGGTCTGGGACAAGGAGAAGGTGGTCATCATCCCCGACCACTACATCTTCACCAAAGATGCGATGGCGAACCGGAACGTTGACGTGCTGCGGGCGTTCGCGAAAGAACAGGGGATCAAATACTTCTACGACGTGGGCACCGAGAGTTATAAGGGCGTCTGCCACATCGCCATGCCCGAGGAAGGGCACACCCGGCCCGGCGAAGTGCTGCTCGGCACCGACAGCCACACCTGCACCGCCGGGGCCTTCGGCGAATTCGCCACCGGCATCGGCAACACCGACGCCGGCTTCGTCCTCGGCACCGGCAAAACCTGGCTCAAAGTCCCGCCCACCATGCGGTTCGTCTTCCACGGCAACCTGCCCCCGTACCTCATGGCCAAAGACCTCATCCTCGCCGTCATCGGCGACATCGGCGTCGACGGCGCCACCTACCGCGCCATGGAATTCGACGGCGACGGCGTCTTCGCCCTCAACATCGAAGAACGCATGACCCTTTGCAACATGGCCATCGAGGCCGGGGGCAAAAACGGCATCATCGCCCCGGACCAGATCACGCTCGACTACGTGAACGATCGCGGCAGGAAAACGGGGAGCAAGTCCTACACGGTCATGAAGTCGGACCCCGGGGCGGCCTATTTCTTCGAGAAGGTTTACGACGTGTCGAAAATGGAACCGGTGGTGGCAAAGCCGCACTCGCCGGACAACAAAGCGAAGGTCAGCGAGGTGAAGGGCACCAAACTCGACCGGGCCTACATCGGCAGTTGCACCGGCGGCAAACTGACCGACTTCAAGGCCGCGGCGGGCATCCTCAACGGCAAGTCGGTGCGGGTCGATACGTTCGTCGTTCCGGCCACGACCGAAGTGGCCAACGGCCTCGACACGGAAACGATCGGCGGGAAATCCCTGCGGAACATCTTCCTGGCCGCGGGGGCGAAGATCGGCGACGCGAGTTGCGCCGCCTGCCTGGGCGGCCCGTCCGACACCTTCGGCCGGCTCAACACGCCGATCAGTTGCATCAGCACGACGAACCGCAACTTCCCCGGCCGCATGGGACACAAGGAAGCCAAGGTGTTCCTGGCCAGCCCGCTCACCGTCGCCGCAAGCGCCCTTGCCGGCGAGATCGCGGACCCGCGGGGAGTGGTGTGATCCGGGTCGTTGCCCGTGACCTTTGCCGATTACGCCATCGTCGAATCCAGGACGTGCGGGTTGTTGTGGACGTAGGTTCGCTTCCGTCGATACCTCCGGATGAGCTGGCCGGCGGCAAACACGGCCGTCCCGGCCACCAGCCACAACACGACAGCCGCCAAAACGTAGGACTCCGTCGTCAACGGACTTTGTCCCTGACCGCTAAACACCCGGCCGAGGTCTTTCGTATCGGCGTACAGGCAGAACACCACGGCTAACCCGACGGCCGTCCAAATCGCAAGCAGGCCGATCGCCTCTTTGTGCCGGCCGACGTGAAGCCCGACAATTCCCGAAACGAGCGGCAGCCCGCCGAACATCATCACAAACCCGGGGAAAAAACTCGGGTCGACTTTGTCCGCCAGGTTCAGGTTATAAAGAGCGAGGCCCGGCACTAGAATGCCGACGAGGCCGAACGAACGTGCTCCCTCCTGGCTGCCGACCCACCCGTATATTCCCCGCTTGGATTCGCGAACGCCCCGCAAATACATGGAAGCGCCTCCGACGCCAACGAATGCCATGACGGCACAAACGCTGCCATAGAGAAAGTCCCGAATCCCGGCCTTTTTCTCCTTGAGGTCCGCAATCTCATGGTCGGTCAATTTCGCGGATTGCTCGTCATGAGGGACGGGCTTGCGGCCCAATCCGCCAATTTGGTCGTTGTAACTTTCGTTTGCCGCAACCGCGAGCACGGCAGTTAAAACGATTATTCCCCCGACCACGCAAAATACCACCGTGCCGATCGAGGAAGAGTTTTTTGCACGATGGCCGAAAGGTGGGAGCGACGGCATGAGCAGCCTCACGCAAACGGAATTTCCACCACTATACCGTCGGCCTTGTCAGACGGAAGCACCCGCATTTGAATTCGATGCCGTGCGAACATGCGGCCCGACGGCGACAACGATACCCTCGCCGAGCCAACACCCACCGGCCGAAACCGTTCTGTCCATACCGGTTTGGCTGGTGTCAATCTCCCGCCCCCGCTATCTTTGAAAGTACCGCTCGAGGACGAATCATGCGAACGCTGGGCCTGCTCCTCCTGACACTCTCGCCCGTTGCCGCCCAACCCCCGATCGTTCAACCCGTTCAACCCAAAGCCATCCCGACCCCGCTCGGGGCCAAACCCATTACCTATCCGACAGACATCGGCGGGAAGCGGCTCCCCGACTGGGTCCGAGACCTTTCGGACCGGGATCCGGCCGTACGGGAGACGGCCATCAAGGTCATTCCCGCGTTCGGGCCGGACGCCGTTCTCCCGTCGACGCGGGGGCTGATCGCCCGGGCGAACGACGAAGACACCGGGGTCAAGGTCAACGCCATCATCGCGCTCGGTGCGATCGGGGCGCGTACTCGGGAAGAGGCGAAACCGATCGTCGACGCCCTCAAACTGGCGATCGCGAACTCCGGCGTGGGGCGGGTCGAACGGCTCCATGCCGCCCGGTCCCTCGCGAATTACGGCATCCTCGCCAACGACGCCATTTCCATCCTGGCGGGCATCTCGCACGACCCGTCGTGGGAGACCCGGCGGACGGTGGCCATGGCCCTCGGCCGGGTCGGACAGGTGCCTGCCCCGGCCGCCCCGCGGGTCAAGGGCACGGACCGCAAACCGAAAGAAGCCGAAATGGATCGATGGACGCCGAGCGATAAGGCGGTTTCCACCCTCAAATCCATGATGTCCGACGATTTGTGTGCCCAGGTCCGGCTTGAAGCCGTGCAATCCCTCGTCCTCCTCGGCCCGCCGGAAGTCCCGCCCGAACTATACGTCGCCGCCGTGACCCCGTTGTACAACACCGTGAGTTCCCGGCTCAAACGCGAAAAGGACAAAGGCGTCCTCATCTGGCTCGTCATGCTGCAAATGCGGCTCAACGGCGCGGACTTGAGCGACGACAACATCAAGAAAATCTCGGACAACCTCTCCGACGAATCGGTGAACGTGCGGGTGCACGCCCTGTCCGCCCTCGGCCTGCTCGGCGACAAGGCCCGGCCCGCCCTGACGGCCATCGCCAATTCGCTCCAGGCCAAGGAACCCATTACCGTCGCCGCCGCGATCACCTGTCTGGCCGCACTGGGCGACCTGTCCAAGCCGGTCATTGCAGAACTGCTGAAGCTCCAGGCGGAGACCAAGGACGAAACCCTGAAAGCCCTCGCCACTGAGGCGATCAAGATCATCAGCGGGGCGAAGAAGAAATAAGCCGGCGAACGGCCGGAATAAACCGCTGGACTCGGCGGTGGTCGTGAACTTCGCCGAGTTGGTCTCGGCCGCCGAGCCGTGGGTGGGTTACGCCATACAGAATTCCGAACACGCCGGCGATAAGAAGGAATCGCAACGGATCGCAACAAAAGTGATGACGACGCTGAAGGTCCTCCAAAGCTACGGCTCGGCCACCTGGCGCGAAAACGGAGTAACCGTCACTCACAGCGTAGCTGTCTTCAAAGATACTCCGCCGGGCGGGAAATGAAGGTTGGTTGGTCAATTTCGGCTGGTAAGAAGCTGGGCATGGGACACAGGCGAATTGCTTTACTATTACGGCTGAAAATTGATGCTGCCGGCGAAAGAGGACGACTCGCCCTCGACAAAACGGACGATGTGATGGTTAAACGAGACTCGGAATCGCACGTCGTTCGTTTGCATTCAAGTGCGGGGCGTAAGAACTTGGAAAATGGGGGGGAACTCATCGAGGGTTGGGCTATTTATCCTTGAAATGTTTATCGTTCTTCTTGGCCTTCTCGATCGCTTCTTCGAGCCGCCACCGGACCTGCTCGTCCTTCTCGCTATTCAGGATCTGTTTGATTCGATCGCGTTGATCGAACGAGAGGTTGCTCGGCTTGTTGCCGAGTTCTTTCGACGGGTCGATCAGTTTGCCAATCGATTCGGCCGCAAACCGTCGCATGCCGATGTTTTTGTCGTTTTGAACACGATCGACGAAGGCGTCGAATGCCTTTTCATTCAACCCTTCGCGTTTCGCAATCGCCGTCGTTGCACGAAATGCTTCGATCCGTGCCCGCCCCGGCAAGTCGTAATTCTTCATCAAGGAAGCAGTCAGCGAAATGGCCACGTCGGGCGAGAAACCGTTCGGATTTTGAACGATCCTTGACTGGGTATTCAAAAAATGGATAACACTCAACAACTCGACTTCGTCCGTCGTCTGAGTCATTCGTCGGATCATGTCGTGCCGCCGTTTCCCGTTCTTCCAGTCTTTTCCGAACCGTTTCACCAGAACCGTGTCCAACGTGAACCGGGCGAAGAAATTCACGTCGTCCCGGGATACTAACCCGTCGAGAAATCGGCTCGTCGTTTCCGAGGCGTCGGCTGCCAGAGCGTCGATGGCCCAAGGGGCAATCTCATACGATTTTTTCAAAGCAAGTTCGCGGAGGAGACCGGGTCGCTCCTCAACCCGTTTCTGCGCCAGAGTTTCGACAGCCTTGGCCCATTCCTCGGCTTGCTTGTACTGGGCCTCCGAGTTTTTCTTACGCATCGGGAGCTCGACAAACCGACCCTCCGGTGTGCGAATAGGGGCAATTCCAAGAACGTGATCTTCTTCGTAGCGGACGAAGATGATACACTTTTCGTGCTTTTCGATAGGAATTTTAAATATTGGAAACTGGGCGTGCCAAATGAGCCCCGTGCCTATGGCGTCATTATTCAGGGAAAAGAGAACATCCTTTAACTCTTGTGGCCCCGAGTACACATGCAATATTTTCATTCTCACGACCGCCATGTCTTTTCCGACTCGACCTTCGACGACCTCGACCTCGACCTCGACCAAGAAATCTTTGGGCAAGAATTTACCCGGATCGGCGTGAGCCAACGCGGCGAGAATCGGCATCATGAAGCATATCTGCATGGTTTCACTATACAAGTTTCTTAGTTCGACACACTCGATTGCTCTTTACGAAGGCGAATCGTGGATCGCGGTCTGCCGAAAAGCCGGCAGCGATCCACGACCTCGAATGCCGCCAGCGGGAGCACCCAACTGCACCAGGCCGCGACGATGTAGGCATGCTCGGGACTCGACACACCGACCAGACCCGCCGCCCCCGAGATGAGACGAAGGGCGACCGCCGAGCAGATCAGGACGTACGTGCGGAGCATCCACCGCCGGTGCCGGACGTAGAGGCGGTTCCGTGCGTAACCGACTCCGACGATCGCACAGACCGCCGTCGCCGCCGAGAGTGTCACAAAGCTCAACCCCGCCGGCCAACCGCCGAAGGCATGCCGGGACATCACCACACTGCTCGGGAGAACGAACGCCAGCAACACGATGACTTGAATGCGGCCCAATGTGCGGTGCAAGCCACCGTAACGCCGGCGAACGGATTCGCTCAACAGAATCAGGCCGTTGAACAGCACGAACGGACCGGTAAAGATGTGTACGTAGAACGCCGGCCTGTAGATTCCGGCAAACGTCGTCTCGCGGCCCTGCAGGAAAAGAGAATCGAAATTCGGCGGGAAGTAGTCGGGATAGTTCGACAAAATCTCGGCCAACACCCGCAGAATCAAAACGACCGCGAGCCAGCGAAGAACCGTCGATAAAAATTGGTACCTCATCGCACGATCAATCCAGATCAATCGATTCCCCGCCGGCGATGGTGATCGCGGCGGCCAGGGTCTTCGGGTCGACCGAGGAACGGATGAACCGCACCGAGCCGTCAGCCATGGCCGCGTTTATCCCGTTGGAGTGTCCTTCGAACGGCCGTTGGTCGCCGCACCACGGTTGATCGGCGGGGTCGAATCCGCGCACGTTCGATGCGCCGCCGTGGGCCCACGGTCCGAGGCCAGATCGCGTTTCCATCAGGGCGATCGTATTGGACGTCCCGTCTTTGATCATCTCACTCGACGTCTTGCGGTCGTAGCCCATGAAGCCGTTGCCGGCAGCGCCCGCCGCTTGCCCGGCGGCGGTCGGACCGATGCCCGACATTGCGACGTAATTCGTCACCAGATTGTCCGTCCCCGCCTCGTTCGCGGAAGGACAATGGAACAACTTGATCGCGCTCTTGGCAGCCGGGAGATTTTCCGCGTACCCCTTCTCGATATCGAATTTCTGATACGCGGAGCCCTGTTCCAGAAACGGCAACAGTGCGACCATCCAACTGAGCCGCTCCTCCGGAACCGTTCCCGTCCCAATGCAACCCGGAGGGAACGCTTCTCTGTCGCGTGCATCCAATCGACCCGGTGCTGGATGTACAGTTGTTATGCCCGTTGACTTGTAGCTGTGTAGCGCCAGCATCAATTGCTTGAGGGAGTTCATACATTGCATGCGCGCGGCAGCCTCACCAACGCGACGTGTCGCCGGGAGCATGAGACCGATCAATATGAACAGAATGGCGAGGATGACAAGAACTTCGACCAGTGACAATCCGTCACGTTTTGACCGGGACACGGCTGGTCCTCAAAGCGGGATTGGTGTCGCCGCAGACATTCAGCTTAACCGATCCTTCACCGCTTGTCAGCGAACTCTCAGGGTATCGGCAAGCCCATTCGGAAGCGACCGGGTACCGTGCAGCCAAACTCGGCTGTACCGATCGATAACGGACCAAGACGGATCGACCGGTGCCATGTTGTTGCCGTTCTTCGGATAGACCTTCACGCTCCCCAAAATGCTTCCAGCCACGGGAAGGCAATTACGGCATGCCAATAGTCCACTGGCAATTCGCCGTAAAATATTCATTTCATTTGACTTACAACTTGGTTCCAGAGTCGGGAAATGCTTCCAGCGACCACTCCCTCGGGTGCTGGAAGAATAATTTTCTCAAAAGTGGGACGTCGGCACTTCTTCGACGAATGCG
>DASXPC010000100.1:0-20533 GCA_036493815.1 Fimbriiglobus sp. | reverse complement strand
TCCACACCTGCCGGCGGGGTTTGGCCGATCGTTCCATAAGCCAGCTTTGCAAATTCGGTGGCCAGAGCTTGCACTCGAACATCGGCAGCCGAGCATATTTTGGCCCAATTCTCCTCGGACGTCCCGGCCGGACATGGGTCGGTATAGACTTCGATGTACGCCTTTGCTTTAGGCTCCGTGCCACTCGGCCGTAGGCAGACTTTCGCCCCCGCCAGCCGAAAGATCAGAAAGTTCCGTGCCGCCTTATCCGTCTCCCCCCGGAACGGCCCCATCCGCCCGCGATCGTCCCGCAAATCTTCAAACCTGGTCACGGGCAGGCCGGCGATTTCCTTCGGCGGATTTGCCCGCATCGCGTCGAGCATTTTCGCCATGTTCTGTTTCCCTTCGATTCCGGTCATCACGATGTTGAGCACTTCGTTGCGGTAATAGCCGAACCGGCGGGCGAGATCGGCGAGGGTATCGACGAGTGTGCGGCCCTGACGTTTTTCGAACAGGGCGGCCTCGGCAAGCAGTAGTGCGGCCGCGGCCGAATCCTTGTCCCGTACGTCCGGCATGGCCAGGATCCCGTGGCTCTCCTCCGCGGCGATCACCATGTCGTCCGCGGTTCCGGTCACGTCTTCGTACCGGCCGGTCGATTCGAGTTGCCAAAGCACGTCGGCATGGTACTTGAACCCAACCAGTAGATTGTTGACGATCTGAATCCCGAATTGCCGGGCGATCCGAGTCAGCATGCCGGATGTTACTTCAGTGGTGATAATCACAGGATTCGGCGGAAGCGAATTGGCCCGGGTCAGTTGGCTCGTTTTGAAATAGGTCAACAATTCCGCGATCTCATTCCCCGTAATGAATCGATAAGAACCCTTACCGTCGGGCGACGTACAAGCCATTGCGCCAATGCGGTCGGCGTCGGGATCGGTAGAAATGACCAGGTCCGCCCCGTGCTCGGCCGCCACCCTCTCCGCACGGTCCATGCACTCTTTCACCTCCGGGTTCGGCGTCTTCGTCACGTTCGGAAATTGCCCGTTCGGCTCAGCCTGCTCCGGTACCGGAATCGGGCGGAACCCCCGAGCGTCCAGCACTTCCTTCGCGCAAAACGTTCCGCATCCGTGTAGCGGCGTGTAGACCACGCGGATTTCGTCGATCCGGGGACTCGGAATCAGACTCTGCTTTCGGCAGACGTCGATGTAAGCGCGGTGTGGGGCCTCGTCGAGGAAATGGACCTTGCCCGCCTTCACCGCATCGGCCCAGGGTTGGAACCGGATGGCCGTCACCCGATCGACGAATTCGCTCATCAACTGGTCTTCCGGCGGCACCGGCTGGGCGCCCCGGTCGTCGTAAAACTTGCTTCCGTTGTCGTCCGGCGGGTTGTGGCTGGCCGTCATGTTCAGCCCACCGTTGGCCTTCAAATATCGAATCGTGAACGACAACTCGGGCGTGGCCACGTACCGCTTCGAATCGGGTGCAAGCAGAAACGAATGCACGCCGTTTGCCGCATAAACGCCTGCCGCGTATTGGCAGAATTCCCGACTGGTCAGGTGCAGGACCGGGTTTGGCAGGTCCTTGGCGTAAACTCCCCGCGTGTCTTCGTACTGTCGCACGTCGAACGCCAACACGACGCGGAGCGGGACGGTGCCCGGGAATCGCTGCTTGAGGTATTCGCAATGGCCTTGGACGCTGGCCCCGAGCGTCCAGAGGTTCATCCGGTTCGGGCCGATGCCGACCGACCCGCGTCGGCCGCCGGTGCCGAACGGCATCACCTGGTAGAACGAGTCGAGCAAAAGCGACCACTTGGCCGATTGAATCAGCCATTCGACCTGAGTCCGATAGGGACCGAATTCCGGCTGGGAAAGCCAATTCGACAAGAACCGCTCCGCACTTTCCCGGGCGGCATCGGGGGCGTCGACTGTCCGAAACCCTTCGCGGGCGGCTGCGAGGAAATCCATGGGAACCTCGGGCATTGCGTATGTGTCTGGTTCACTACTTTAATCCCCGTGCGGTAGAATGGCACGGCCATCCCGATGCTCCACCCGTTTATGACCCCCCTCCATTACCAATTCGACGTCGCCGTAGTTGGCGCCGGCCATGCGGGGGTCGAAGCGGCCCTCGCCGCCGCCCGGCTCGGCCTGAAAACAGTTTTGCTCACGATGAATGCCGACGCAGTCGCTCAGATGAGCTGCAACCCGGCCATCGGCGGCGTGGCGAAGGGGCAGATCGTTCGCGAAATCGATGCCCTCGGCGGCATCATGGGCAAAGCCATTGATGCTTCGGGCATCATGTTCCTCATGTTGAACGTGTCCAAAGGCCCGGCCATGCATTCGCCGCGGGCTCAGGCGGACAAGAAACTCTATCAGTTCACGGTCAAGCGGTGGGTCGAAGACCAGCCGAATCTCACCCTGCGACAGGAACTGGTCGAAGGACTGCTTTTTGAACCCTTCGACCAATCGAGCAGCCCGGCCAGAAAGAGAGTCCTCGGCGTTGTGGCCCGTGGGGATACGCGGTACCTCGCCCGTGTCGTGGTGCTTACGACCGGCACATTTCTCAAAGCGATCATGCACACCGGCGAGGCCCGGACGGCCGGGGGCAGGGCGGGGGATTCGTCCGCGGAAGGGATGAGCGGCAGTCTGAAGGATGCCGGGTTCGAACTGGAACGCTTCAAGACCGGCACCCCCTGCCGCTTGAACGGCCGCACCATCGACTTCTCGAAGCTCGAAATTCAACACGGCGATCAGCAGCCCCGCCCGTTCAGTTTCGAAACGGAGCGGATCACCCTGCCGCAGATCGATTGCCACATCACCTATACAAATCCGCAGGTTCACGAGCTGCTTCGGGCCAACCTTCACCGAGCTCCCATGTACTCGGGCCAGATCCGGTCCAGCGGCCCGCGGTACTGTCCGAGCATCGAGGATAAAGTTGTCCGGTTCGCGGACAAGACCGAGCATCAGATCTTCCTCGAACCGGAGGGGCTGAACACCCGCGAATACTACTGCAACGGGATCAGCACAAGCATGCCGAAAGACGTGCAGCAAGCCATGCTCCGGCTCATCCCAGGGTTGGAACATGCGGAAGTCATGCGCTGGGGTTATGCTGTCGAATACGACTTTGCCCCGCCAACGCAGCTTCGCCCGACATTGGAAACCAAGCCGGTCGAAGGGCTGTATTTCGCCGGCCAGATAAACGGAACGACCGGTTACGAAGAAGCGGCAGCCCAAGGACTCATGGCCGGGTTGAATGCGGCCCTCAAATTGAAGGGCGAACCTCCATTAGTCCTCGATCGGAGCCAGGCCTACATCGGTGTGCTGCTCGACGACCTGGTAACAAAAGGCGTCGACGAGCCGTACCGCATGTTCACATCGCGGGCGGAATATCGACTGGTTCTGCGGCACGATAACGCCGATCGCCGACTAATGCCCCACGGCCGACGCGCCGGGTCGGTGTCCGACGCCGCGTGGAACCGCCTGCAGGAAAAGGAAAAGGGAATCGCCGAGCTTCAGCAGGTTCTTCAGTCCACGCGATCCTCCGGGGATACGCTCGCCACCTGGCTCAAGCGGACCGGCGTCGAGTGGTCCGACTTGTGCAATCGTCACCCGGCTCTGACCGTCTGGGACTCTCAACCCGGCGTGTCCGAACAGGTTTCGATCGAGGTGAAGTACGCGGGATACATCGATCGGCAGACGGCGGAAGTGGAGCGGTTCAAACGGACGGAGGAGAAGAAGATTCCCGGGACGTTCGATTACGCCTCGATCCCCCAACTTCGGCAGGAGGCGCGCGAGAAGCTGGCCCGGGTGAGGCCGACAAGCGTGGGGCAGGCGGGCCGGGTGAGCGGCATCACCCCGGCCGACTTGGCAGTGCTGTTGTTTTATTTGGAATGAGACGCTATACGCCGGCCCGCCGGTGTGGGGGGATCGCCGTGGGGCGGTAACTTTACACCGGTGCGGCAGGCGCCCACCGGCCTCCGCCGTTCGCGAGGCCGGTGCTTTCGCACTTCGCCTCCGCGACCCGAATAACCGCGAGGGTTCGAGAAGCTGGCCGGTATCGGCTGATCGGAGAAGGTGGGAAGGTTGAAAAGACTCTGCCAAAGAGTCCGATCAAGCCCTTCCCCGTAAACGGGTTAGGCTACCGCCGACCCGGCGGGTCGCGTTGACTTGCCGGGGCCGTGAGTTAGAATTCGATCGGCGGTTTGTTTCCCGAACTCCGCAGCTTGCTCGACCCCCTCAAACCCCGGGCGCGAACCAGTCTGTGCTGGTTCTCCCTAACCCTGCCATACGGGGCGGCCTTTGCGGTCGCTTCGGTCTGACGGGGAATCGGTCCGTGTACTCAGGATGGGTCCCGGTCCGCGCTCCCGCTCCGTCGGCGGGTCGTCGGGCTTTCCTTCTGGTTAGCCGGTAGAACCGGCAGGGTGGCGTCATGAAGACCGTGTTCACGACCGGCGAGGCGGCCAAGATCTGCAAGGTCAGCCAACAGACCATCATCCGCTGCTTCGATAATGGGCAGCTCAAAGGGTTCCGGGTTCCCGGCTCCAAGTTTCGGCGAATCCCCCGCGAAGCCCTTTACAAGTTCATGAAGGATAACGGCATCCCGACCGACGCCCTCGAAAGCGGCAAGCGGAAGGTGCTGCTTGTGGACGACGACGTGGATATCGTCGAAATGATCCACCGGGCTTTGGAAGAAGACGGCCGGTTTGAAGTGAAAATCGCGGCCAACGGGTTCGACGCCGGCATGATGGTAAAGGAATACCGGCCCGACCTGATCGTCCTCGACGTGATGCTGCCGGACATCAACGGCAAGGAAGTCTGCCACCGCGTGCGGGCCGACCAGAACCTGGAAGAAGTCCGAATCATTTGCATCAGCGGCATGATCGAAGAGGACAAGATTCAGGAACTAAAGCTGGCCGGGGCGGACGACTTCGTTCACAAGCCGTTCGAAGTGGACGTGCTCATCGAGCGGATGTGCCAGCACTTGGACATGGAAGTGCCGGCACTCGTGTAGTGTGTGGACCGCGGCCGTCCCGGCCGCTCTTCGGAGCCATCGGGACGGCGGCAATTGATCGAGGATCGCGGCTGCCCCGCCGTTCTTCTAATTGAAGAGCGGCCGGAAGACGTGAATAAAGATTGCTAACGCGTTTATAGAAGAGCGGGCGGGATGCCTGCGGTCCATCTTGCAGGGAGTGCGTATCGTGGGCGGCCCGGCAGTCGGACACCGAGCGGGTTCCCTGCCGTGGCTCTGCCCGGCGGTGGGCGGTTTGCTCGCGCTCGCCGACGACCCGCCAGACCCGGAAACTGTCCGCCTCGATCCGGCCTTGGTCTTGCACTGTATTCGGTATGCCCGGCCACCATTGACGACTTGGACTTCGACGACGTTATCGGACCCCGCCATACTGACCACTGCCGCAGCCCACCTCGAACATTTCGCCGTCGGCCGGTCCGACTGGCAGTCGAACATAGACCCCCGAATCCTCGCGGTGTCCCGTGCGGGCGCAACCGCGGCTGCCGGACTTTACTCGGCGAATCCGGCCGCGGCTTCCGTCGCGGCATTACTGGCCCCGCTCGGCTGGTTCGCCGCCGCCGCCATTAACCCCGATGCCGCGGCACCGGATAAAGCGTTCGCCTGGGGCCTTTCCGCCGAGTCGATTGCCCGCCGCCTAGCCCGTTCCTGGAATTTGCCCCCCTGGCTAGCCGCCATAATGGGGAACTTGTCTCACCCGGTCGAACTGGCCGAGTCGTTGGGTGCAGACCCTGCTCTCTTTCGGGCCGTCCAGGCGGCTGTTGCTGCGGCCGAGCGGGGAATTCTGGATCTCCACTTGGTGCCGACTGCCGATCGCGACCTTTTCGAGCAAGCCGCGGCCATCTTGCAGGATTCCAAAATCCCCGGCCCACCCCCGACTCCGTTGGGCCTGGCCTGGCATGCGGACCCGCGAACGGTACCACTCGTTATTCCGCTGCTCAAGGCGAAGGCCGAGGCCCGGCGAAAAACCGGGGCCACGACCCTGAATCGGGCGGAAGCGGAAAACGACGCATTGCGCGATTTGCTTGCGGAAGCGAACGACCAGTTCGTCCGGGCGGTTCAGGATGCGAAGTTGACGGCCGTGGCCGAACTTGCCGCCGGGGCCGGGCACGAAATCAACAACCCACTGGCCGTGATTTCCGGCCACTGCCAGCGATTGCTCGGGCATGAAGAAGACGAAGAAACGCGGGCCACGCTGGAAACGGTGGTCCGGCAGACGAAACGGATTCACGAAATCCTCCGCGGTCTCATGCAATTCGCCCGCCCCACGAAACCGAACCCGCAGTCGGTCCGAACGGCCGATCTTGTCGGTTATGCTTTAGCCGACGTGCGAAGTCTGGCCGCGGTCAAGGCGGTCGAGATTCGGGAAGACGTTTCCCATCCCGGCCACGTTTTCGGCGACCTCCACCAGTTGCGAACCTGTCTGGTGAACGTGCTGCGTAACGCCATCGAGGCGGCCGGGCCGGACGGCTGGGTGCGCGTCTCGGGCGAACTCGCCGCTGGTCGGGTCCGATTAATCGTCGAAGACAGTGGCCCAGGGCCGAGTCCGAACCAGGCTGCCCATTTGTTCGACCCGTTTTACTCCGGCAAGGCTGCGGGTCGTGGCCGCGGCCTCGGCCTGTCCGTCGCCTGGCGACTTGCCAACGTCAATACCGCCACCCTCCGACACGAACCCACGCCCAAGTCCCGGGCTCGGTTTGTCCTGTCCCTGCCTCAGCCCGTCTCGGCCGTCACTCCCGTTCGTATTCCCGCGTAATCCAGATACGAGAAGTCGAGCGTCGGACGCGAACGATGGTTTGGTCCGCTTCGTTCTGGTAACGAAAACCGAACGCGGTCCCGGTGCAATCGTAAGGTTCGGATCGGTCGATCGTCTCCGTAGCCCAGTTTTCCGTGGACGA
The DNA here is from genome assembly GCA_036493815.1 of Fimbriiglobus sp. Classification (GTDB taxonomy): domain Bacteria; phylum Planctomycetota; class Planctomycetia; order Gemmatales; family Gemmataceae; genus DASXPC01. The sequence goes on along the minus strand of DASXPC010000100.1, from coordinate 13,634 downwards.
CCGTCATAATGCGCCGACATTTTCTCCGACGGCTGCTAATTTGATTCGGCGGCATCCTTACATTGAGAATTGTCATGCCCACGGTGATCGAAGGCGATTTGACGCCACCTGCCGGACGGTTCGCGGTCATCGCCGCCCGTTTCAATTCGGTCGTCGTCGATCCGCTTTTGGCCGGCGCGTTGGATGCATTTCGGCGGTACGGTGTTGCAGACGAGCGGATCGACGTCATTCGCGTACCCGGTTCGTTCGAGATTCCAGTGGTCGCCAAAACGCTGGGGACGGGCGGCCGCTACGCCGCGGTTATTTGCCTGGGTTGCGTCGTCCGTGGCGACACGGACCATTACGACCACGTCGCCGGGGCAGCCGTGAGCGGGATTGCGACCGTTGGACTCGAAACAGGGTTGCCGGTTGTTTTCGGCATTCTGACGTGCGATACACTCGAGCAGGCCATCGACCGGGCCGGGGGCAAAGCCGGGAATAAGGGGTACGAGGCGGCTGTCACGGCCATCGAAATGGCGAACCTGGTCGCCAAACTCAAGAAGTAATTGCGCTGGGAATAGCGAATTACTGTTTTTTGCGGCGGCTCGTTTTCGTATCCGCAAGACGGGGCATAAACCAATTTCTACTTCTAAGTAGTTTTGTGGGATCGATGGTTTAGTTCGTGAAGACGCTTGACCGCCCGTTGGCCGAATGATTGAAGCGACAACAATTCCGCCATCTCAAGTTTTGCCCTTTGCCCCACCGCACGGGAATCGTCCTGCTTGTCGAACACCCGCCGCATCAATTCGGCTGCGTGATCCAGGTCCGGATCGCCCCAGACGCACCCTTTCGGGTAGGCGTACGTTTGGGCCGTCACCGGTACGCGACCGGCACGGACCGGGTAACTATTCGCTGCGGTCATGAAGTCCCGATTGCCCGAGTAGTCGGTCGCAATCACCGGCTTGCCCATCAACATGGATTCGACTATCCCGAGCCCGAGCCCTTCGGAACGGTGCAGCGACACGAAACAATCCGTGGCGTTCATGAGCGCCAGAACTTCGCCCCGCGGCATAACGCGGTCGATGACAGTCGCACCCACTTCGGCCGCGGCGTCGTTCAGCATCGCCATGTCGTCCGGGAAGGAGGCCCCGCGGGATACTTTTATGACGAGTTCGACCGGTTCTCCCTGACGAAATGCCCGGCGAAATGCCGCGATAACGCCCAGCGGATTTTTCCGGGCCGCGGTGCTGTGCATGTCGAACGCGAACAGAAAAGTATACCGGTGTTCCCGCAGCCCGAAATCCGATTTCGGGCGGGGATCGAACCGCGGCAATTCGACGCCGGGAAGCATCTCCACCACCGGTACGGTAACGACTTTTCGGAATGCATCCGCCACGAATCGGGTCGGTGCCCACACCTCGTCCGCCCAGCCCAGCTTCGGCACCCAGTCCGCGGGAACCTCTTCCAGCTCCCAATACCAGTAAGCAATGCGGAAAACGCCCGGACGGCGGCGCAGCCCCGCGTCCGGAAAGAATTGGTCTGGGAACGTATTCGCCGCCGCGACAGTAATAGTCGTATCGAACAGTTCCACGCCGCGATACCGCTCGCGGTCGGTCCAGTCGGACGGAAACATCACCGGTAGGTCCCGGCACTGGGTCCGAACACCGACCCGGTCCAGAGCGGACACCAGACCCGTCGCGGCCTCCTGTAATCCCGACGGATAGCGGAAGTGCCCGAGTACGTTGACGCCGAGTTGGGACGGCACACCGGCTCGGATTTCTTGATTCAGCCGGTTCCACCAGTCTCGCGTGGGTCTGGGAATATCAGGCAATGAATCAAGCCGCTGCACGAACTCGTCCGGCGAACTGAATGCTTGCGGTTTAATCTGGCCGAGAAGCATCAATTCGTCCCACGGGCCGTAACGAGCGGGCAAGCTCGCCCGGTCGAACCACCGGCCACATAATTTGTATTCTCTGCGAAGAAACGTCTTGAAGGCGGGCCAGCCGAACGGCGTGAGTGCGTGGGGAAACTTCTCCTGCCAGTCGGGGCGGACGAGATACGTGGCGGCGAGACCGCGGTCGGAAGTTTCGTCCCATTCGAAAAGGAACCAGAGGGCCTCCTCCGGCGTGAAGCCGAGGTCGCGGGTGCCGTGGATCAGCATCCATTGCAGGAACTCCCCACGACCGATGGGCGTCTGTCCGAACGGAAACACCGTGCGGAGGTCTTGCCGCACCTCGAAAATACGTTTGCCTTTTTCGCCCGGAAGCGAGGCGAACGCAGCGGCGAAGTGTTTGAGACTCGCCTCCGGGAGTCCGAATTTCGACTTTCCATTGCCGACGACCCATTGGGCGAAGGGGCCGTCCGGACCGGCGGATAGGGCGGTAGGAAATCGTTTGCGGAGACGGGGGTTGGCCGCGAGCAGACTAAGGATATACCGGATCGCGCCCGCGGGATCGGTGACCGCGGCCGGGTCGCACCGGAGAGGCTCAACCCCGCACGCGGCCAACACCGGATCGAGTTCGGCCGGGTTGTGGATGTCGAAGTAAGTCGTGGCCGTTTCGCCGCGGACACGATCGTGCCAGCGGTCGACGGACGAACGGAACTTCCGTCGTGCGGCGAAGGGCAGCAGGGATTTAAGCAGGTTCATGCGGCCGTCCTGCCTCGGGATTCCCGGATTGTTTGAAGCCGTTGGACGATTCTTCGGGCTGCGGTTGAAGGTGCGAAGCGGGGCTCGAGCTCTTGTTTGGCGTTAAGGCCGAACTGTCGGGCGTCGTCAGGGAATTCATACACTTGCCGCAACAACTCGGCCGCGTGATCCACGTTCGGCTCGGCCCAGCGGGCCCCCTTTGCGTACGGCCCGACGGCCGATTCGAGTTCGATCAGCCGGTGGGAAACCAGATAGCTATTTTCCGAACTCATGAAATCGAGATTCCCCGAGTACCCCGTCGCGACGATTGGTTTGCCGAGCAACATGGCCTCCGCGAGCGAAAAACCAAACCCCTCGGACCGGTGCAATGAGGCGTAGCAATCGCACGCGGACAATAATGCTGCGACGTCTTCCCGCGGAATCATCCCCTCGATCAGCCGACCGCCGATTTCGTTTAATTCCGTTCGCAACCGCGCCATAGGTCCGGCGGCGGCGGTCGGGTTCGACACTTTCAGGACCAGGGTCGCCCGGTCGTCGCGGCGGAACGCGGCACGAACCGCTTGGATGAGGGCGAACGGGTTCTTGCGTTCGAATACGCTTCCCGCGTCGAACGCGAAAAAGATGACAAACGCCTTGGGGTCGAGGTCGAACCGGGCCCGGGCGTGGGATGGAATTACGGGCACCGGAATGGCAGGGGGCATGATCGTCACGGGACGACCGGCTGCGATTCTCTCTGCCCCGTCCGCGACGAACCGGCTCGGCGTCCAAATCTCGTCCACGAAATCCAATTGTCGAGTGGCTTCCAGGGGGAAGGTGTCCAATTCCCACGACCACCCGGCCACGCGGTAAACTCCCGGCCTGGGGTAAAGGCCCGTCCGTTCAAACGCGTCCCGGAGATCGACCGTGGCCCCGAATTTCAGGAACGTTATATCGTGATTTTCCAGACCGAGCGGCCGAATACCACAGATCGGGGGCGTCAGTTGAAATGTCGGAACGTCGCGTCGGGAAATGGGAATGTCAAGTTGTTCGAGGCCGTCGGCGAAGCGGGCGATTTCTTCTCCGACGCCGCAGGGGAGGCGAAAGTGGCCGATCAGATTGAGTCCACCAGCGTGGGTGCCCGCATTCGATTGAACGGCATGGTCCAACCATTCGCCCGATATTTCTTCGGTGGAACGAAGCCAGCGGATTAACGTGTCCCAACCCGAGGCCGACAACCCGGCCGGGACGGCTTTCTGCCAGGAGGGTGTCAGCCGGTACGTGCATTCAATGCCGCTGGTCGGATCGCGGCCGAGTTCGACCAGAAAAGCAATGATTTCGGGGTTAGTCAGGGCATATTCGGCCTTGCCGTGGGTGAAGAGCCAATTGAAAAATGCCTTTCGGCCGGGTGGAAGTAAGGCGTGCGGGAATGCGGCGCGCAGGTCCGGTCGGATTTCGAATACTTGTCGCGGTCGGTCGCTGGAGGCCGTTGGTCTCTTTGGAATCGGTCCGGCCCCGTGCGTTGCCAGCCAGCGGTTCGTTGCCGCGAGGTCGTTTAACGTGCCGTCGATTTCCCCGACCGGTCGATCGTGAAAAAGAGACCGCACGTATCGGGCGATGGGCATTTAGGCGGCCCACCTTGGGAGGGGTTGGGTCGGCGAATGACCGGCGACCCACGGCCGGTTTGCCCGCGGACCTTGACGGGCGGCCGCCACAATGACGTCCGCGTAACGATCGAGCGATTCGTTCAGGGAGAGGTGTGCATCGAATACGTCCCGACTATGGCGGGCCATGCGGGTGCGAAGGTCGTCGTTCGCGAGCAGGAGGCCGAGTTGATCCGCCAGACCGGCCGAATCGTTCATACCGACAGGCAGGGCGTTGTGATTCCACACGACTTGCTCCGCGATTCCGCAACAGGCAGTCGAAACGATCGGCAACCCGAACGCCAGGGCTTCCATCACCGACCGGCTGAACGTTTCGACGAAGGAAGTGCATACGAACACGTCCGCGGCCCGGAAGTATGGCACCGCATCCGCTTCCGGAATCAAGCGGACAACGTCTTCGAGTCCGTGCCGACGGACAAGCCGGTGGGTGTAGTCTGCGTAGGGCTCGCCGGCCCGGGCGCCTACGAGGAAGACTTCGAAATCGTTCCGGGTTTTTCTGAGCCGGGCCGCGGCTTGCACGAGCGCGTGTTGCCCCTTGCGTTCACAAACCGTTCCCACGGCAATCAGGGTTTTCTTGTGGCGAGTGGCCCCGATTGCGGATTTGGCTTCAACCCGTGAGACGGCTTGGCAGTAGGCGTCGATCGGCGTCGGATCGAGACCGTTATGGAGAACCCGCACGTTGTTTCGAGCGTTCCAGTGGGCGAACAAACGGGCCGTGTCGTGCGACGCTGGGACGACCCGCGTGGCATACCTGAATGCCCGTTCGCACCGGGACCGGGCGAACGGCGAGAAGGCCCGGGCCAGAACGTCGGGGGCATAGCTTTCGTGAATGATCCAGACCGAGGGAATGCCGAGCTTGGCCGCGGCCTCGACGACGGGGAACGTGAGCAAGGTGTTCGCCAGGATCACGTCCGGTCCTACCGCCGCAAGCCGGCGGGCCAAGTCCGCCTGGGCGGTTTCGTATTCACGTAAATTCCACTTGGCATCGACGAACCGCCAGGCCCACGGCGAATCCGCGACTGCGACCGGCACACCGGCCGAATCGTACACGGCCGCACCCGCCCCGCCGAGTGGCGAAAGCACCGCCGGTTCAAGAATTCCACGGCCGCGCAACCCGAGAACGATTTCGGAAAGATACCGTGGCGCCCCTTCCGGGTTGTTTAGATTGTGCGCGGCAACGAGCACGCGAACCGGCGGGGCCGTCGCCTCCGATGGCAGTGATACTGGACTGTCAATTTGCGGGACGAAGGAATGTCGATCGGACAGGTTGGGGTTGTAGTAAGGGTCGCGGCGTGTCGCCGTTCGGGAGACTGTGGCATTCTCTTCGCCCGCGTGTAAACGCTGCAGCTCCGCCCCCCCCACATGAACGCAACGAAGGCCTTTTTCGCGGAGACGGGTGCAGACGTCGACGGCCCAGCCGGGGAGTGTCGGATGGATCGGTCCGAGGTCGTTCCGCCTCGCCAGGAGACAATCCGCGGAGACGGCGGATACGTTTCGGGTAACCTCGGCATAAAAATAGTAACTGACCCGATCGGCCGGTGTCCCGCGAAACGCGTCGACCGATGCCGTGCCGTCCCGCATGCCGTGTACCAGACCCGCGGACAAGATCGTGCCGGCCTCATCGCGGATCAGTCCCCCGCACGCTCCCACTCCCGGAACCCTCAGATTGGCCACGAGTCGGGACAGCCAGCGACTGCTGCCCGGTTTCACCCCGGCGGCGAGGTGGAGGACAAACTCCCCGTCCGACCCGAACGTGTAGTTGCGATAATCCGTGGCCTTTTGAACGGCCGCGACGGTGAGATGCTTCTCGGCCTCCGAACCCGACACGACGATGGATACGAGCGGCCCTTCATCCGGGCCGTCGAGTGCCAGCACTGGCAGCCCAAGCTTCCCGGCGAACTCGGGCATGTAAAGCGTGGCCGAAATCTTTCGACGGCGCAACGCACCTTCGACGGCTTTCCGCCCGGCAACGTGGACGTACCTTTTCACCCCGGCGGCCGCGGCGGTCGAACTCGGCAGCGAACGCCAGTGATACAGCACGCGAGGAACATGACGCACGCGGTCGGTCAGTTCCGTCACGCGAAGTAATAAGTCGTGATCCTGCGACCCCTCATACCCGATTCGATATCGGCCGGCCCGGTCGAAAACAGTCCGGCGGATCGCCGTAAGATGATTGACGTAGTTGTAGCTGAAGAGTAATTCCGGCGACCAATCCGGTTTGAACTGCGGGTCGTACCGCTCTCCCGCCTCGTTCATCTTATCTTCGTCCGAGTAGATCACGTCCGCATCGGGGTGGGCCTGAAGTTCATTGGCCGTGTGGAAGAGCGCGTCCGGTGACAGTTCGTCGTCGTTGTCGAGCAAAGCAATAAATTGGCCGGTCGCCAGGTCCGCCGCCGAATTGGTTGCGGCGCAAATATGCCCGTTTGATTCACGGAATGTGATCTTGATCCGCGGATCGTTCGAGAGGGAATGAAGGTGCCGGATCGTGGCCGGGTTGGTGCTCGCGTCGTCGGCGAGACAGAGTTCCCAGTGTGGATAGACTTGCCGGCGGACCGATTCGACGGCTTTCTGGAGCCACTTCGGGTCCACGTCATAAACGGGGACGAGAATGCTGAACGTCGGCCGGAATGCGAATCGGGTTACCGCTTCGGCCATTGCGGCCTGTATCCGGGGAGTGATTTGGGTATGCTCGACGTAGGCACGATGAGCCGACCGGTTAGGGAATCGGCGGTCCATTTCGCGGTCGCGGAACTTGAGCCGCATTCGGGCGATCGCTTCATCCCACCGGTCGAGCCTGGCTTGCCAGCGGGTTTTGGACGCGACTTGTCCGGTTGCGACCGACTTGACCGCCCGGGCAGCAGCGGCGAGGATGCGAACGGCTTTCCCCCTTCGTGGCGGCGGGGGCAGAGGGACCGGTGGAGTGATTTCGGCCAGAGGTTGGTCGAACCAAACCGTTTCGACATCTCCGTTCACCCATACGACCGAGACTCGCCGGGCGTCGGGCTCGAGGGGAACGTGTGTACCGAACGAGTGCGACCCCGGAGCCAGGATTACAGCGCCGGCTGCGACGCCGTCGTAACGGATTTCGACGCGGGATTCCGCAACCGACGGGGGGAAATATCCTCCGGCACCGATGAGCGGCAGGCCGGAGTATTTCTCGATGAGCCGTTCGACGGTCAGTTTAACTGCACCGGCATCCATGCCGTGATCCGAAAACGCGGTGGAAGTGCGGAAAGTCTACCGCTTTCGGGAAGGACCTCGCAAGGCTAACCCGTGGCTTTCACGCCGCGATATCGGCTATGGATGGTCGCAATGTCGGGCGGAATCTTGTTGCGGGTGCCGGGAAGACAAGGTCGGTCATTCTCGTCGGCATTTCGTCCGCTACGGTGCCGATACGATAATCCGGGTGGCCGGTCGGGGCCGAGTGCCGCAAAACGTACCCCGATGGCCGCAACCAATCGGCGAGTCCTTCCGGGGTTTCGACTGGGCCTCGGATTCACACTCGTCTACCTCTTCGTGCTGGTCCTCGTGCCGCTGACGGCCTGCCTGGTGAAGGCGGGATCGTTGCCGTGGGACCAGTTCCGGGACGCAGTCTGGACCGACCGTACGCGGTCGGCGTACGTCCTCACGTTCCGGGCCGCGTTCGGTGCGGCTGTCATCAGTTCCGTCGTCGGGGCGATCATCGCCTGGGTATTGGTGCGGTACGAGTTTCCCCTGAAGAGGCTGTTCGATTCGTTGATCGACGTACCCTTCGCCCTGCCCACCGCCGTGGCGGGGCTGGTTTTTTCAAATCTGTATTCCTCCGCGGGGTGGATGGGTCGGATCCTTGCCGTGTTCGGAATCGATATTTCTTACACCGAAGCCGCGGTTTGGCAGGTGATGGTGTTCGTCGGATTTCCGTTCGTGGTGCGGACGGTGCAACCGATTTTGGAAAGCCTCGACGTGGAAGTGGAAAACGCCGCCGCCCTGCTCGGGGCGACCCGCCTGCAGACCGTTCGCCGCGTGATCTTTCCGGCCCTTTTCCCCGGCCTCGTGACCGGGTTCGCCATGGCCTTCGCCCGGGCACTCGGCGAATACGGATCGGTAATTTTCGTTTCGAGCAACTTGCCGGGAAAGTCGGAAATCGCGGCGGTTCTCGTCGTGAACCGGTTGGAGGAATTCCAATACGCCGAAGCGACGGCCGTCGCGACCGTTCTCCTCGGCGCGTCGTTCGCCATGCTATTCGCGATCAACCGGCTCGAGCGATGGAGTCGGCGGTGGGACCAGTGAACCCGAGTGCGGAGTGCGGAGCGTGGAGTTAATACCCGATCAGCAGGATCTCCAACCGTCCAATCCGACGCCGAATGGCCCGGATAAATCTTTCATTCCGCACTCCGCATTCCGCACTCCGCACTCGGGTGATCCGGCTTGGGTCCGCTGGTTGATGAGTGGGATCACCGTGGGATTTCTGGGCGTAATGGTCCTCGTGCCGGTCGCCGCGGTTTTCGCTGAAGCGTTTCGAAACGGCCTCGGGGCTTATTGGCACAACCTCACGGCGGACCCCGACACCCGGCACGCCGTTTATCTGACCCTCATCGTCGCGCCCACGTCCGTAGCGTTGAACGTCGTTTTTGGCCTCGCCGCGGCCTGGACGATCGCCCGGTTCCGTTTCCCCGGGAAACCGCTCCTGTCGGCCCTGATCGACCTGCCGTTTTCCATCTCCCCGGTTGTCGTCGGCCTGATGTTCGTTTTGCTGTTCGGGGCGAAAGGGTACTTTGGCCCCTGGCTTCGCGATCACGGATTCCAGATTCTCTACACCGTCCCCGCTCTGATTCTCGCCACGACGTTCGTGACACTGCCGTTCGTGGCCAAGGAACTCATTCCGGTGATGGAGGCGGTCGGGCCGGACGAAGAACTGGCTGCATTGAGCCTCGGAGCGAACGGCCGACAGATCTTCTGGCGGATCACGCTGGCCAACGTAAAGTGGGGACTACTTTACGGCATTCTCCTCTGCAACGCCCGGGCGATGGGCGAGTTTGGGGCCGTCTACGTCGTCGGCGGTCGGATCGGCGGGCAAACGAACACAATGCCGCTCGAAATCGAAACGCTGTTTCAGGGATTCAACACCCCGGCCGCGTTCGCCCTGGCGAGCGTATTGACGATGCTCGCCGGTGTGACGCTGGCTTTGAAAAGCTGGGTCGAAACGAAAGTGTTGCCAATGGAACCGCCGAGCGCGGTGGCAGAATCCCTGGCGGGGTAGTGAGTGACATGAGCATTTCGGCTACGAACGTCGTCAAGCGGTTCGGCCGGTTCGCGGCCCTGGACGGCGTCTCTGTCGAAGCCGCAAGCGGGTCGCTCGTCGCTCTGCTCGGGCCGTCCGGGTCGGGGAAAACGACGCTTCTCCGGATCGTTGCCGGGCTGGAAGTGCCCGATTCGGGAACGGTACGATACCTCGACGACGACGTCACCGGCCAATCGGCCCGGGTCCGTAACGTCGGGTTCGTCTTCCAGCACTACGCCCTTTTCCGTCACATGACCGTGTTCGAAAACGTCGCGTTCGGGCTGCGGGTGCGGAAATGGCCCGAGCGGAAAATCCGCGACCGGGTCCACGAACTGCTCAACCTCGTACGGCTGGACGAGATGGCGGGTCGGTATCCGTCGCAACTTTCCGGCGGGCAGAAGCAGCGGATCGCCCTTATCCGGGCACTCGCCCCGGAGCCGAAAGTCATTCTGCTCGACGAGCCGTTCGGGGCGCTGGACGCCAAAGTCCGGCAGGAACTCCGCCACTGGCTCCGCCGGTTCCACGACGAGTTTCACGTCACCAGCATATTCGTAACCCACGACCAGGAAGAGGCGTTCGAAGTGGCGGATCAGGTCGTGGTCATGAACAAGGGAAAAGTCGAGCAGGCCGGCACGCCGGCCGAGGTGTTCGAACATCCGGCCAACGCATTCGTCATGGACTTTCTCGGCAACGTCAACGTCTTCCCCGCCCGACTCGAAGGCGGGCGGGTTATGGTCGGCGAAGTCGTCATGCCGGTGGGTACGGAAAAGATGGTGTCGGGCGAAGCCGGCAAGGCGGACGTCTACGTCCGGCCGCACGAATTGGACGTCTCCCGGTCGGCCGACGGCGGGAATGCCATTCGGACCAAAGTCGTCCACGTCAACCCGGCCGGGTCCGTCGTAAAGGTTCGCTGCATGGCCGACGATTTCGGCCTCATGGTCAACGTCGATCTCTCCCCGGAACGGTACAAGTCCCTGGCCCTGAAACCGGGCGACGTCGCCTTCATCTCGCCCAAGACGGCCAAGATCTTCGAGCCGGATTATTCGATTTGATGGGGGAAACGAGGACGTACTCGCCGATTTCCGAACGTTTTGTATACTTGTAGGTCCGGTAACCGAAGCAACCTTGCACTGAGATTGTCGTCATGGCTCACCGAATGTCGTTATCCGTCCGGATGGACCGTGCCCGGGACAACGCGGCCAAGTCCCGGTCCGTGAACGGGGCGCTTAAGCGGAAAGAAACCGCGAACCGGGACAAGCGGATGAAGGAGCTGATCCGAACGGGAACGTTTCCGTACACACCGGCCGTCATGCACTGGGCGAGTGTGAAACTGGACAAGCGGGCGGCGGGCATCACGGCGGACGAATACAAAAAGCTGGCTCAATAGTCACATTTCATCGGCTTCCCGGCCGGCCGTTTTATGTACCTCGCACCGCGCCACGATGCGGGGGACGACGGGGAATCGGCCCCAGAGACGGTGCCAGCCCCATCCCCTTTCCACGGCCGGACGGTCGCAATAACTGCACCGGACCGCCATGCCGGAAGAATCCACGACGGACGAGGCGTTTCGGTTCGTCGCGTGAGCAAGAATGGCTTCGTCGTCAAACCCCCGCCGGGTCAGCTCGGCTTCAAATACTTCCAACGCCGCCGGCTCGGTCTGGTCCCGGTAAACCGTGACGCGGTCGAGAAGGTCTTCCGTTTCCGCGGATTGGGCGAATTTGGTCACTTTATTCAGGTCGAGTTTCGTCACGATCCCTCGGTTGTCGTGCGTGTTACGGGAACTCCCGCTCCCGGCTCCACGTCTTAATTTGGAAGGGTGTGGGCGGGTTTTCCGCACCTTCGCACTGGCCTGTGAGTTACAATACGGCCGGGTCGCAAAACCGCTGATGCGGCCCGTTCGAAGTAGGGGGGATTCCTGGCATGTCGAGAATTTATGCCCTGATCATTGGGTCCGTTTTGGCATTCTTTGCCGGGCCAGTCCGGGCTGCCGACGACGTTCCCCCTCAAACGCAGATCATCAATAAATATATCGCTCAGGGTTGGGAAAAGGCCGGAATCAAGAAGCCGGCAGCCCGGGCGACGGACCACGAATTTTGCCGGCGGGTGTTCATCGACCTCATCGGTCGAATCCCGTCGTACGAAGAGGTGGTGGATTTCGAGCAGGACCATTCTCCGAAAAAGCGGGCGAAGCTCGTCAGCCGGCTGTTGAACGACTCTCATTATCAACCCCGGTCGAACGGCCAGACGTTCAAGTTGGGCGACAAAAAGACCCTGACGTACGACTATACCGACGCCTACGCGACGAATTGGGCCAACATCTGGTCCGTCTGGCTCATGAGCCGAACCGCCCTTCCGGTCTACCGCGAATCGCTGGAATTCTGGCTCGAAAAGGAGTTCCTCAACAACGTCTCGTACAAGGACATGGTTGTCGAACTGCTCACGGCTAAGGGAATGAGTCACAAAGGCGACGAAGCGAAAGGCATCCCGGCGAACGGGGCGACGAACTTCATCCTCTTCCACCTCGGCGAACCGATACCGAAAGAAAAGCAGAGTCAGCTCGGCCGGTTCAACGCCGTGCCGATCACCTCCCGCGTCACCCGCCTGTTCCTCGGTCTGCAAACGCAATGTACGCAGTGCCACGATCACCCGTTCAACAAGGAATGGGTGCAGACCGATTTCTGGGGAGTGAACGCGTTCTTCCGCCAGACGGTTCGCAGTGCGACGCCGACCCCGTCCACCGACCGCCGGAATATGACCAACCCGACGAACCCTGTTCTCACGGACGTCAACACTCTGAACGGCGACGGCGTGATCTTCTACGAACGCCGCGACGGCAAGCTGATGGCGACCAAGCCGGAGTTCCTGAAGGACCTCGCCCAGGCCGAGAAAGGCGAACTGAAGAGCGGAAAGTTCATTGCCGAGGGGGGGAAGGGCACCCGGAGGGAAAAACTGGCCGAGTACGTGGTGAAGCACGACAACTTTGCCCGGGCGTATGTCAATCGGATCTGGGGCCACTTGTTCGGCCGGGGGTTGAACAAAGAGCCGAGCGTGGACGATTTCGGCAGCCACAACGAGGTCATCCACCCCGAGATGCTTAACGAATTGGCGGCACAGTTCGTCGCCTACAACTACGACCCGAAACAACTCCTCCAATGGATTTGCCTATCCGACGCCTACAACCTGAGTCACGTGGCCCCCAAGGACGCAGCCGACCCGAAGTTCGATGCCTACTTCGCCCACATGGCTCTTAAAGCCTTGTCGCCGGAGGAACTGTACGAGTCCCTGCAAACGGCCACGAAGTTCGACGAAACCTCGACGGTGGCCGGGCGGCGAAACCTCAAGGAAGAGTGGACGTCCAAGCTGGTCCGCACGTTCGGGGACGACGAAGGGAATGAGGTCACGTTCAACGGAACGATGATCCAGGCACTGATGATGATGAACGGCCGGGAAATGAACAGCCAAGTGGGCAAGGCCGATGCGTCCAGCGTGGTCCGGAAAGCGATACTCCGGCACATGCGGAACGGTGGGTTCAATCACGACGCAATTCTGGACGAACTGTTCCTGACGACGCTGGGTCGGCACCCGACGCAAACGGAAACCGAGAAACTGAAAGCAACGATGCGGGGCGGGATTGTGACGGAGTCGAAGCCGGTGACGAAAACCGCAAAGTCTGCCCCCCAGAAGCCCGCAAAGGGCAAGCCGGGTCAAAAGCCGAAAAAGCCCGCAGCCAAGTCCCCCCCGGCCGTCACGGGTTTCGGCCCTGCCAATGACGCCCTGGCCTACTACCAGGATGTATTCTGGGCACTGTTAAATACCGCCGAGTTCATGCTGAACCACTAACCGGTTTCGGTCACTTTTCGCGGTAGACGACGACTCGTTGCCAGTACTGGCTTGGCGGTGGGTTGCTCCGGGAATAGATAACCGAACGGCAGCGATTGAAACATCACACGCGATCCGCTCCATACAACTCTGCGACCTGTGCCGATTGCTCCCGTTCGTGGAGCCACGTCGTCACGTCGCCCGTCTCTTTCGCAATGGCCTTCAACTGCTTTCGTTCCGCCGCCAGTAATGTTGCTACGTCATCCGGCACGGGAAGGAATGCCCGACG
>DASXPC010000099.1:0-27594 GCA_036493815.1 Fimbriiglobus sp. | reverse complement strand
GGCCGGGACGATAAAAACCGACCGTCCCTTCGCGCGGGTTCCATCCGACGTCCGATTGAACGGCGACTGCCGGCGACGCCGACCAGTTTCCGGTTGCGTTCAGATATTCCCCGGTATCCATTCGCTGAACGCGGACGACGGCCGACGAACCGGCCGGCTCGAGAGTCACCCGGACCCAGGTGCTTTTGGGCGTGTGGTTGATGGGAAAAACGGTGACGTAGTGATTGAGTTTCCCGCTCCCGACGTCAAAGAATTCGACTTTTCCTCCGGCCGCAACGGTCGCCGACAGATAACTCGGCGTTGCCGTGTTCAGAGAATTTCCGCGGGCGAGGACGCCGGCCCCGGCCGAGCCGTCTGCGCGAACTTCGGCCGAAACGGAGTAATCGGCCGGTACGACCGACGGCAGCCAGGCGCGGCTTTCGACGCGAGACATACTCGAAGACGTCAGGCCGACCGAACCGGATCGGGCCGCCGCATACGAGGCCACGTACGGAACCGGCGCGGTGCTTCCCGAGGAGGACCACTCCGTCCACCCGACCGGGGCGGAGCCGACGGCCTCTCCGGAATCGAAATTATCGGTCAGCCAGGTGGAGCTCGGGACGTCGCGGGCTTCGAGCGTGTCGAAGGTCAAGGCCGGCGCACGACGGGACTGGGGCATGATCCGGGGTGCTCCGTGCGGGTGCGGGCGAGCCGCGGCCGGATCGATGCCGACGGAGTAAGCCGACGAGTGACTTGTGGCACAAGTCCGGACCCGCAGCCTTTCGCGTCGGCAGGTCGGGTCCGTGACCGGCCATTGGCGTATGGAGCAGTGATCGGACTTGGCACGAAGGGCTTTGACGAAATGCGACCGTCCCGCGACGGTCTGGAATACCCGTCACCCGCACGAGGCCGAGGATGCGAACGACCGGCGGAACGCGGAGGCTGATTCCGACCGGTCAGGGTTCCTGAGACGCACCGCTTTCCCCGACCCGCACGACCCGGACGGTCGGGAATCTGGGACCGCCTTCGATCGGATGGCCGGCCAGGACTACGACGCGGTCGCCGTTGGCGACGGCTCCGGCGGCGAACGCGTCCCGGACCGCGGCCAGCATCCGGTCGTCGCCGGGATTAAGCGGTTGCATCGGCACCGGCCGAATCCCCCACACCATCGTCATTCGCCGCAGGACCGGTGCGGTCGGGGCGGGGGCCACGACGCGGGCCCACGGCCGATACCGGGCAAGCAGGCCGGCGGTGCGGCCGGAAAGTGTCGGCGTGATGATCGCCGCCGCTCCGATCTCAGAGGCCAGGTCGCACGCCGCCTGAGCCAGCGGGTCGTCGATCGGACGACTCGGAGTCAGGAATTCGGGAAGCGCCGCCACCCGGCCCGTCTGTTCGAGGTGCGATTCCGTTTCTTCCGCAATGCGGGACATGCAGGCGACCGACTCGACCGGGTACAAACCGACCGCCGTTTCTCCGGAAAGCATGACCGCATCGGTCCCGTCGAAGATCGCGTTGGCCACGTCGCTGGCCTCGGCCCGGGTCGGCCGTAGATTCTTCTGCATCGAATCGAGCATGTCCGTCGCCGTAATCACCGGTTTGCCCACCGCCCGGGCCGCGGCGATCAGTTGTTTCTGGACGGTGGGCACTCGTTCCAGTGGAATTTCGACGCCGAGGTCGCCGCGCGCCACCATGATGCCGTCGAATACGTGGATGATCGCGGCGGCCCGGTCGACCGCCTCGGGCCGTTCGATTTTCGCCAGGATCGGCACGTTCATCCCGACATCGGCCATGGCCGCCCGAACCTCGGCCGCGGCGTCGGGGCCGCGGACGAACGAAACGGCAACCCAGTCCACCCCGGCCTTCGCCGCGATCTCCAGGGCGGCCCTATCCCGTTCGGTGCAGGTCGGAATGGAAAGCGGCGTATCGGGTAGGTTGATCCCCTTGTTGGGCGAAAGTGTGCCGCCGACAAGGACTCGCGCTGATAGGCGCCCGTCGGCGGTGTCCAGAGCGATCAGTTGAAGTCGGCCGTCGTCGAGCAGCACGCGGTGCCCGGGCCGCACACCGGCGAGGACTTCCGGCTCGGTAATGACCACGTCGCGGGGGTCTACTGCCTCGGAAGAAAGCGAAAACGTCAGCGTATCGCCGACGACCAGTGACCGGGGTTCAAGGATCTTTGCCCGCAGCTTCGGGCCGGGCAGATCGGCCATGACGGCAGCTACTTTACCCACGCGGTCCGCCGCGGCCCGGAATTTGGCAATTCGGTCGAGATGCCCGTCCGCGGAACCGTGCGAGAAGTTGATCCGGGCCACGTCCACACCCGCCCGGAGGATCGACTCCAGTGCGGCCGCCGTGTCCGTCGCCGGCCCGAGCGTGGCCACGATTTTCGTTCGGCGGGGCATGAAAACTCCAATAGTTACGGGCTTCAACCCGACGCGACCTTTTCGATCCACGCGTTTCGGATCGACCGTTCCAGATTCCGCACGTACCGTTTCGCATCCGCGAGCGACGAGGCCGCCAGTTTCGCCCGCAACCCGGCCCGGATTGTCGCCAGCTCCGGCTTTCGCTTCTGCCAGGCTCGGGCAATTTCGAGCAGACCTTCCGGCTTTTTCGCGACGAATTCCGCCATGCCGAGGAGTGACTGCACTGCCAATCCCTGACGCGAGACGTAGGTCTCGCCTTCCACGGCCAGGACCGGCACTCCCATCCAAAGCGAATCGCACGTCGTCACGCCGCCGTTGTACGGAAACGGGTCGAGTGTGAAATCGAAGAGTTGGTACGCCTCGAAGTATTGGTCGCGGGGCAGGCGGAAGACCATTTCGACCCGGTCTTTGTCGAGGCCGGCTTTCTTAAACCGTTCCCAGAGCCGGTTGGCCCCGGTGTCGGATTGCCCGGCGAGCAGCACGAGTGTCGAGCCGGGCACGCCATTGAGGAGTAGGGACCAGGCCGAAAGGCAGGCGTCGGAGATTTTGGCGGCGTTGTTGAGGCAGCCGAACGTGAACGATCGCCGGGACTCACTCGGAAGCGGTCCCGGGTCCGGGGCATCGGTCGGAGGTTGGTACGCCCAGGCGAGGTCGGGCAGTCGCAGGATTTTTTCGACATAGAGACTATCCGTTCGTCCGGGCGGATCGGAAACGGCATCGCTGACGCGGTAGTCCATGGCCGCGAGGCCCGATCCGTTCGGGTAGCCGAAAACGGTGAGTTGGATCGGGGCAGGGCGGTGGGCGAATGCGAGCAACCGGTTCCCGGCCGTGTGGCCCCCGAGGTCGACAAGCACGTCGATATTGTCGTGTGCAATTTGATCAGCGGCTTGTTCGTCCGAAAGGCCGGCAATCGGCTTCCAGTCGTCGGCCAGGGTTTTCAGTCGGGCCGTCGTATCGTCCGGGCGGAACACGCTGGGGTAAGCCGTCACGCGGAACTGCGAGCGGTCGTGGTGGCGGAGCAATAACTCAATAAAGGATGCGACGGTATGGTTGCGGTAGTCGGACGACACGTAGCCGATGTTCAACGTCCGATTCGGGGAAGGGTTGCGCGGGATCGGAGAAGCGGGAACCGGTAGGCCGAATCGTTCGCCCCAGTTCCGGTGCTCGGCGGCCACTTCCGCCGGAGTGATTCGGGAAGAATAGTTCAAGGCGAGCAGCAGATTACTGTGGATCGCGGGGGCGTCGGGGCGAATTTCCAACGACTTCCGTAGGCTGGCGACGGCCTCGTCCGCCTGCCCTTGCTCCATCAGATTGATGCCGCGATTGCTCCAGGCGTCGGAAAACTCCGGCTTGAGTCGGACCGCTTCTTCGTAGTGAGTCAGGGCCTCGTCCTTCCGTCCCAGCGCTTCGCACGCGACGGCCAGGGTATTGTGCGCTTCGGCATACCCCGGATGCTTCCGAATCAACGACTGAAGAATTTCCATCGCCTCGGCATATTTCCCGGAACCGGATAATGCCAACGCGAGGTTATTCGGTCCCCGGGGATCGTCCGGCACCCGGGCGATGTATTGTTGAAATGCCGCGATCGCGTCGTCGGTTTTCCCTGACCGCAAATAAGTATCGCCGAGTCGGCCGTAGGCGTCGTGAAAGTTCGGGTCGATTTTCAACACGTCCTGGAAGCACCGGACGGCGTTGACGAGGTCGCCGAGACTGACGAGAGAGAGGCCGAGGTTGAATCCGGCATTCGTATGCCGTGGGTCGGCTTTCAGGCAGGCGAGGTATTGCACGCCCGCGTCGTGAAACCGCCCCAGCCGCCGGTAGAGGTTGCCGAGGTTAAAGTGAGCGTCGGGCTGGCCGGGAACGGCGGCAAGGGCTTGCAGGTAACTCTGCTCGGCGTCGGCCGGTCGGCCGGCCTTGACCTGCAACACGCCGAGATTGCACCACGCCGGGGCGTATGACGGGTCGTCCCGAACGACGGCCCGATAAAGTTCTTCGGCCCCGGCGACGTCGCCGGCCTGATGCTTCCGAACCGCCTCGGCGAATCGGGCCGTCACGTCCGCCACGGATGGCGCCTCCCGATACGGAAAAACCCGGCCGGGGCCGGGTCGAAGGCTCGCCGATCGAACGGGCCGTTACTCGCCGACGTAGGGCAGTAGGGCCATGGTCCGGGCCCGCTTCACCGCCGTCGAGACAGCCCGTTGGTAGGCGGCGCAGAGGCCGCTCCGCTTGCGGCTGTATAGCTTTCCCTGCCCGGTCATCAGTTTCTTCAGGTTGCTCACGTCCTTGTAGTCCACGAACGCCGGCCGCGGGCAGCCTTCCTTCGTGCAGAATTTGCACCGCGCTTTCCGACCCTTCAGGTTCTTCTTCCGGAGCATTCGACGTCACCTGGCGATTGGGAGTTTTCGTGGCCGCGGCCGACGCGGCGGAACAGGAAATGTAGGGACGCCGGTCACTACCGGCAACCCGCTTACACCACTCCCAGCTCTTTCTTCGCCGTCGCATACCAGTCCGAAAACCACCCCGTCTTGACCCGGGCCGCCGCCGTTTCCTCCATCAGGGCAATGACCAGCTTGCGTGCCTCCCGGTCCGTTTTCTTCCCCCCCGCCACGAATTTGGCCTTGTCCACGAGGCCCTCGAAGGTCGTTTTGTCGATCTTTTTCTCGCGGGCGGCTGCCTCCACGGCCGCTCTCACCGACGCGACGACATCGCTCTCCAGCACGTACCCCTGGTCGGCACAAATCCGGGCGAGGGTTTGCCGGGCCGGGTCCAGTTCGACCCCCACCGCGACCGCGATCTGGAGGATTTCCCGTTCTTCCGTGCGGTCGATGTAGTGGTCGTCGTACGCCCGGAGGCGGATTTCGTTGACCAGCCGTTGGGTCACGTCGTCGGCGGGCATGATGGACTCCGGGGTATTCCGGTCATTCGTCCGGCGTGCCGAAGGATTGCTTTGGCTCGACATTTCTCCGAAGTTAGCATACCGTACCGGCCACTCTTGCCCCCGGGCCGAACCTATGCATTCCTCCTCCGACGGCACCCTCAGCCGCACCACACGCGCCCCGGGAGCCAATGCCGCGTTAGCCTTGCTGCTGTCCATCAACTTATTCAACTACATCGACCGACAGGTGCTGTCGGCCGTGCTGCCCAAACTCGAACTCGACGCTAGGCTATTCTCCCCGACCGACCACTGGCTCGAATTCAAACTCGGCCTGCTCACCTCCGCCTTTCTCGTCTCGTATACGCTCCTCTCGCCGGTGTTCGGCTGGTTCGGCGACCGCTCCCGCCGCTGGCTCGTCGTCGGGATCGGCGTCACCATCTGGAGTCTCGCCAGCGGGGCCTCCGGCCTCGCCACCGGCTACTTCATGCTCCTCGCCACCAGGTGCCTCGTCGGCATCGGCGAAGCCGCCTACGGCCCCGTGGCACCGTCCATGCTTTCCGACCTCTATCCGATAGCCTCCCGCGGCAAAATCATGGCCCTGTTCTATATGGCGATTCCGGTTGGCAGCGCCCTCGGGTTCGTCATCGGTGGACTAGTCGAGAAACATTTCGGATGGCGATCCGCATTTCTGATTACACTTTTCGGATTGATTCCCGCGACGCTCTGTTTCTTCATGCGGGAACCGGCCCGACCCGGCGGGGTTACGAAATCTGCCGGTCCCGGCTATCTCGCCGTGATGAAAGAACTGAAATCGATTCGGTCGTTCGTCCTTTGCTGTCTCGGCATGACCGCGACGACGTTCATGCTGGGCGGCGTGGCCACGTGGACGCCGCGGTACGTCTTCCAGCGGGAGGCTAAGTTCGAAGTGACGACAGCAGCCTTTGGGAAACTGGAAGAACTTCGGACAACGACCGGCGACCCGGTAGTGCCTCCGGAAGTGGTGGATAAGCTCCGCTCGTTGGACGGGACGGGCGAAAAGGGATACGCGGAAACCAAAGCCGACCTTCTTGCAAAACTCGGCGAAGAGGATTTGAAGCAGTATGGCGGCCGAATCTACGAAGCAGCCACCACGGCCGACTCCATCACGCTCGTGGCCGTTAACTTTCGGTTCGGAATGATCGTTGTCATAGGAGGATTGAGTGCCACCCTGCTCGGCGGGTGGGCCGGCGATTGGCTCCGGGCGAAAGGCGTCCGTGGCGCCTACTTCCACGCCGCGGGCTGGACCACGATCGTCGCCTGGCCGTTCTACGCCGCCTCGCTCTTCGTCCCGTTCCCTTACGCCTGGGGCATGCTGTTCTTCGCCGTCTTCTTCCTGTTCTTCAACACCGGCCCCGCCAACACCATTCTTGCCAACGTCACCCGACCGTCGATCCGGGCCACCGCCTTCGCCATCAACATTCTGATCATCCACATGTTCGGCGACGTAATCTCTCCGCCTCTCATTGGCCTGATCGCAGGTTTTTCGGACCTCCACACGGCAATCTTCCTCGTCTCGTTGTCGATCCCCGTCGGCGGCATCCTCTGGGTGCTCGGGGCGAAACACCTCGACGCGGACACGGCGAAGGCGGAGAGTCAGGCGGCCTGAACCACCTGCCAGGCGATGTATCCGCAGTAAGCTGCCAGGAGGAGGCTTCCTTCCCACCGGTGGACTTTCAGTCCGTTCGCGAGGACCAGGACGAGGAGAATCGCGAACCCGACCATGACGGGGATGTCGACGCGGATCAATGACTCCGCGACCGGGAGGGGTCGGACGGCGGACGTGGTGCCGAGGATGAGCAGGAAGTTGAACAGGTTGGAGCCGACGACGTTTCCGACGGCGATGTCGGACTGACCGCGAATGGCGGCGGCGGACGTCGCCGCGAGTTCGGGCAGCGACGTCCCGATTGCCAGAACGGTCAGGCCGATCAGCGTCTGGCTCACGCCGAGGGCGGTCGCCATTTCAACGGCCGAACGGACCATCAATTCCGCCCCGCCGACAAGGCCCGCAAGACCGACGAGCACGGACAGACCGGCGGCCCACGGAGCGGCGGCATGGGCGGCGGTCTGCGAACCGATTTCTTCCCTGACGGCGGGAGTTTCACCCCGGGCCTGGCGGAACATGTAACCCAGGAACAGGAAGAAGCCGACCAGCAACATGCCGCCTTCGATCCGGGAGATGACGCCGTCGGATGCGAAGACCCACACCAGGGCTGAAAGGCCGAGCAGGACCGGCATTTCGATTTTGAGCAGCCGCATGTGGGCGGAAAGCGGTCGGACGAGGGCGGCCACGCCGAGAATCAGCCCGACGTTGGCGATATTCGACCCGACGACGTTACCCACTGCCAGGTCGGTGGCGCCCGAATACGCGGCCGACAAGTTGACCACGAGTTCGGGGGCGGAGGTGCCGAACCCGACCAGAGTCAACCCGATCAGGAAGGGAGAAATGCCAAACCGCCGGGCGATGCGGACGGCCCCGCGGATGAGCGCCTCCGCGCCGACGACAAGCACGGCCAGGCCGAGACCGAAGAGCAACAGGTTGTGGAGCAGGGAAATCCTCCGAGCTTGGGAGAGGTGGGATCGGAGGCGGTTGAGTCTTACGGAATGAGGCCGGCTGCGGTCTGGCGGGATCGCGATTTCGCCACCCGCATCAGGGCGAGTCCTGTGGCCGTGACAAGAAACACTGCCCCCGGCTCGGGGACGGGGGTGAACTGAGTCTGCCAGGCCAGAGCGTAGACCGCATCGCCGGGGCCGGTCACTTCGACGTGAAAGGCGTATCGGCCGGTCGACAAACCGTTCGGGAGCCAGACGTGCTCGACGTTGTCCACGGTCGAAATACTCTGGTCGACGGCCGAACCGAGCGCGAACCCCGACGCGTTGTACAACTTGAGGTCGAGGTTGGTCAGCGGGGCGGCGACGAGCGAATCGCTGACGACCCGGTTCCAGGCCAGGACGACGGAGAGGCTCTTCCCCGCACCTTCGGTCGGGATGTCGAAGAAATAGTCGCGCGAAGTCGTTCCCGACGAACTCACGGAGTTCAAGTCCCAACCGGTCGCGGCGACGGTAGCGGCGGGGTTGGCCTGTTGCCGGCCGGCGGTCAGAATGGTGTAGCTGTTGTTGATGTTGAGTTGACCCGCCCCGAAGCGCACGTCGAGCGGTTGCGTTTGCGAATGCGTCCACGGCCCGCCGACGGCCGAGGCGAATTCCGCCTTCGTCGCCCCGGCCATGAGCACCGCTTTAATGGTCTGCGGCTTGGCTGCGAGGGTGTCGCTCCCGGCCACTTGCACCAAAAGGGCCGCGGCCGCACTCACAGTTGGCGTCGCGTCACTCACGCTCCCCTGCGGCGCCACCAGATCGGGCTTCACCCGCCCGCCCCCCACGTTCGGCGAGGTCAGGCCGGCGAAATCCCCGCCGTCGCTCCGGCCGACGGCGATCGAATTGTACCCGCTGCCGAACAAATACGCCGGCGGCGAATTCGTTCCCGGCGTCGCGTTGTTTCCGACCCCGACGACCATGATGTGGTCCCCGCGGTCCACCAGGTAATCCGACCGAAGCAGGGTGGCATTGCTGTCGGCGGCCGTCGAATCGTCGTCCGGAAACGAGATGTAACTGTGGTTCGAGACTTTAGGAATGTTCGTGATGGGCGGCAGTGCGGTGCCGGTGCCGAGGAACCCGTCGCCGATCCAGTCGTCGGCGTTGTAGGCGTCGACTTGGGTGATGCCGGTCGCCATGCCGCCGTTGCCGAAAAAGATACTGCCGACCATGGTGGCATGCCCGCTGATCCCGGTCGTTCCGGATCGGGGCGTCAGGGTGAACCCCGGCCGACCCGCCGCCACGTTCGGATCGGCTGCGTAGTTACTCCCTTCCAACGCTTCCGCCTGGGCCACCCACACCCCGGCCCCGTTCGGCGTGTTCGCCCCGAGCCGGGTTTGCAGGGCCGTGTACCCGATCTGATCCAGATAGGATTGCGCCGCTGCCGGAAGGGACGTTAAGGCGAGGGTGAGGAGTGGGCCGAGTAATCGAATCCGCAACATGCGAAACCCGGGAAAGAATGGGCATTTCCCAATCTATCGAACGGACACGCGGGTGTGGAGAACCTTTTGCTTCCCCGCCGCGTCCTGTTCGTTGCCGGGTTTCACCACCCGGCATAAGCCAACCGTTCGGATTCCTTCAGCCGCATAGGGCTTCCATGCCGAGTTACAACCCGGCCGTCGTTGAAAAGCGGTGGCAAACGTATTGGGAAACGAACAAGACTTTCCGCACGCCCGACCCGGGCGACCCGGCCGTGGCCGGGAAGCCGAAATGCTACGTCCTCGACATGTTCCCTTACCCGAGCGGGGCGGGACTGCACGTCGGTCATCCCGAAGGGTACACCGCTACCGACATCTATTCGCGGTTCAAGCGGATGAGCGGGTTTCACGTCCTGCACCCGATGGGGTGGGACGCGTTCGGGTTGCCGGCCGAGGAATATGCACGCAAACACAACGTCCACCCGCGGAAAACGACGGTCGATAACATCAACACGTTTCGCCGGCAGATCAAGGCGTTGGGGTTCAGCTACGATTGGGGCCGCGAAGTCGACACCACCGACCCGAACTACTTCCGCTGGACGCAATGGATCTTTCTGCAGATATACGACACCTGGTACGACCCGGTGATGCAGAAGGGCCGGCCCATTTCCGAACTGCCGATTCCCGATGATGTGAAGATGCAGGGCGACGCCGCGGTGCGGAAGTACCGCGACGACCGCCGGCTGGCCTATCAGGCCGTGGCGACGGTGAACTGGTGCCCCGCGATGGGGACGGTGCTCTCGAACGAAGAAGTGGTGGACGGCAAATCCGAGATCGGCGGCCACCCCGTCGAACGCCGGCCGCTGCGGCAATGGCTGATGAGGATTACCGCGTATGCCGAACGACTGCTGAGCGACCTGGAACCGCTCGACTGGTCCCATTCGATCAAGGAGATGCAGCGGAACTGGATCGGGAAGAGTGAGGGGGCCGAGGTTAGGTTTCAAATTTCAGGTTCCACGTTTCAAGCGAATAGCAACACAGTGAAACCCGAAACTGCAAACTTGGAACTAACAGTTTTTACGACTCGTCCGGACACACTGTTCGGTGCCACTTACATGGTGCTGTCGCCAGAGCATTCGTTGGTCGATCAAATCACGACGCCGGAACAAAAAACAGCGGTGAAGGCGTATCAGGACTCGGCATCCAAGAAGAGCGATTTCGAACGGACCGAATTAGCGAAGACCAAGACCGGCGTCTTCACCGGGGCGTACGCAATCAATCCGGTAAATGGGAAATCGATTCCGGTCTGGATCGCCGACTACGTGCTGGCGAGCTACGGCACCGGGGCGATCATGGCCGTGCCGGGACAGGACGAGCGGGACTGGGAGTTCGCCGAGGTCTACGACCTGCCGATCGTCCGCACCGTCCAGCCGTCCGAGGGGTGGACAGGAAAGGCGTACGTCGAGGACGGGCCGGCGATCAACAGCGAGTTCCTGAACGGCTTGAAGATTACCGACGCGAAAAAGAAGATCCTTTCCTGGCTGGAAGAGAAAGGCCTCGGCACCCGCAAGGTCAATTACAAGCTCCGCGACTGGCTGTTCAGCCGGCAGCGGTACTGGGGCGAGCCCTTCCCGGTGCTGCACGCCCCGGACGGCAGTGTCGTCCCATTGTCACCAAAGGACCTGCCGGTGACGTTGCCGGAGATGGAGGACTTCAAGCCGACCGGCTCGCCCGAGGGGCCGCTGGCGAAGGCGACGCAGTGGGTGAACGTGACGATTGACGGGAAGCCGTATCAACGCGAGACGAACACGATGCCGCAATGGGCGGGGTCGTGCTGGTATTACCTGCGTTACATCGACCCGAAGAATGCCGAAGCTCTGGCCGACCCTAAGAAGCTCGCCCACTGGCTGCCGGTCGATCTCTACATCGGTGGGGCCGAGCACGCGGTGCTGCACCTGCTCTATGCCCGGTTCTGGCACAAGGTGCTTTTCGACCGCGGCATCCTGCCCGGCCCCGAGCCGTTCCAACGGCTCGTCAACCAGGGCATGATCCTCGGCGAGAACAACGAGAAGATGTCCAAGTCCCGCGGCAACGTCATCAACCCGGACGACGTGATCGCCGAGTTCGGGGCGGACAGCATGCGGCTCTACGAGATGTTCATGGGGCCGCTGGAAGCGGTGAAGCCCTGGCAGATGAACGGCGTCACCGGCGTTTACCGTTTCCTCGGCAAAGTTTGGCGGCTGATCGTCGACGACTTCTCCGAGACCATGCAACTGAACCCGGCCGTGAAGGATATCGAACCCGATAAGGACACACTGAGAGAACTGCACCGCACAATTCAGAAGGTGACAGAAGACACCGACGGATTGCATTTCAACACGGCGATCTCATCGATGATGGAGTTCGGCAACCACTTGACGAAGCAGGAGGTGCGGCCGAAATCCGTTCTCGAAACGTTCGTCAAGCTGCTGGCCCCGTACGCCCCGCACGTTGCGGAGGAGTTGTGGGCCATGCTCGGCCATGCCACGACGCTCGCCTACGAACCCTGGCCGAAATTCGACCCGGCTCTGACGATTGCCGACACGATGGAAGTCCCGGTGCAGGTGAACGGGAAATTGCGGGCCAGGCTGACCGTCCCCTCGGGCCTCGACGCGGCCGGGCTGGAAGCGGCCGCCACGGGGGACGAAACGATCCGGGCTCAGATCGCGGGGAAGACGGTGAAGAAAGTGATTGTCGTGCCGGGCAAGCTGGTGAATCTAGTTGTGTCGTAGCGGCGTCGTCGCTACTTCTTCAACGGCTTCACGGTCTTCAGCCGGAGTGTCAGCCTCGTGACGTCGTTTTTCCCGGTGAGCAACACGTCGGCCGCGTCGAACGGTTCGAGAATCGCAATCGCACGGTCGAGTTCGGCACGGACGTCTACGAGCTTCAGCCCCTGGTTCTCGGCCAGGAAGGCCGCAACCGGCTCTTTGTGTCGGGTGAGGTACTCCCGCAACCGGGCGGCCGACAGGTGAATGATCGCGTCGGCGTCGGCCGGGATCGCCGCTTCGCTCGGGGCGCGAAACTTCCCCACCACTGCGGGCGAACTTGCGACCACGAAGAATCCCCCCTTCAATGCGTACGCGGGATTGAACCCGACCGGGAACTTTTCCGGGTTTGCCAGTGACTTGACAATCGTGCCGTCGCGGGTTTCTTCGCGGATTTCGATCTGGTCGGCGTGGGCCTGGTTGTAGCCGACGCGGATCAGTTGGGCGGCGGTGTCGGCGGCTGAGAGAAGCGCCCGACCCGGCTTCGCGGCGCCGACCTTGACTGCCAACGTCCATTCCGGGGCCCAACCGATATCGGGTTCGGGAGCGACGGCCCAGAACCCCCAGTCCGGCCCCAGGGCTTCGAGCACCGCCGGGAGTTTGTCCTTACCGACGACCGGACCGAGGTCGCGCTCGATATGGTCCTTGGGGCGGGGCGTCTGGCCGGGCGGGGTGAGCGTGTCGGCGAGGGTGAGGAGTGTGTCGGCTTTGGTCCGGCCGAGGATCGAAAGCACGGCCCCCTGGGGTACGACGGCGGCGAGTGTGGATCGGCCGGCGGTGGGCAGTAGGAACGGCCGAACCGACGGGGGCAAAGCGGCCGGGTCGAACCGGGCCGCGAGGGTCACCGTCAGGTCGTCGGCGAGATTCACCAGCACCGCCGCGTCGGAGACGCCTTTCCAGATAGCGGCGACGGTTTCAATCCCGTGCCGGTCTTTGGGGTCCGTCGCCGCGGCCGCCTTGGCCGCGAACGCCGCGTCGAACGCCCGCGGGTTCAGCCAGACGGCCAGGAGCGATTGGTCCGCATTCAGCCGGGCGAGTGACACCGCGGCCGGTGACGTCGCGTTCGGCGACGCGATCCGGTCGAGGACGCCGGTCACCGTCGATTCGTCTCCGCTGAAGGCGAAAATGCCGTTAACGAGGGCATGGTATTCGGCCCCGCCCGCCTTCTTTTCGCGGCGCGAGTACGTCGCTCCGTTGTGCGTCCGCGTGGTCACGGCCGTGAGTTCGCCGGCGGCCAGTTGGGCAGCGTCGATCTTGGCGAGCAGAACGGCGAGCACGGCCGGCGTTCGCGGCTTGATGAGCAACAGGCTGCGGTCCGCCTGTGGTCTATCCGCCGGGCCCGGGGTAAAGGCGAAGACGACGGCGTCGCCCAGTACGTCGTCCCGGAGCTGTTCGGCGGAGATGCCGAACACGCCAGTCAGGAATTTCTGTGCGTCGGCCAGTTTTTTCAGCCCGTCGTCGCCGCCGAGCTGCCGGCCCAGAGGCGATCGGGCGAACCAGGCGGCGAATGGAGACTCGGCCAGCCGGGTACTATGCCCGCGGAGGTCGCGGACGACGACGCAGACGGCCGCATCGTCGGGGACAAGTTTCAGAAGTGTTTCGGCCGGTCGGTCCGCCGCCCGGGCGGGAAGGCCCAGGAACAGGACGAGTAAAAGGGGTCGGATTCGCTTCATGGTTGGGCGGGGAAATCACGACCCGCCGCGGGTGGCGCCCGTGGCGGAGCCGAGGTCTTGGAAGAATCGTCCGACGGCCCGGCTCGCCGTGGCGGTGACCGGTTCGAACGCGGCACGGGCGGTTTCGGGAAAACCGGAAACCGACGGTCCCGCGGTCACCGGCTCCGGGGAGGGAAAGATGCTCGCCGAAACCGGCAGCACGGGAGCGGACGAGGTCACGCGGTCCGTGGCCGAGCGGGACAGCGACGCCAGGGCGGTATCGGCTTCGCGGAACGGATCGATCACCATCGCCATCGGCGGCCCGCCAGTATCGGGCCGCGGCGTCCGCTCGGCCGGAGGAAGGGCAAACCAGACGGCGATAACCGCCGCAAATGATGCCCCGGCCCACGCGGCCCGGCGGGTGAACCTTCGCACCTTGTAATCCCACACGGCGGCGGCCGAAATCCGGTCCGCCAGGCCGATCGGGACCGGCGCCGGTCCGGGGCCGGTTAACGCGCGCTCAAACTCGGGAGAATCCGGTGTCATGGCGGTGTCGCTTCGCTCACCAGGTCGAGTTTCTTCAATCGGTCCAAAATCAACGCACGGGCCCGGTGGAGCCACGTCTTGATGGTCCCCACCGGCCTGTCGATCGCTTCGGCGATCTCTTCGTACGACCGGCCCTGCTCGTGGAACAAGACGAACACGGCCTTGTAGTCGTCCCGCAGTTCGTCCACCGCGACCCGGATCGCGGCGGCGACTTCGCTCTCGTCTCCCCGCGGCGGTTCGCGGGCCGGGGCGTCGGCAAGGTCTTCGACCAGTGTCGGCCGGTTGCCGAGCCGCGACAGCCGAGTCCGGCAGCGGTTCACCGCGATGCCGAGCACCCACGGCCGGAACGGCCGGGCGTTGTCCCACCGCTTCAAGCTCCGAAACACCCGCAGAAAAACTTCCTGACAGGCGTCCTCGGCGTCGTGAGCATGCCGAAGCATGCGCACGCACAACCCAAAGACATCCCCCTGATACCGCTCGACCAAGGCCCGCACCGCCGTCGAATCGCCGGTGAGGCAGCCGCGGACGAGCTCGGCGTCGGTGGGGGGCACGGGGCCTCTAGGGGATGTACCCGCCGGAGTCGGGCGGGGTTTCAGCACGGAATTCGTTCGGACGGTCGAAGAATTGGTTATCGACATTTCTCGTGGGCGTCCCGAAGCAGGTCGGCCACTTCCTTCGCCGACGCCTCCTGCAGCGTTTTACCCCGCTTCTCCAGACCCTCGGCGAACCGCACGGCCGCCTCCTGCATCCGCTCGTGGGTCTGGGCCGACCCGCCGACCAGAATCATTTCCTCGGTACGGGTCAGCCGTTTGTGGTCGTCGTCGGAATCGAGACCGACGCCAAGGATACCGGCCACGGTACCCTGATTCTCGCGTTTCTTGCGTTTTTTCGGCATGAATTACCCCGTAAGTCCGTCGTGCGATTTCTTGCGTCCCGCCCCCGGGCCGGCTATCATCTTTCTAACCTCCCGGTCGAAGGGGCCGGGCCACCGCCCATATAACTATTAGCGTATGCCTGCCCTCGTGCTCGTAAAAGCTCCGAACGGGGCGCCGTCCGGGGAACGATATCCGCTCGACGGCGACCTGATCGTTCTGGGCCGCGACTCGGACACGTGCCAGATCGTCATCCCGAACAACACCGTCAGCAAGCGGCACGCCCAGATCACCCGGGCCGGCGGGCAATTCTACCTCGAAGACCTGAAAAGTCGGAACCGCACCTTTCTGAACAACAAAGAAGTGCACGTTTCGACACTGCTCAAGCCCGAAGACCGGATCAAAATTTGCGATTTCCTGTTCCGCTTCCACGACGAACGAGCCGATTTTCTGCACACGCCCCCGCCCCCGCCCCCGCCCCCGGAAGAGGAGGAAGACTCTGGCGGTTCGACCACGATCGAACACACGGTCCAACGGGGCCAGGCCCAGCAGTTTCTCGAAGCCCAGCCGGCGGAGCGGGTGCGGGCGCTTCTGGACATCAGTTCTTCGCTCTCCAAAACGCTGGACCTGGATATGCTTCTCGGGCAGATCGCGGACACGCTGTTCGGCGTATTCCGCGGGGCGGATCGGTGTTTCATCGTCCTGCCGAACGACGAGGGTAAACTCGTCTCGCCCGTGGTCAAGGTCCGCCGGCCGGGGGGGGAAACCGACCACCGGTTCAGCCGCACGATCGTCCGCAAATGTCTCGAATCGGGGCAGGCGTTTCTCAGTGCCGACGCGACCGGCGATGCCAACCTCGGCCCGGCCGCGTCCATCTCCGAATTCCGCATCCGCAGCGTCATGTGCGCCCCGGTCATCACCGCCGAAGGGAAAGCCATCGGGGCGATCCAACTCGATACCCAGGACAAGGGCCGCAAATTCCGCGAAGACGACCTGAAAATGCTGACGGTGGTGGGAAACTTGGCCTCGGTTGCCATCGAAAAAGCCCACCTGCACGCGTCGATGATGGCTCGGGAGAAGGAGCAGAACGAGATCGAGCTGGCGAAGAAGGTGCAGCTCGGGTTCCTGCCGCAGGTGTTCCCCCGGGTCGTCGGGTACGAGTTTTATGCGGCGTACAGTGCGGCCCAGTCCGTGGGCGGCGACTACTACGACTTCATTCCGCTGCCCGACGGCCGGGTCGCAGTCGTCCTGGGCGACGTGGCCGGGAAGGGTGTACCCGCGTCGCTGCTGATGGCGAAACTCAGCGGGCAGGCGTGGTATTGCATGCGCGACCAGGCCGACCCGGCGAAAGCCATCATGCTTCTGAACGACCTGCTCATCCGTGGCGGCATCGGCGACCGGTTCATCACCCTGGCGGCGGCGGTACTTCACCCGGCCGAGCACACCTGCGTGCTGGTCAACGCCGGCCACTTGAACCCGCTGCTCTACCGCAACGGGGAACTCGCCGAGGCCATCACCAACGACCAGAGCGGGCTGCCCCTCGGCATCGTTCCGGGCTACCCGTACGAGGTCGTCCGCTTCGCACTTAACCCGGGCGACAACCTGCTGCTCTTCACGGACGGCGTGACCGACGCGCAGGCGCCTTCGGGGGAGATGTTCGGGATGGAAGGCGTGCGGACGGGAGTCGGGGGGAGTGCGGTCGCCGCCGGGACGATGGGGCCGAAATATCTGGGCGAGCAGGTGATGTCCGCCGTCCGCCGACATGCCGCCGGCCGGCCCCAGAACGACGACATCGCCCTCGTCTGCTTCGGCCGGGTCGAGGATAACACTGCCACGCTCAAAATCCTGTAACGCCCCACGGACGGTCTATCCATGAGCGATACCGCGACACTGCCCGAGACGAGACAGAAAGAAAAAGTCCGCCACCAGCCGCCGTACCACGTGATCCTGATCAACGACGACGACCACAGCTACGAATATGTCATCCTGATGCTGCACGAGTTGTTCGCCCATCCGCCGGAAAAGGGGTTTCAACTGGCGAAGGAAGTGGACGAAACCGGTCGGGCGATCGTGTGCACTACCACTCTCGAACGGGCGGAACTGAAACAGGAGCAGATCCACGCCTACGGCCCCGACCCGCGGATCGAACGCTGCAAGGGGTCGATGACCGCGGAACTCGAAGCGGCGGAGTAGGATGATTTTGCGAGTCCGACAGTGCAAGCGGACGGATTTCTCCAGTCGCTCGCCCGTCGGACTCACCAGAACCCCGGGTTACTTCTTCGGCTCTTCCACCTTGACCGACTTGATGACCACGTCTTCGACCGGCACGTCGCCGTGCTGCCCTTTGGTTTCGGTCTTCACGGCCTTGATCTTTTCGACCACGTCCATGCCACTCGTTACTCGGCCGAATACGCAGTAGCCGACGCCGTCGCGGGCATTCGCCTTGTCGAGGAAGTCGTTGTCTTTCACGTTGATGAAGAACTGGCTGGTGGCGCTGTCCGGCACGCTGGTGCGGGCCATGGCGATCGTCCCTTTCGTGTTCTTGAGGCCGTTGGACGATTCGTTCTTGATCGGCTCCTTGGTCTTCTTCTCCTTCATGCCGGGTTCCATGCCGCCGCCCTGGATCATGAAGGTCGGGATGACGCGGTGGAAGATGGTGCCGTCGTAATGCTTGTCCTTGACGTAGCCGAGGAAGTTTTTAACGGTGATCGGAGCCTTGTCCTCGAACAGTTCGATCTTGATGGTGCCCATCGAGGTCTCCATGACCACGACCGGGTTGGCGGCGCGGGCGGTGGCGGTGGCCGCCATGCCGAGCGCGAGGGCGAGGAAACACAAGGCGACAATCTTCAGTGACATTGCGAACTCCTGTCGGGAAAAATGGCGGCCGGGGCCGGCCCGCGGCCGTGCCGTTAGCAAACGGATTCTACGCACGAAAGCAAGACGGGGTTTCGGAACGAGCCAGAAGCATAAGCGACGGGGAGAGACGGCCGTCGCTTACGCTTCCGGCTCGTTGGAGGCGAACTCTTGAAGTCGTTCGCATTCGCGATTAACGTCTGGATAACTCTCCGGGAGCCGAACATGACGCGCCTGGCTTCGCTCGCCGTCCTCGCCATTGCATTCCCCGCCTTCGCCCAGACCAAGCCGCCGAAGTTGTACCCGCCGGACGAGGCGACGATGAAGCAGATTCAGGAACAACATAAGACACTTGTGGAGACGCTCACCACGATTCCGCACTCGATCTACAAACCGGATGTGCAGGTGTATGAGAAGGCGGTGGACTGGATCATTCGTCACGAGGAATATTGGGATGCCAAGGTCGGCGAGAAAATTCTCGCCGTCTTATCGGCAGGGCAAAAACGGGCGAACGAACTCAAAGGTTGGAAGAAGCCAAGCGGTGGTCTCGATTCGTATACGGAAATGGACATTCCATCGTGGTGCCGGGTTAGGGGAAAACCGATTGTCCGCGGATACAGGTCGGGAGTCGACGGATCGATTCAGCCGTATTCGGTCATCTACCCGGCTGATTACGACAGCCGAAATGATTGGCGAATTGACCTCGTCCTGCACGGCCGTGATGCGAAGTTAACAGAACTCAAATTCATTTTCGGCAAGGAGATGTCGAAACCTGTCAAGGAGATGGGGCCTTACGTTCAGATCGACGTATACGGCCGGGGCAATAATGCTTACCGATGGGCGGGCGAATCGGACGTGATCGAGGCCTATGTCACAGAATTGGCTAAAGATCGCATCGTACGCAAAGTCCATAACAGGCAAGACAATATCGACCCCTTGGCCCCGGTTGTGATTCGTGGATTTTCGATGGGAGGGGCGGGTACGTGGCACCTCGGCCTTCACGATCCATTTCAATTTGCCGCAATGGGGCCGGGGGCCGGGTTCAGCGTTACAAAGGGGTACGTTAAGAACCTGCCCGACCCATTACCGGAATACGTCGAACGCTGCCTGCACATTTACGACGCGGCCGATTACGCGGAGAACGCGTTTCACATCCCGGTAATCGCGTACGCGGGGGACAAGGACCCTCAGCAAGCTGCGACCCGAAACGTTCAGGAGCGGCTTAAAAAGTTCCCGGGGATTCCGCCGATCACGTTCATAGTCGGAAAGGATTTGGAACACAAGATGCCACCGGAATACATGGCACAAGCCGAAGCCGAATATCGCAAGCAATTGATCGATCGGAATCAACGGTTCGAGCGACACATTCATTTCGTGACGTATACGACGAGGTACGGCCGGGCCGGGTGGATATTGATCACAATGCTCGAACGGCATTACGACCGCACCCTAATCGACGTGACGTACGACCCATCGAACACGGTCGTCAAGACGGAAAATGTAACCAGTTTCAATCTGTTCCAATTACCTCCGGAAAAGTTGCCGAAGCGGGTGACGGTCGACGGACAGCCGCTCGACGTCCCCGAGAAGCCGGCCGGGTCGGCCGCGTATGTTCCAACCTTTTTCAAGGAATCCGGGAAATGGCGCGTCGTGGCTCAACCGGAAACCACCAAACCGGTAGAGAAATTATGGAAGTATTCCGGCCTACAAGGCCCCATCGACGACGCCTTCATGTCGAGCTTTGTCGTCGTCAAGCCGACAACCGCCGGGTGGCATCCTGAGCGCGACACGTTCCTGTCGGCGTCTTTGAATCAGTTCGTCTATGTCTGGGACAAATATTTCCGCGGGAAACTGCCGACCGTCGCCGCGGCGGACTATGACCCGAAGAAGTCCGACGCCCGCCTCGTCCTCTTCGGCGACCCGCAATCCAACCCGCTCATCGCGAAGGTGCTACCGAAGTTGCCCATCACGTGGACCAAAGACAAACTGATCGTAAATGGCAAGTCGTACGACCCCGCTACGCACGTGCCGGTGATGATTTATCCGAACCCGCTGAACCCGGGGCATTACGTCGTGCTGAACACCGGCCACACGTTCAGCGAGAAGGATTTGCAGGGGACGAACGCATTGCTCTACCCGCACCTGGGCGACTGGGCCGTCATCAAGCCGAATCCGACGAAGGCCGAACCGTGGGCGTACGAGGTGGTCGACGCGGGAATCTTTGACGAGTTCTGGCAATTCGAGAAGAAGTAATCGATCGGGCGGCGACCGTCAACGTCGCCCGCCTATTTGCCGGGCACCGCATACAGCTTCAACCCTTCCTCGACTTCCTCGACCAACTGGGCGTCCGTCTTGCGGACGTTCATGACGAACGCCTTTGCGGCCGCATTCGGGCAACTCAGGGCGAATCGCACGATTGCCCGCTTTGTAATCGGTGCGGTATGCCCCGGCTTGCCGTAGCACTTGAGCACCTCGTCCGACAAGTCCCACCAATTCCACCGCCGCAGGTCTTCCACCGCCATGTCGGCGACATCCCCCTGGGCGATGGCGACCTTGTACGCGGCGAGGATGGCGGATTTGGCGTCCTTTGTCCGAGTGGCCTGGAAAAACCGCACGGTGCTCACGGCCGCAAACTTCCGGTCGGTCGCGGCTTTCGCGTCGGTCAGGATGGCTTCGACAATCGCCCAACCGGCCTTGGGGTTCAGCAGTGTGAACCCGGCGAGGAGGCCGCTGAATCCGTTGGCAAACCGGTCGGGAAGGGGGTTTGCGGTCAGGAGGGTACGGAGGAAGGGGCCGTCGTCGGCGTGGCCGCAGAGGCCGAGCATCATGGCGTAAACGCCGATGCGTTCGGCCGGGGTGGTCGGATCGGCCAGCCAGGCGCGGATTTTCGTCCGATCGAGATACCGGGCCGAGGCGGAAATTTCGGCGTCGGTCGCGCGGGCGAATTCGAGGAACGCATCCGCCGAGACGGTCGGGTCTTTCGCGTCGACGTATCGGAAAAAGAAGCCGAGGGCCGCGGGGGTGTTTTTGGGGTCGAGGGCAGCGGCGGCCTTGAGATAGGCGGTGACGGCGGCAGTGGCCGGCACGCCGGATACCAGGTCCAGCTTCCCGTCGATCAGGTCGCAAAACGCCAGGTATTCCTTCGACCCGGTGCCGACCGTCGGCACGTACCGGGGCAGCGTGGCCACGAGCGGTACCTTGTATTTCGCGTCCGTCTTCAGGGTCGAATCGACGCGGAGGTCAGTCGTGCCGCCGAGGCCGTCGGGGTCGGGCCGGGCATTTTCGAGCGTGCCGTGCAGTACGATTTTCGACCCGGCCATGTGCTGGCGGAGCGACTGGCGGCCGGCGTACCCGCCGCCGCAGAAGGTGCAGGCCGGGGAAACTTGTGTCAGTGTCAGTGTCAGGGCAAGTGCAAGGATTGGGGCTGAGAGTAGACGGCGCATGCGAAGCCCTCGGAACGAAACCGGCCGCTACCATCCTCGTGGTCGCGGCCGGTGTCAAGGGGAAGCGTCGGATCGTTTATTTCTGCCCGGGATTCTTCCCGTTGGCCACGGGGGGAGGAGTCGCTCCGGCGTTCGCCGCCTTGGTCGAATCGGCCGCGGCCTTCTCCAGTGCCAGAAGTTCCTCGATGTCCTTTACTCCTTCCGGATCTGCCTTCCGCCGTTGGGCGATGAATTCCGCCGCCCCCTTCGTTCCGGGCGGGGCCGCCAGGAAGTACCGCGTTGCCGCCCGCACCACCAGCGGTTCCTTCGCGTGCTTTTCCTTCTTGATCGTGTCCAGGATCACGCCGGCAAGCTGCCACTGCTTCCACTTCCGCAGGTCTTCGATCGGCAAGTCGGCCACGTCCGGCTGCGACAACGGAATCTTGATGGCTTCCAGAATCTGGTCTTTCGGGATGTGGTCGGACCGGAAATCCCACATGAACCGCAGCACGCGAATCCCGGCGTACCGCGTGGTGAAGTCCTTGGACTTGTCCTTGAGCAAGTTCGTCAGATACTCCCAGCCGGCTTTTTTGTCGAGCATGACGTAGCCGCAGATCAATCCGTCGAGCCCGCTCGAATATTGGCGGTTCGGGTCGTCGATGATGGACCGGAGAGTTTTCGCGTCCTCGGCGGAGCCGGTGTGGCCGGCCATGAGGCCGTACATGCCGAGCCGTAGCGAGAGCGTGTTCGGGTCCTTGATCCATTTCAGCACGGTGCCGGGGGGTAGTTTTTCGCACACGGCCTTCACGTCCTGATAGCTGGCCTGGCCGAATTCGAGGAACGCGTCGTTCGAGATGTCGATTTCGGGGGATTCCAGGTATTTGAAGAAGAACTTGAGCCGGGTGACGTTGTCTTTGTCGCGGATCGCCTGCACGCCTTTGAGGTACTCGGGGATTTTGCTGTCCGGCAGGACCGGCAGGCCGTGGTACGGATCGACCTTCTGCATCGACCACGTGCCCATTACCATCCCGGACCCGATCGCGGCGGCCGGGAACAGTGCGGACGGGGCATAGAGCGAGCAGAAGATCAACGTCTTCGCCTTGGACGCCGGGTCGGGCGGCACGTACCGGGGCAGCGTGATGACGTTCTTCCCCTTCAACGTGGAAAGGTACGGGTGGTCTTTGATGACCTCTTCAATCACGAGGTCGGTCGTGCCCTGGGTCGGGTCGTCCGGGTCCTGCTTGGCGTTCTGGAGGGAGCCGTAAAGGATGAAATCGGCCTGGTTCAGTTCGCCGAGGAGGGTTTGACCTTGGGAAGAACAGAAGGGGCAGGTGCGGGCGTCGGCGGGTGCCGCCAGAAGCGCGGCAAAGAGGGCGGCGAAGACGAGTCTGGTTCGCATGAGTCGCTCCCGGTTCGTTGTCCAGAGAGATTATGCAGTCCTCCGGCCGTCCGGGGCAAGCGGAGAGTCGGAATTCGCCCGAGATTCAGGCCGTCGATCCGGCCGCGATTTCGGCCAGTTTAGCTTCGACGAGGGCAAACGCGGCCCGGGCTTCGGCGGGCAGGCGGGGGCGAAACACCGCGAGATACCGCCGGGCATTGGCGAGCGTTTTCGCCCGTTTCTCCACGGGCATGCTGGGGCTATCGCACAGGTTATCGTACACGTCGGCGAGCTTGCAAAAGCAAACGGCTGTGCCTCCTGCCGCCAGAGCCTTGCCGTACGCCTCTTCCCGATCGGTTTCGGGCAGGCGGCCATCCTTCGTCAGGGCAGCCACCCACCCGGCCACGTCCGTGCCGAATTGCGACGCAATGTCGTCGAAGTCGGTTGTCGTGTCTTCGAGGGTGTCGTGCAGGATCGCGGCCGTGAGTACGTTGACGTCGTCCACGCCGAACAAGTGGCGAAGCACGAACGCGACCCGGCAGACGTGGGCGACGTACGGCGTTTGCCCGTCTTTGCGGATCTGATGCCGGTGCGCCCGTGCGGCAAAGGAGATGGCGGAAAGCAGTGGATCGAGAGTGGGGACCACGCGAGACTCCGGGGCGGAGGATTTCTTCCGCACTTCTTCATTGTGCCATTCGGGAGGCGGTTCGCATAATCATTGTTCGTAGGAATCCCTCGCGGCCGGAGAAAGATCATGTGCCGGAGTATTGCGACGTTGGTCATTTTGCTAGGCGCGGCTACATCGTTTGCCGACGACCCGAAACCGCGGCGCGTGCTGCCCGGCAAAACGCCGGACGGGTTCGTTCAGTTGCCGAACCAGTGGAAGCTCAACCCGGCGGGAAAGCAGATCGAGGTCGGCGACCTCCCGGTGAACATTCAATTTCATCCCACCGGCCAGTTCGCGGCCGTATTGCACAACGGGTACAAGGAACACGAAGTCGTCATTCTCGACCTCAACCCGTCCGGCCGGAAGGTACTTTCGCGCGTCGTCGTTCCCCAATCGTTTTACGGCCTCGCGTTCTCGCCCGACGGGAAACAGCTTTACGCCAGCGGCGGCGAATTCGACGTCATTCACGTCTGGGATTTCGACAAAGGCTACCTGCACAATCCGCGGAAGTTGTCGGTGGAGTCCGGAAAGCAGCGGATGGTGCCCGCGGGCCTCGCTCTGGACGCCGCCGGGAAAGACCTATTCGTGGCCGCCCTATGGGCCAACGCGGTGGTGCGGATGCCGCTCGATAACCCGGATAACCGGACGGTCATTAAACTGGGCGGCGATATCACGAAGCCCGAGATTCCCCAGGGGGATCCGCCGAGCCCGCCCGACGGCCGGCGGGAGATCGACGCCACCGTGCTCGAAGACTTGGGGGCGTCGGTGGCGAAGGACAATGCCTTCCCCTACGCCGTGCTGCCGGAACCGGGCGGCAAACGGCTGTTCGTCAGCCTCTGGGCGAACGCGAAGGTGGCGGTGATCGATCTCGAATCGAACAAAGTTTCGGCCGGGTGGAGCACCGCGAGTCACCCGACGGAGATGGCCCTTTCACCCGACGGCAAGCAGCTCTACGTCGCCTGTGCCAATTCGACCAAGGTCAGCGTGATCGACACCGCCACCGGTAATCCAGTGCAGACGATTCACTGTGCCCTTTACCCGCAAGCGCCGAACGGCAACACCCCGAGCAGCCTCTGCCTGACGCCCGACGGCCAACTCCTCCTCGTCGCCAACGCCGACGCGAACAACCTTACCGTGTTCAACGTCGCGGACCCGAAAATCGCCAAGCCGCTGGGATTCATTCCTACTGGCTGGTATCCCACGTCGGTCCGGTTCAACAAGCTCGACCGGACGATTTACGTCGCGAACGGCAAGGGACTGCAATCGAAGCCGAACCCGTATGGGGCGAACCCCGAGAAGCCGGCGAACACGCTCGAATACATCGGCTCGCTGTTCAAGGGGACGGTGTCCGTGATCCCTCAGCCGACTCCGGCTGCCATGGCGAATTACTCGAAAACCGCCTACGCGTGCAGTCCGCTGCAAGCGGGCAACGCGGTACGGGCGGGCGGAGTCGAAGCCGGCAACCCCATCCCGAAGAAACTTGGCGACCCGTCGCCGATCAAGTACGTGATCTACGTCATCAAGGAGAATCGGACGTACGACCAGGTATTCGGCGACATGGCCGGGGAGATGGTGAAGAAAGGCAACGGCGAACCAACCCTTTGCCTGTTCCCCCGGACGGTCACGTCGAATCACCACAAGCTGGCGGACGAATTCGTGCTGCTCGACAACCTCTACTGCGACGGCGAAGTCTCGGCCGACGGGCACGAATGGAGCATGGGGGCCTACGCGACCGATTTCGTCGAAAAGATGTGGCCGCTCTCGTACCGCGGGAGTCCGAAAAAGACCTTCGGCTACCCGGCCGAAGGCGCAATGGACACGATCGCCCGTCCCGCCGGCGGCTACCTCTGGGACCGCGCCAAAGAAGCCGGCGTCACCTACCGCAACTACGGCGAATGGGTCGAGAACGGAAAACGGAAAAACGACGGCACCTTCGAACCGGGCCGGGCGACGGTGAAAACACTCGAAGGCCACATCGATCCGCTCTACCGCGGATACGACCTCGCCTACACCGACGCCAAGCGGGCCGAACGATTCCTCAGCGAAGTGAAACGGTTCGAACAGGCGGGTGAAATGCCCCGGCTGCAAATCGTCCGCCTGCCCAACGACCACACCCTCGGCACCCGCGTCGGCAAGCCGACACCCACCGCCATGGTGGCCGAAAACGACCTGGGACTCGGGATTCTGGTCGAAGGCGTTTCGAAAAGCAAATTCTGGAAGGAGACGGCCATCTTCGTGATCGAGGACGATTCCCAGAACGGCCCGGACCACGTGGACGCGCACCGCACCGGCGCGCTGGTGATTTCGCCCTATACGAAACGCGGAGTCGTCGACTCGACGATGTATTCGACGTCGAGCATGCTGCACACGATGGAACTGATTCTGGGGTTGAAGCCGATGAGCCAGTTCGACGCAGCCGCCCGGCCGATGTACGCGTCCTTCACCGCCAAGCCCGACCTGACGCCGTATTCTCACGTCATTCCGTCGACCGACATGAATGCCGTGAACGGACGCACCGCGTTCGGAGCGGCGGTCTCGGCGAAACTGGACTTGGACGACAAGGAAGACCAGGCGGACGACCTGGTTTTCAACGAGATCATCTGGAAGTCGGTCAAAGGGGCGAACAGCAAAGTCCCGGCCCCGGTAAGGGCGGCGTTCTTCGTGCCGGTGACGGGAAAGAAGGAAGACAAGGATTAATTCCTCGGATGCATCATGTTCCTCGGCATCGAAATCGGCGGGACGAAACTGCAACTCGGCATCGGCCGGGGGGACGGCCGGATTGTTTCGCTCTGGCGGGGAACGGTCGATGCGGCTCGGGGCGGAGTGGGCATTCTCGCCCAAATCGAGGCCGCGGTTCCCATCATCCTGGATCAGGCAAAACTGTCGCTACCCGACCTGCAAGCCGTCGGTGTCGGTTTCGGCGGCCCGACGGACGACGCCACCCAAAGCGTCATCAAA
Source organism: Fimbriiglobus sp. (assembly GCA_036493815.1). Lineage (GTDB taxonomy): Bacteria > Planctomycetota > Planctomycetia > Gemmatales > Gemmataceae > DASXPC01. Next base: position 1,122 of record DASXPC010000099.1, on the reverse strand, counting down.
TCGCATCACATCGCGGGGTGGGACGGTTTCCCGCTGGGAACTTGGGTGACGGAGCTCACCGGCCTTCCCGCGGCCGTGTGCAACGATGCCGACGTGGCCGGTCTCGCCGAAGCGAAATTCGGGGCGGGCCGCGGTCTGTCGCCGATCTTTTACATCACCGTCGGCTCGGGCATTGGCGGCGGGCTGATTATCGACGGCAAAATCTACCGCGGCACGGGGAAGGGGGCCGCCGAGGTGGGGCACCTGCGGCCGGTTTATCCGCTCGACCCGCCGCCCCACGACGACATCCTCGAACACTACGCTTCGGGTTGGGGGATCGGCAAAGCGGGGAACCGAACGGGCCGGGAAGTCGCCGAGGCCGCGTCCCGTGGCGACCCGGCATCCCTGGCGATAATCGACCGAGCCGCACAGGCCTTGGCCGAGGGAGTCTGTTCGGTCATCAAACTGCTCTGCCCCCGCCGCGTCGTGATCGGCGGCGGCGTGTCGCTGATCGGTGAATCGCTATTCTTCCAACCCGTCCGCCGGTACGTGGCCGAGCGTGGCTTCGCCGCCTTTGCCGGATTGACCGACATCGTCCCCGCCGAGTTGGGCGAAGTGGTCGTAATCCACGGCGCCCTCGCCTTGGCCCGGGACACGCTCGGCGGGTAGAATCCAGGGTGGAGGGTAAACCCATGTCTTCCGTTGCGACCGCACCCGTTCCCGCGAAGAAGTTGATGACCGCGGACGAGTTTCTGGTGTTCTGCGAACGGCCTGAGAACGACGACCGGACGTTCGAATTGGTGCGAGGGGAGGTGTTCGAGATGTCTCTCCCGACCAAGATGCACGGCATCGTCGTTTCGAACACCAACACCCGCCTCGCCAATTATGCGGAACAAATTGGCCCGGGATATCCTGTGGCCGGAGATTCCGGAGTGATATTGGAGCGGGACCCGGACACGGTCCGGGGACCGGACGTCGCCTATTTCATTGACGTGGATAACTTTGAAGAGGTCGATGACGGCTGGGCCGAGACCTCCCCCGTGTTAGCCATCGAGGTACGATCGCCCAACGACAAGGAAAAAGAGATCCATCAGAAGGTACAGGAATACCTGACGGCTGGTGTTCGGGTCGTCTGGGTCGTGA
>DASXPC010000098.1:0-3456 GCA_036493815.1 Fimbriiglobus sp. | reverse complement strand
AACAGCAAGAAGTGTGCCTTGAGCGACTGAATTCATCTCGTCTGCATTTTGCGAGAAGGCGGCTCGCACGATCAGATACTTGCCCATGAACTCCTTGCTGTTCAACGCAAGGTTAGCTTTTCTGCCTCGGCATCGACCTCCAACTCTACGAAACCAAACCTCTTCGGCTTACCATTGTCGGAGTCTAGAACGATTATGGAAGATGTGACGGTTCCGAAGCCGCACGCCCCCGCGGTCGGTGTAGCGCCGGGGTACTCATCATGGTCGCGGGGTGGTGGGCCGGCGTCCCATTGCACTCGCGGTCGTCGTCGGCACATCGCGGAAGCCGACGACGCGAATCCCTCCGGCATGTCGGGCGCATCATCCGGTTCGGGATACTTCACCCCTGTGACCAAGTGCCCTCGGTGGCGACTATGCTCCCGTCATGCTTCTTACGGCGTGGATGCAGCGGCCGCGCAGCCGATCTGGTTACGGCACGCTGTGGTAACGCACCGCCAGGGCCAGGCGAGGCGCGGGCGACGGGTTCGGCCCCGATCCATGCACCAGGTTCGGGTGGTGCAGGAGCAGGTCCCCGGGCTCGGCCTCAATCGACACCGTACCCGTCTCGTCCACCAGGGCATAGTCCATCCTGGCCCTGAACAGGCTGGTGCCGTCGGTTTCGACTTCGAGGCGCTGGGCGGCCAGCCCGTGGGTACCGGGCACGACCCGCAGGCATCCGTTGGCTTCGTTGGCGACGGTGAGGGCCACCCAGGCGGTCACGGCGGACCGCCCCCCGAGACGTTCGGCCCAGGGTTGGCCGTCCTGGTGCCAACTAGCCGGCAGCCCGACCCAGGCCGGCTTGCAAAGATAAGTGAAGCCGAAACAGGCGACGGGGGTGCCGAGGACAGCCGCGGCCGGCGCCGTTAGACAGGGATTGGCGGCCAAGTCGATGGCGAAAGCATCATGTGGCGAAGCCGGCACGATCCCCGCGTCCGGGCCGAGGCGGATTTGATCGCGGAGCGCTTCGAGGTGCGCCACTGCGGCGTGCACGGTCGGCGGGTCGACGGCGGCACGCAGGATCGCGAACCCGTCCCGGTCGTAGGCCCGACGCAACGAGGTCGCGTCCAACCGGCCGAGCCCTGCCAGGACTGAATGCGTCAGGTGGTCGGAAGCTTTGCCAATCGCAGCGTACTCCGTCGGTGATCGCCTCTCGTTCACGGGCACGTTGCGGGTGTTGCGGTGCCGGCTGCCGGAGTGCGATTCGACCGACATGCCCGCCTTCGAACGGTGGTATCGGAACCTGCTCTGGGAAATCCGCCGGGAGAAGATCGAGCCCCGCCGGAATCGAATCAACCCCCGCGTGGTGAAGCATCAGGTCTCGAACTACGCCAAAAACATCCCCACACCGCCCGGTCCCACCGCTCCGCAAGTCATTTATCGAGAGCGTGGTTATGACTATTTAAACGGTATTGGGGTTCGGCCCGGCCCCCGCACCGACCGACTCACTTCCCTTTCTTCTGCTCGAAGAGCCAGTCCAGCACTTTGTTGTCCCTGTACGTCGGGGTCCACGCGTCGTGGCCGACCCCCTTGTACTCGGTGTACTTCGGCTCGCCGCCAGCCTTCTTGATAGCGGCGATCATGTCGCGGGGTCGCTCGACCGGCACCAGCGGGTCCGCGTCGCCGTGGAAGACCCAGATAGGCAGCTTGGCTAGCTTTTCCGCCTGGGCGGGGTCGCCACCCGCGCTGATGGGAATCGCCGCCGCGAACAGTTCCGGCCGCCGCGAGACCAGATCCCACGTGCCGTAGCCGCCCATCGACACGCCCGTCAGGTAGATGCGATCCTTGTCGACGCGGTGCTCATTGCAGAGGGCTTCAGTCAAAGCGAGGACCAGCGCTAATGGCTCGGTCGGGCTCTTGGCGAGCGGGACGTTGCGCCCTCCGTCGAACCAGCCGACGTTGGTCCACTGCTTGTCGGGCGGGCACTGCGGAACCGCCAGGAAGCACGGGTGCTTCTTGCGGGCCTGGTCCGTCGCGAACTCCTCGACGCCGCTCCGGAGTTGCTTCATGTTGTCGGTTCCCCGCCCGAACCCACCGTGCAAGAAGACCACGAGCGGGTAGCGGTCCTTGCCGTTCTTGTCGTAGCCATCCGGCTTAAGCAGGCGGTAGGGCAGACTCGCCTTGTCCTTGGTGAAGGTGAGCTTGTCGAGCAGCTTGTCCATGTCCGGCTTCGGTTCCGGTTGCTGGGCGTGGGCCAACGAGCAGAGGAGCAGACCTCCCACGGCGACGACGACGAGTTTCATGCGTGCGACTCCTGCAAAGAATGGCGGGAAATAGGCAGGTTACGAAGTTGCGTTCAAAGCTATTATTTCCGAAGGGCAAAAAAGGGGACAGCGTGATTTTCTCAGGGTTGGAAAGGGGGCTGCGAGCCGCCGCCGATCACGGTCGGAAATATTAATTCGCGCTGTCCCGAATGCCGTTAAGTTAAGGCGGTTATAGCCGATTCAGACCTCGAAAAAACGAAGAAAACGTGCCATTTACGTTCAGAAACGGCCTTAGCTTAACGCCATCCCGCGCTGTCCCCTTTTCCGCACCGGCCGTGACCCGCCGGGGGTCGAGCTCGCCGCTTTGAATGGCCGGACCGGCGGCGGAGAGGTTTCGGGGAGGCCTCGGCGACGAGGCCGCCTTCGACCCCGCGAGGGGTCGCGGGTGCCGATCCCGGAGAAGTGTTTGGCACCGCCGCGGCCCGCGAGGGCCGGAGGAGCGAGTGCGAGATTCGAATCGTCCCGATGCGGCGTGACGGTGGGTGCAAGGTCTTCCCGAAGGTCAACCCAAAACGCCGGGGGATTCGTTCAGGAATCCACCCCCTCGTCCGTCGTTTTCATTTGACTCGGGGGCCATGAGAAGGGTTCGGCGATGCTCCGCTCAGGCGAGTGCTACCAGGCCACGCTTATTGCCTGAGCGCGAGTCTGGAAAAACTCCTCGATGCGTGCGATGCGGCGCTATTTCACGCCGAACTCTGGCCGCGCATAAGATTCCAGGAATCCGCACACCGAACACCGGAAGGTGCCCACCGGGACGCGCTTTTCCTTCGGGACCGTCGCGCCCCCCCACCAGGACTTCGTCGGCGTCCCCTCGACCCAGGTGTCGAGCTCGTGACCCGCGGATTCGAAGATGAACCCCGGCACCATCTCGCCGTTGCACTTGGAACACCGAGTCGGTTCCGCGATCATGTTCTAACCTCCAAGACGAAAAATGGGTGTAACCTGTTTTCCGCCGCCGAACGATACCGTTCACCTGCCGCGGCAGCTGGTGAGACGTTGAACTCGGAAAGGCCGTTGTTCGGCGACAATTAGTTTTCCCCTTGAGCGACAATCAGAATTCCCTTCCGAATCGCGTCAGGTCTGGGCCGTCGGATCGGCCTCGGGGGTCGAGGGCTTCGCCGTCCCTTTGGCCGTTTCCAGTCGGTAGCTCGGGACG
>DASXPC010000097.1:0-13680 GCA_036493815.1 Fimbriiglobus sp. | reverse complement strand
GGGGGCCGGGGGCTGGGCACCCGCCGGCGGTTGCTCGTCTGCCGAATCCGATTCTTTGATGACGGGCTTCTCGGTCCCGCCCGGCTTGATGACCGGCGGCCCGGTCGGCGCGCCCGGCGGTGGCCCGCCGGCCGGACGGCCGGCCTCGGCCGCACCGCCCCGTCCACCTCGTGCTCCCCGGCCGCCCCGCCCGCCATCGCCTTGACCCGTTGCGCGCCGGAATTCCTGTCCGCCAATCACCGAACCGCCTTGGGGTTCCATGCTTGGGGCCGATGTCATTACGACCGCGTTTTTGAGCTTGCCGTGGTACTTGGCCAGTTGCTCGCGAGTCATACCACGGCCCCGTCCGCCGAACCCGCCCCGGCCGCCGCCCCCGCCCGCATCAATCAGCACGACCGGACCCGTCATAGCCCCCTTCGTGCCCGGAGCCCACGCATACGAGGCGACCAGCAGTTCCTTGACCTGCGGTTCCTTTAACGTCAGTCGGGCCGTGCCGCGGACCCAGCCGACCGGGATTTCCCACGGTTCGAGGTGGACGTTCGACAGGCCGTACGACTTCATCTTCTCGGCCGTCCAGTCGTTCGCCTTCTTAAGGCTGGCCGTCCCGGTCAGCCGGGGGCCGATCACGTCGGAGATGTATTCCAGGTTCTTCATGCACTCGGAACGGTCTTTGATCTCGGCCATCAGCTTATGGTCGAGATCGGCCGCCGCATTGTTCTTCGGGCTCGGGGCCGCCCCGGCCCCACCAGTACTCGGGCTGATCTTCTTCAACGGCGGTGCTTGAAGTGGCTGGGCAAGCACCACCCCGGCGCAGAGAATCGGGATCGAAATCCCGGCGACCCACTCGGCCGGACTGGCCTTGCGGAAAAATTGACGCATCATGGCTGCACGCTCCAACTGTATGAGGACGGACCGAGACTACCCCCCGGTTTCGAACGGGTCGAAACGCGAAAGGCGTGTAGAGGAACCCGATTGTGCGCCGGGGCGAATCGATTCGCAAGCCTCTAAGGTTCCGAATTTCATTTTTCGCCACATCGCAGAATTCCCCACACCATTCACAGCCGCAGGAAAATCCTCTTTCGGTAGAGGAACAGGAGGAAGAGCCACTTGGCCGCGAGGACGCCGGCGGTTTTCAGCACCGGTTCGAACGACCCACTATGCCGGACCAGACCGCCGAGGAAGAAGTCAGCGGCTTTGGAAAAGTCGATGAACCGGGGAACGACGTAAATGGTAATGGCGTTCGCCCCGATCACCACGAAGAAGAAGGCCCACCGGCGGAACCCGAGGACGTCGACGGCCAGGTGAAAGAAGGCCAGGAGGAGCAGACTCCACCCGCCCGCCACGAGTACGTACGAACTCGTCCAAAGGTTTTTAATGATCGGGAACGTCGAGCCCCAGATTGTGCCGAGGAGAAGGCAGAGGCCTCCGGCGACGATTAGGCCGAGGACGCGGGACATCGCCGGCCGGCCCGACCGGAGCCAGTACCCGGTCAGGACGCCGAGGAGGGCGGTGGCAACGGCCGGAATCGTCGAAAGAAAGCCTTCGTTGTCACCGTAGCCGTAATACTCCTTCATGATCTTTCCGGGCAGGTACGTACGGTCCACGTACCCTGCCAGGTTTCGTTCCATCGAATAATCGCCCGCGAACGAACCCGGAGCGGGCACGAAGGCCATTAAGGCCCAGTAACCGAGAAGAATCGCTACGGCGGCCACGGCCAAACCCCGCACGCCGAGAATCAGGGAAAGGCTCGCGGCGATACCGTAACAAATTGCAATCCGTTGGAGTACGCCGGCGACGCGGAGATTGGGAAGGTCGAAATTGAGAATGCGGTTGCAAAGCAAGCCCAGGGCGAACAGGAGAATAGTCCGTCGAAGGATGCGGAAAAATATCACCGACCGGGATTCGCCGCGTTTGCGTGCCGAGTCCATCGAGAAGGGAATGACCACGCCGACGACGAAGAGGAATGTGGGGAAGATGAGGTCGTAGAACCGGAAGCCTTCCCACGTCACGTGTTCCAACTGCGTGTCGACGAAATCCGGATTCGGCCAGCCGAGATAACGCACGAGTGCTTTCACGAACTCGTCCCCGCCGATGATCCAGAACATCGTGAAGCCGCGGAGCGCGTCGATCGACTGCCAGCGCGGCGTTCGCGATTCTGGAGTGGAGGAAACTATCGGGTCCATGGCAATACTCTCGCAATCTCGGATTCGTGCAGTCTCTGTAGTCGGGGTCGCGAACCCGGGCCATAGGGGCCGGGGGGGAATTGCCGCCCGAGTATCCCGACGTATTGCACCGCGTGCCGGGGCGGGATAGAGTGCGGACTCACAATGGCGTGGGGTTTCCATGACAACTCGGATCGTTACCGCATTGGCGTTATTTCTAACAGGGGCCTCATTTGGCACGGGTGCCGAGCCGGGGCAACCGCCACCGGAATTTGGTCCGACTGCCGCATCGATGCCGCGGGACTATGTCGGTACGGTCCGCCGGCCGAAGCCCCGAACCGTCGCGGAGGTGAAGGCAATACTCGCCGGTGCCCCGAATCCGCCGTTGAAAATCAAACCGCTCCGGGTGCTGCTCGTGGCCGGGGCGAAGGATCATGGCAAAGGGGAGCACGACTACCCGGCCTGGCAGAAGACGTGGACAAAACTACTCGCGGGCGGGGAGAAACTCGACGTGGCCACGGCCTGGGAGTGGCCGGCGGACGCGGAATTTCAAAAAGCCGACGTCGTTGTTTTCTTCCAGCACGGCGACTGGGACGCCAAACGGGCCGCCGCCATCGATGCGTATCTCGAACGGGGCGGCGGGCTCGTTTACATCCATTGGGCGGTGGACGGGCGAACGAACGTCGCCGATTTTGCCAAACGGATCGGCCTCGCCTCCCACGGCGGAAACATCAAATACCGCCACGGGTCACTCGACCTTGCTCTCCCCAACGGCAACAAACACCCGATCCTGCGAAACTTCACCAAGCTGCAACTCGTGGACGAAAGTTACTGGATGCTGACCGGCGACCTGCCGAAAGATCGCGTGTTGGCCACGCAGATCGAAGACAAGGAACCGCGGCCCCTTTTCTGGACCGTCGAGCACGGCCGGGGACGGGTGTTCGTGTCCATCCCCGGCCACTTTTCCTGGACGTTCGATGACCCGCTCTTTCGAACCCTGATCTTCCGCGGCATCGCCTGGACGGCCAAGGAACCGGTGGACCGGTTCAACGACCTGGTCTGGAATGGAGCGGACGTGTCGAAGTGAACGACTCGTTTCCGCAACCCAAAATGGGAACCTCCATTCGAGAAGTCTCTGGGAATAGAACGCTTCCATAGACCCCGGAAATTGACGAGGTCACAACACTGCGGCCTTTTTCGATCTTTGAGATCGACCGGCATTCCCCTTCCCAACTCGTCTTGCTTTTTTTGTCCCGTGCCGGTACGTCGCCGCAAATACGGGGAAGAATTCGCTTGCGAGGCGGGGGATCGCCATGGGCACGAGCTACTTGCGCCGGGTCGCGGCCGCTGTCGGAATCGGACTGTCCGCCTCCGCGGCGTGGGCAATCGATCCGGTGCCGAATTCGATACCGGCCGCGGGCTACCCGGCCGGGTTGCCGGCCCCGCCGATCAAAGACCTCACGCCGACCGAATTCCTCAGCCAGCCGGGGCACGACCCCGTTACCGGAAGTAACGGCCGAACCGACCTGATTCCGCTCGAAGAGCCACAGGCCGAGTCGGGTCTCGTCGGCTCGTTCGAATATCTCCTCCTGCGGCCCCGCCGGGAAAATCTCGGCTTCGCCCTGGTTTCGAGCACGACGGCCCCGACCCCGATCGGCCAAACCGAAGCCCTGAATTTCGACCGCAATAGCGGGGTCCGGGCGGCAGTGGGATATCGCTTCGGCGAAGGGTGGGACGCGTCGTTCGCCTATAGCTACTTTCGCGCGACCGCGGGAGGTTCGGCGGCGGCCCCGATCGGCGGAATACTCTACCCGACCCTCACGCGACCCGGGTTTGTGGACTCGGCCCTCGTCGGCTCGGCCTCGGCCGGGGTTTTGCAGAACGTCTACGACGCCGAATTCGGCCGGCGGATCGCCTGTGGCGACTCCTATTCCGCCCGCGTCTATGCCGGGTTCCGTTTCGCCGACATCACTCAGGACTTCTCCGCCATCTACGACGGCCGCGATGCCGCCGGGTCTGTTGTTTCGACAACCAATAAATTCCAGGGCTTCGGTCCGATCGTCGGCTTCGAAGGGGCGATCACCGTCTGGCGGAAATTCCAGCTTTACGGCAAGGCGAGCGGCGGTCTCCTCACCGGCACGTCTAACGCCGGGCTGACCGAAACCAACCAGAACGGCCAGTCCGTTTATGCCTCGTACGATTCTTCCACCCGGAAAGTCGTACCGACCGGCACCGTCGGCATCGGAGCCGGCTGGCAGGCCGGCCGGTTGTCGGTGAAAGCCGGGTATGAAATTTCCTACTGGGGATCGCTCATCGATACGACCCGGCTCAGTAGCGACTTTTCGCCAGGCAAAACAACCACCACGAGCGAATCGCTTTCACTCGAAGGATTCTTCTTCCGAATGGGGTGGGAGTTCTAAACCGGCCGTTGCGTCGGGCTGCCGTTGCGAAGGTCCAAGCGGGCGACAACAGCCGTTGGATTCCGCGTCTGGGCCGCCGCCTGGTCTTTCTTGTCCAATACTCCCGTCGCCACCAACAATCCCGCGGCATTGACTCCGAGCAGAACGGCTTGCACGGCAATGGCCGACGCCCAGAGCTCCCACACGTCGAGTTGGAAACGAGACATGAACAGGGCAAACGCAACGAGCATGGAAAACACCTGCATCAGCATCGGCATTCCGACCCAGAGCCCGACCCAGCCCAGGCCGTCGCAAAACATCGTGATCGCGGCGATGTTCCGGAACGCCGAGACCGGTGTGCCGTACTCAATTCCAATGATCGACCCGCCGACGGCCAGGCCGACGAGCACGACCGGAATGGAAATGACAACGCCCAACAGGCAGGTGACGATCAGGGTGACGGCTTTCACGTCCGCGAAATCTTTTTTCCCACTGACGCCGATCGCCCCAATGATTGTCAACACGAACCCGGCGCAGAACAGCGAAACGGTGATGATCCACTCTCGTCTTTCGTTTTCCTTATCGCGAATGTCGTCGAAATTCGGGTTGTGAACGGCGATGTCCCTGCGTTTTTTGCGTTTCCTCTTCCGCACGGGTTCGTCGACCGGAGCCTCCTCGGCCGCGCCATCGCCCGCCAATTCCGCCTTCTTCCGCCTCGGCCGGGCGACCACTTCGTCGCCGACGTCCATGTCGCGGACCGCGTCTTTACGCGACGGCAACGCCTCGCCCGATACCTCGTAGGGCGTTGCGTCTTCTTCTTCCTCATCCCAGGGTCTGTGCGGTGCCGGCATGCGATACTTCAGTGGGGAAAGGAATGAATTTTGTCCGGCCGGCTCGTGGTCCGAAATGCCCGGACGAACGCATCATACCCGACCTTCGGCAGACAGAAGCTCAACTTCCGGAACAAGTAATCGGAATCGACGGCGAGGCGGGGGAATTGGAGGAGTGTGAGCGGGATGTCGTGCGCCGCAAGGGCTTCCAGAAGGGCGTAAAACTTTCGTGCGAGGACGCTCTCCTGCTCCTCCTGCCGGTCGGTCGGCCAACAACCTCCCGGCACCACGGGGCCGAACGCGGCATAGACGTCCGGACCGGTCCGCCGACTCACATCCCGCCGGCTCTCCGCGGCCGAGTATAGGTCGCGAACCGGAACCAAAGCATGGTCGATGACGACGTCGCCATTCTTCAGAATGTCGCCGAGAGAGTCGCACAGCCACGGGTCTTTTACGAAGTACGGAGCATCCGGCTTTCGCAGGTCCGATTCCATCCCCCCGTCGCAATTCGGGGCGACGGCCGAGAAATCCTTGTATCCGGTACTCTGCCCCAGGGCGGTGAGCAGTTGGACGAGGAACGTCGTCCCCGCCCGGCCGGTGCCGGAGATGATGACGTGGTTTCTCACGGCAATTCCTGAGAAACGCGGAGGGCAGCTCGCCGGACAATCCCTCGGTGGTTTTCAGCCACCTCAGCGAGCGTTACTGATTGAACGGCGTAATTCCTGCATGCGGTTCGGATCTTTCGCAGTGCGACCCGCGGCCGCCAGAGCAGATACTGGCCGATGGCACCGAGGATCGCACCGAAAAGCGCTCCGAGCAATACGCCGAGAAAATAGACTTTAAACTCGTCTTTGGTTGTCACCTGCTTCGTTTCGATTAGTCCATAGCAAATCGGAAACGAACCAAAAACGCCGAAAATCAGACCTGTGATCAGCCCCGCTCCAACGTCTACCTGGGAAAGCGAAAGGGCGATTTCGGTTGCAGATAGCAGCGACTCAATTCGTTCCCGGCCGTTTGGGTCATGATCCGGCACGACTTCATCCGGCTCGAGTTTGGACCAGAGTTTTGCAAACCAATCGTCTTGGTCCCAACCTCCGATCTTAATATCGCCGATTGATTCGTCATCTTCGATGGTCCGTTCGCAAATGTCACACACGTAGATTCGGCCCTTCAAGCTTCGGGAAATTGGAATCAAGTACAAGCTTGTCACTTCGAACACGTTTACGATCCGGACTGCTTCCCACCGTCCGCAAAAAGGGCAAAACGCCGCTGTCCAGCGGGTTTGGTTGAATCGCTGGGACATCGAGATCAGAAAGTGCATCGTTCGGCCGAATCGTGCGAGTCAAGTTGCAATTTTATCTCACTCTTGAAAGTGCAAGCAAGCACCGAATGCCTTCCCCGTCGTGAAGCCGTCCGTAACTTGAACTTACTTCCCCTTTCCCGAGACTTTCCCATGACCGCTCCGACGTTCCAGAAGATCACTGCCCCCACCGCCGGCACCCGCGTCAATTACTCGGGCGGCAAGTGGACCATCCCGAACGACCCGGTGGTGGTCCTTCTGAAAGGGGACGGGATCGGGGCGGACGTGAACGGGGTGCCGGGGATTACGACGGCGGCGGTGAAGGTGCTCGACGCGGCCGTGGAGAAATGCTACGGCGGCAAGAAGAAGTTCGTCTGGTTCGAGGCCCACGCCGGCGACGTCGCCCGCAACCTCTACAACCCCGGCGTCACCGACGACCAGATCAAGGCGATGGACGAGAACGGCCAACGCCAGGTCTACCTGCCCGACGACACGCTCAAGGCGTTCGACTACTACAAGCTCGGTCTCAAGGGTCCGCTCACCACTCCCATCGGCGGCGGGTTCCGCAGCATCAACGTCTTCCTGCGGTTCAAGTTCGACCTCTACGCCTGTGTCCGGCCGGTGAAGTATTTCAAGGGCGTCGACGCCCCGAACCGCAATGCGAATAAGGTCGACATGTGCATCTTCCGCGAGAACACCGAAGACGTCTACTGCGGCATCGAGTTCAAGAGCGGCAGCGACCGGGCGAAGAAGGTGGTCGAGTTTCTCCGCGGCATGGGCTACGGCCCGGACGTGCTGATGGATTCCGCCGGCATCGGCATCAAGCCGATTTCGCCGGAACGGAGCAAGCGGCTCATCCGCATGGCGATTCAGTACGCGATCGACAAGAAACTGCCGAGCGTGACGTTGTGCCACAAGGGCAACATCATGAAGTTCACCGAAGGGGCGTTCAAGGACTGGGGCTACGACCTGGCGAAGGCGGAGTTCGGCGACAAGACCATTTCGGAAGACGACGTCTACAAAAGTCACGGTGGGAAGACGCCGGCCGGGAAGATCCTGATCAAGGATCGGATCGCGGACAGCATGTTTCAGCAGGTCCAGTTGCGGCCGGACGAATACAGCGTGATCGCGACGCCGAACCTGAACGGCGATTATCTCAGCGACGCGGTGGCCGCCCTCACCGGCGGCATCGGTCTGGCTGCCGGGGCCAACATCGGCGACGGTGCCGCCATGTTCGAAGCCACTCACGGCACTGCACCGAAATACACGGGAAAAAACAAAGCCAACCCCGGGGCCGTGCTTTTGAGCGGCGTATTGCTCCTCGAATTCCTCGGCTGGTTCGAGGCCGCCAAACTTGTGAACGAGTGCGTCGAGAAAACCTTCGCCGAAGCGGACGAAACCGCCAAGAAGGGCCCCGGCGGCAAACTCCACGTCACCTACGACATCGCCCGCCAATTCCCCGGCTACGGCGAACAGGCCGGAGCCAGCAGCACCGGGTTCGCGGAACGGATTATTCACCACATGAAATAACAACATGACTTTCGCAACCTTGCACCGGTGGGATGTTACGCCGGTCCAAGCGGTTGAATTGCAGCGGAAGTTAGCGAGCCAAGTAGATGTATCCCGCCCGCTCGGTCGGCTGCGCACCGTGGCCGGGTGCGACATTTCCTACAACATGCGGTCGCCCATTCTCTTTGCGGCTGTCGTTGTTGTCCGAGTGCCGGACCTTGAAGTGGTTGAGCTGGTCGCCGTGAAGAAAGAAGTCAGCTTTCCTTACGTGCCGGGACTCTTGTCGTTCCGTGAGGCACCGCCGCTTTTGGCCGCATTCGGGAAATTGAAGACCAAACCCGACGCGGTCATGCTGGACGGCCAGGGCCTCGCCCACCCCCGACGATTCGGCCTGGCCTGCCACCTCGGCCTCTGGTTGGACCTTCCCACCGTTGGATGTGCAAAGTCCCGACTGGTGGGAGAATTCGTCGAACCCGGGATCGAGGCGGGCGACACGTCCCCGTTAATGGATCGTGGCGAAAAAGTCGGCGTCATGTTCCGGTCGCGGAGGAAAGTGAAACCGGTCTTCATCTCGCCGGGGCATCGGATCGACATGGCCGGGGCGGTGGAAGTCGTCCGAAGGACTTTAAGTGGCTACAGAATGCCGGCACCGACCCGGCTGGCTCATATCGCAGCGAACGCGGCCCGAACGGCCGAGAGTTAGCGCCGCAAGGCGACTTGACGCCAGTGGGTGTCGCCGCTGGTGTGATAGCGATATTCGGCCGAGGATTGGGAGTGCACGTCGGACAGGTCGTCGGGCGAGGAGGCGTGGGCCGTTTTGTCACCCGGGCGGGCTGCCACCCACGCGACAATCCCCAGGGCGACCGCAAACCCGAAGAGAACCCGTCGCATCGTGCCCGCCCTCTGTGACGATAAATAATCGGAGGCGGCTATACCGTGGGCGATCGGCGGTGTAAAGGGAAAAGTTTCACGACCCCGTTTCGTCCTTGAATTCCCGTAGTGCGAGCCGGGTCTGGTGGGCTTCGACCCGCTGGCCATCCTGCTTTTTCCCCTGAAAATAATCCTTCTGCCAGCCGCGGGCGACGGTCGCCGGGTCGTGGGCTTTCAGCCCTTTCAAAAAGCCCGCGCGCCCTTCTTCCCAGACCTCGTATTGCTTCTTCAGCTCCGGGTTCGAATGAATCGACCTCACGACCGGCTGCATCGAATCGGCAAGCCCGCGGGGGATAGGAACGATGTGGCAAATCGGTTCGTCCTTCCGGAACTTCACCCACTCGAACGGGCGTGTACACTTCCAGTTCATGGTAAACGTCGCCGGCGACCAGTCCGTTTCGACCACGCCTTCCAGGGCCTGAATTCCGTCCTTGATATAGTTCGCCGGCCCCTTGACCCACAGGTTAATCCCGGGCGGCGTGCGAAACAAATACGGCAGCGCGAACGTGAGCACGCCGTACCCGAAGTGGCTCAATACGCAGTTGTCTTCCTGCCCGTAGAATCGGATTTCGATCTCTTTTTCGCTCGTCCCGCCGTACCAATAAAGGTCGAAGTCGGACGGGCTGAGCAGCCACCACCCGTTCTGGTTGGCGATGTTCAGGGGCAGGCAGCGGTACGGGAACCGCTTATCGGCCGTATCCATCCAGTCCCGCTCGAACGGGGCGGGAATGAGAGGCACCCGCCGACGCTCGTGCAGGTGATACGCGATGAGGGTGTTGGAATCGTCGTCCATGGAGGCAGGATAACGGACGAGGGCCGAGCGGGGCAAGTCGAGCCAGGCATTAACCGACCGCGGTCTTGGACGATTCGTGCGTTCGGCCGGCATCTTTCGCGCCGCGTTGCCGCAACGCCAACTGATAGAGCTTCTGCCCGGTCGGCGTGGGATATTCGCCGGTCACGCACGCCCGGCAGAGCCGGTCGGCCGGCAGACCGATGCACCGGGCCAAGGCATCCACGGGCAAATATGCCAGCGAATTGGCCCCCAAATCCTGGGCCATCTGGGCTTCTTCGGCCGGCGTCGGCACCGAACCCGCCAGATACTTCGGGGCGAACAACTCCTTCACCGTGGACATGTCGATGCCGTAAAAACATGGTGCGACGATCGGCGGACACGCGATCCGCACGTGAATCTCCTTCGCCCCGCCCTGGTCCCGCAAATGGTGCAACAGCACCTTCAGCGTCGTGCTGCGGACGATGGAATCCTCGACCAGAATCACCTTCTTACCCTGGAGCACCTCGCGGAGCGGCGTGAACTTGAGCCGGACCTTGTCCGAGCGGTTCGCCCCTTCGATGAACGTCCGGCCGACGTACCGGTTGCGGATCAGGCCTTCCACCGAAGGAATCCCGAGGGCGAACGCCATGGCGTCCGCCGCCGCCTTGCCCGTGTCGGGCACCGGCACCACAACCGTGTCCGCCGGGTCCAAGTCCACCATGCCCCGGGTCCGCTCGAGCCGCGCCAGTTCCTGACCGAGGCGGCTGCGGGTGAGGTAGACGCTGCGGTCGTCGAGCGTGCTGGCGACGTTGGCAAAATAAATCCATTCGAAGAAACAGTGCGACGGCTTCCGCGGCTCCGGGAACAATGCCCGGTCGTCCGCGAACCGGGCCGTCCGCATTTTCCCGTTCTGGATGACGATCATTTCGCCCGGCGAAACCGACTGAATCTTGCGGAACCCGAGGTTCTGCAACGGCACGCTTTCGCTGGCCGCCCCGAACACGTTGCCTTCCACCCCGTAGCAGAGCGGCCGAATTCCCAGCGGGTCGCGGGCGACCACCATGTCCCCCATCGCGTTCAGAAATACGAGGTTGTACGCCCCGTCGAAAATCTGACTCAACCGCTTGAAGACGTGAACGAGGTCGGGCTTGTGGTCCCCGCGCATCTCGTGCGCGAGGTAGTGCATGATCACTTCGGTGTCGTTATTGAGCTTGAGGTGGTAATCGAGTGCGGAGTGGAGCAGGTCGTCGCGGAGCTTTTCGTAATTGGCCAGGTTCCCGTTGAAGGCGAAGGCGAACCATTTCCATTTGCACCCGTGCTTCCGCTCGAACGGGTTGGCGAGTTGGACGTCGTCCCCGCCGCAGGTGGCGTAGCGGACGTGACCGATGGCGTACCGCCCCGCCAGGTCTTCCATGATGCTCGCGTATTTGCCGGGCCGGCTCATTTTGAACGCTTCGGTCACCATCCCGATCCGCTTGTACGTATCGAGCAGCCGGGGCCGGTCCGGTCGATAGGTGCTCATCCCCGCCGCCAACTGGCCGCGGTTCTGCAGGTCCATGAGCATGCGCGGCATGAGTCGGGACAGTTCGTCCGGTCCGCCGCCCCAGACCTGGGACTTTTCTCCTTCGGACAAATAGGCCAGGGCGGCGATGCCGCACTCGTGGTGCAACTCGTCCATGAAACCCGTGGGTTGGAGGAGGGCTACGCTGGTAGGATATCGTCAGTTCCGCCCCCGGGCAACAATCCATCCGCATCGCTCCGCAGGTTCGCATGAAACCACACTTTACGACCCACCTGCGACCGGAAGACTGGCACGCCGTGGCCGAAATCTACCGGGAGGGGATCGCAGCCTGGCACGCGACATTCCAGACCACGGTTCCTTCGTGGGACGAATGGGACCGCGGCCACCGGAGCGATTGCCGGATCGTCGCCCGGACGGGCGAGGAAAACGACGTCGTCGGTTGGGCGGCATTGACGCCAGTGTCGGGTCGGTGTGTCTATGCCGGCGTCGCCGAGGTGAGCGTCTACGTCGCCGCCGCCGTCCGCGGGAATGGGGTGGGGACGAAGTTACTTCGCGCCTTGATTGCGGAGTCCGAAGCAGCCGGACTCTGGACCCTGCAGGCCGGCATCTTCCCCGAAAACGTGGCGAGTCTGGCCGTTCACGCCGGGTGCGGGTTCCGCGTCGTCGGCAGGCGGGAAAAGATCGGCCGGATGAATAACCGCTGGCGGGACGTACTCCTGCTCGAACGGCGAAGCCCGATTGTCGGATCCGAGTAGCATAAATTTGCCTTGCCCGACTCGTCAGCCCGCCCCATACTCGGCCATAACTCTCCCGAGGTTCGCCATGACCCGTTTCGTCGTCCTGTCCGCCTCTCTGGCTTTCGCGGCCACCGCCGTCGCCCAGCAACCGAATCGACCCCGACAACCCGCCCCCGTCCGGTACAAGCTTGGCCCGGATTCGATGGTGAAGGAAGGCGTGCCGCAGGGCAAGCTCATCGGCCCCACCGAATTCAAAAGCAAGATCATCCCCGGCACCGTCCGGCAATACTGGGTCTACGTGCCCGTTCAGTACACGCCCGAAAAGCCGGCCGCACTGCTCGTCTTTCAGGACGGCCAAAGGGCCACCAATCCCAAAGGCTCCCTTCGCGTTCCAAACGTGCTCAACAATCTCATAGCGTCCCGAGAAATTCCGGTCACCATCGGCATCTTCATCACGCCGGGCGCACGGGGCGACGTGTACTCCCAAAATCCCCGGTCCGGAAACCCGGACAACCGCGACAAGGAATACGACGTCCTCAACGACACCTACGCGAAGTTTCTGCTCGACGAAATGCTGCCCGAAGTGGGCAAGAGCTACAACCTGTCCAAGAACCCGGACGACCGCTGCATCGGCGGCACGTCGAGCGGGGCGATTTGTGCGTTCACCGTCGCCTGGCAGCGGCCGAACGAGTTCCACAAGGTCATCAGCTTCATCGGCAGTTTCACCAACATCCACGGCGGCCACGTCTACCCCGACCTCGTCCGCAAAGCCGACCCGAAACCGATCCGCATCTACATGCAGGATGGTATCAACGATTTACGAAGCCCCAACAATCTCAATCGCGACTGGTATTTGCAGAACCAGAAGATGCGGGCCGCATTCCAGGAGAAAGGCTACGACTACAAGTACATCCTCGGCCAAGGCGGCCACTCCGACGACCACGGCGGAGCCAACCTGCCGGATGCCATGCGGTGGATTTGGCGGGATCACCCGGGGGTGAAGAAGTAAAGTTGAAAAGGAGTATTTCGTGGCTGTTCCCGATTTTCAATCCATAATGTTGCCTTTCCTGGATACGTTGCAGGACGGCAAAGAACGCACGATGCGTGAGCTCACTGACCTTTTGTCATTGCGGTTCAATCTCTCGGAGGAGGATAGGCAAGCACACTTACCGAGTGGCCCGCAGCCATTGTTTTACAACCGAGTTGCATGGGCTAAGACCCATCTGAAGAATGCCGGTTTGATAGAGAACTCTGTCCGAGGAAGGGTCAGCCTTTCTGAAGCTGGTCGCAAAGTCCTTCTTCAGAGACCGACTACAATTAATTGCAAATTCCTCAAGCAGTTCCCTACATATCTCAAGTTCATTGGTAAGTCAGATTCGTAACCGTTCACAGCCCGTCAAATTGATCTTGCGCTTTTTCTGTCGTTCGGCGACGATTGGGCATGGGGATCGTCGTCACGGACGAGATGATGGCGTCGTGGCCGCCGGAGGCCCAAGCCGTTGTTCGGCTGTTGTTGGCC
>DASXPC010000096.1:0-2966 GCA_036493815.1 Fimbriiglobus sp. | reverse complement strand
AATACCGCACCCCGAGCCGGTTGCGCAGGTACTCCAAACTCTTCTGCGGGTTCTTGGAATAGGTGAGCAGCGCGTGCCGCGTCTGGATTTCCGTCAGCCGCGCCGACTGCCCGAACCGCTCGTGCCACGGCTTCCACAACGCCTCCGCCTTCTCGTACTGCTCCGTCGTCAGGTAGTACAGGCCGTGGTAGTAGTAATAATCCTCCGTCCCCGGGATCAGTTGCTTCAGCGACGCCCCCTTGTCCTTCGCCAACGCGTAGTCCTCGATAAACCCGATGTCTCCGGCCCGAACGGTCACCAATGCCAGCACTAACCCCGCCGCCGCCAAGAGAAAACGCGACATAACCCACCTCGGGAAAGGACGGACGGACACCGCCCGGATCCTACCCGGCGGCGCTTGGCCCTATTGTGACGACGTACATCCGACAAAACAACGCGCGCGGGAGGGCACCGTTACGGAACGGTGACGTTGGCAACGGGCGAGTAGATTGCCTTATTCGATCGGAATGGCGATGCCGGAGCCCGATCTTAGACTACCCACGGTCGCGGGTCGGCCCCGTTCCACCCGTCTTCGCTAGCATCCTCCGGGATAAGCCGTTTATCCACCGTCGGACAACCCGGTATACGGCGGCGTCAGTGGACTCGGCTGCCTTCGCGTCGTCCAAGGTCTTGTGGAACCCCGTCCGCTTGCTTTCGGCGTACTGCTCGTTGAAACCGACCCGAGCCCGTACCGAATCCCCGGCGAACACTACGTCCACCAGTTGCCGGTAGCGTTCGACCGGGCAGCCGAGTTGGACAAGTCGGTCCCAGACGAGACGGGCGGCACACGAGTCGTGGCGGTTGAGGAACGCCGGCGGCTTGTGGTCGAAAAACAAGTGTGCGGGGTCGTGGGTGTTCCCCACGTCCACAATGCAGTCGCCGGCCCGGTACGCCCCGAATGCCCGCACCCGCGGGACGAACAGCACTTCGACCCGGTCGCCGGCGAACAGGAACCGCTCAGCCAGCCACGCCGCCACGACCGCGTCGCCGTCCAGCTTGGCGTGGGTGATGACCCGCCGCGTCGCCCGGCCGCGGGGGCGAACCCGGCAAGCGTCGTCTGCCCGTCCGAACGCGCGCCGGGCCGCGTCGTGAGCCACAACGGCCAAGACGAGGGCTTCTGCGGTTAGCCGCAGGGCGACGTCCTTCTGCCGGGCGGTCGGGAGGTGCTCCGGCCGGAGTACGGCCACGTTGCGGACATTCTTCGCAATCAGCCCGAGCCCACTCGCGGCGTGCAGCCTGTCGGTCAGGGCCCTGTCCGTCTGGCGGTACCGTTTCGACTTGGCCTCCGCCTCCGCCTCGGCCACGGTCCCCAGCCCGGTCAGCAGGTCGCAGAGCCGGGATGCCTGTTCCGCGACCAGATCAAGGTGAGCAACCGGTCGGGGAGGCGGTCGGGCATCGCACCGCGGTCGACGGCCAGAGTCAAGAAGACGGCCTCTCTGCGGACCGAGCCGACCGCCCGGTGCAGCCGGCTGGTTACTTCGCCGAACCGGACCGTGTCGTAGACGAGCATGGTGGCGGCGATCATGCGTAACGGGTTCGCGTCCCCGTCCGCCGCCCGCCCGACGACGTGCCGCTGATAGTCGGGCGAGGTGCCGGCGAGTTCGCGGAGGTCAGTACCCACACTCCAGATGCCCGCAGTTTGACCCGAGACCACGCGAACGGATCCAGCACTCTTCCCCTTCCTGGCACCGCGGGCTATCCTCTCGTGTGACTGTCCTCCATCCGATGCACCTCATGAACCTCGCCCGAACTACAGTCGCCTTGGCCCTTTTCGCTTCCGTATCCTGGACCGTCGTCGCCCAGGAGAAGAGTGTCAAACCCGGGATAAACGCTCCGTTCAAGAACCCGGACGTCAAGGATTTCCAGAGCAAGTTCGAGGTCGAGAGCCGGGAAGTTTATGCCAAGCGTGACAAGATCGTCGCGGCCTGCAACCTCAAACCGGGGATGGTGATTGCCGACGTCGGGGCCGGGACGGGGCTGTTCACCCGGCTCATGGCCAAGGAGGTCGGGCCGGACGGACAGGTGTTTGCCGTGGACATCGCGCCCAAGTTTCTCGAACACATCCAGAAGACGAGCCGGGCAGCCGGGCTGCAGAACGTCACTCCGGTGCTGTGCAACCAGGATTCCGTGGACCTGCCCGCGAACTCGATCGACCTGGCGTTCGTGTGCGACACGTACCACCACTTTGAGTATCCCAAGCGCACGCTCGCGTCGCTGCACCGGGCCTTCAAACCGGGCGGCCGGCTGGTCGTGGTCGATTTCATCCGCATTTCGGGCAAGAGTTCCGATTGGATCCTGAATCACGTCCGCGCCGGGCAGGAGGTGGTGGAGAAGGAGATCGCCGCAGCCGGTTTTGAGAAAACCGGCGCGGAGAAGAATTTGCTGACGGAGAACTACATGATCGAGTTCGTCAAGCCGACCGGCCCGCGGCGGGGAGGAAAGCCAACCCCGTAAATCGAACTTACATTGAACCAACCGTAATTCTTCACAACCCGAAAGACTTGTCCCTGCAGGCTACGCCGGACTGCATCAAGCTAACGGAAGATGCGGATGCATCTGTTTGCAACAGGAATTCGTCGGTCGACCTACGCCACGGGAGAAATCATGGCCGGACGAACGCATTTACTCGTTCTGACAGCGGTCGGCATCGGTGCCGTTTTCGGCTACGCCGCGGCAACGGGGACGTTTATCCCAACCGCGAAGGCTCAGGACGACCAGAAACCACCGGCAAAGGAAGCCCCGCCCGGCTCGCCGGCTGCGACCCGAACGCTCGACGGCCATTACCTTCTGTTCGGCGACAATTAGTTTTCCCCTTGAGCGACAATCAGAATTCCCTTCCGAATCGCGTCAGGTCTGGGCCGTCGGATCGGCCTCGGGGGTCGAGGGCTTCGCCGTCCCTTTGGCCGTTTCCAGTCGGTAGCTCGGGA
>DASXPC010000095.1:0-6206 GCA_036493815.1 Fimbriiglobus sp. | reverse complement strand
CCGGCCACCCAACCTCCGACCACCCGGCCGCGCAATCCGGATCAGCCTCCGATGCGGCCGATGGGCGGCGGCGGGTTCGGCGGAGCCAACGTGCTCAACGACTTCCTGAAAGAAGAAGGGGCCGCGGCCCTGCTCATCGACTCGGGTAAGCCTCAGGGCCTGCTCAACATGACCGGAAGCTGGGCCCGGGACGGTAGTATTCCCGAAGACGGACTCGCCCGACTCTTTATCACCCACGACCACCTCACGCTGCTCTACCGCCTCATTAAAGAGCAGAACATCACGCCGATCGTCGAGGTCGAGGTGAAGAACACGTTCGTGAAAGGCCCGATTACGTGCTACAACACCGTCGGCGACATCGTCGGCAGCGAAAAGCCCGACGAGATCGTTCTGCTCGGCGCTCACCTCGATTCCTGGGACCTCGGAACCGGCAGTACCGACAACGGCACCGGCACCTCCGTCGTCCTCGAATGCGCCCGAGCCCTCGGCAAACTGGCCCAGGAAGGCTTCCGCCCCAAGCGGACCATCCGGTGCGTACTCTTCACCGGCGAAGAGGAAGGGCTGCACGGGTCCAAGCAGTACTGCATCCGCCACAAGGATGAGTTAACCAAGCACGACGCCACACTCGTCCACGATACCGGCACGGGCAAGGTGAACAGCTTTGGCGCACTCGGCCGCGTCAAAGTCCAGCAGATCATGGCCGACCAGTTCGATTCCCTGAAGGAAATAGGGTTCATCGGTTTGACGCCCCGGGGCATGGCCGGCGGAACGGACCACGCGTCGTTCAATGCCGTGGGTGTACCCGGCTTTGCGTGCGAACAGGATCCGGACGAATACCGCTGGACGCACCACACGCAAACCGACACTTTTGACAAGGTGAAAGGCCCCAATCTTGTTGAGGGGGCTCAGGTGATGGCGGTGACGGCGTTGCGGATCGCCAACCTGCCGGAAATGCTGCCGAAGGAACTGCCTGCGGGTGGCGGTCGCGGAGGATTCGGTGGCGGGCGCGGCGGCCGGGGCGGCCGGGGCGGTGAACCGCCGGCTCCCCCACCGGCCGTGAAACCCCCGGATAAGAAGGGTGGCAGCGGTGAGACGAAGCCCGGGGAAAAGAAGGGATAGTCTGCGAGCGAACGTCCAGCCGACGCGAGGCGGAGCCGGGCACGACACCAGGTCGGGCTCGTCACCGCCTCGCGGTTTTTGGTCTTTCGTGCCGGCGCCTTGATTCTCCCGCCCGAATTCCGATCTTTTCCTGATAGGATTCCATTGGCTCCCGAAGGTGCTTCCTCCCATGTCCGAGACCGGTTCCCGTGGCAGGTTGGCGATTTTGGTCGGCGGCGGTCCCGCCCCGGGGATTAACGGGGTCATCAGTTCGGTCACGATCGAGGCCGTCAATAAAGGCTTGGAGGTGTTCGGCGTCCGCGACGGGTTCAAGTACCTCGTCTCCGGCGACGTAACCCAGGCCCGATTGCTCACCATCGCCGACGTGGCCCCGTACTACAACCGCGGCGGGTCACTCCTGGGCACCAGCCGGACCAACCCGGCCAAGAACCCGGCCGACCTCGCCAAAGTGATCGAGTCGCTGAAGACCAAGCTCGGCGTGTCGTACCTGGTCACGGTCGGGGGGGACGACACGGCGTTTTCCGCCAGCCAGGTTTACAAGACGGCGGGCGGGGCGATCAAAGTCGCGCACGTGCCCAAGACGATCGACAACGACCTGCCGCTGCCTCCGGGCGTGCCGACGTTCGGGTTCGAGACGGCCCGCCACAACGGGGTGCAGCTCGCCCGGAACCTGCACGAGGACGCGAAGACGACCGGGCGGTGGTACATCGTCGTGAGTATGGGGCGGGCCGCCGGCCACCTCGCCCTCGGCATCGGGAAGGCGTCCGCCGCCACCGTCACCGTCATCGCCGAAGAGTTCCGCGGCAAGGCGTCCGTCACGTTGGACTTCATCTGCGACCTCGTCATCGGGTCCATGATCAAGCGGACGGCCCAGGGCAAAGGGTACGGCCTCGCCGTTCTGGCCGAAGGGCTCCTGGAATCCATCGGGGACAAGGGGCTGATCGAAGCTTTGGGCGACGACTTGAACAAGTACGGCGAGGTGGTCCGGGACGAGCACGGCCACCTCCGCCTCGGCGAAATCGAATTCGGCCGGATGATCCGCTGCCGGCTGACCGACCGGCTCAAAGACCTCGGCCTCAAGTTCACCATGATCGACAAAGACCTGGGATACGAACTCCGCTGCGCCGATCCGATCCCGTTCGACGCCGAGTACACCCGCAACCTCGGCTACGGTGCGATCAAGTTCCTGCTCAGCCCGGCTGCCGGGCAGTTCGGGGCGATCGTCAGCTTCGTCGAGGGCCGGTTGGTCCCGCTCAAATTCGAAGACATGATCAACCCGAAAACCATGCGCATGTGGCCCCGGCTGGTGGACGTGACCAGCGAAACCTACGAATGTGCCCGGCGGTACATGATCCGCCTGGAAAAAGGGGACTTCGAAGACCCGGAAAAACTGGCCGAACTGGCGGCCGTGGTGAAAATGACGCCGGAGCAATTCACCCAGCGGTTCGGTTATCTGATTCGTTCGTAGCGGGTGGAGAAAACGCCCGAATCCCGAACGTCTCGGGAAGGCGTGCCCGCCGAATTCACCAGGAGTGACGCCATGTTTACCCGCCGAGTGTTTTTCGCGGTGCTGGCAGCGGCCGCCACGACCGGCCTCGCCGCCGCCGACGACGGCAAAATGACGTTCGAGATTTACACCGACAAGTCCAACGAATTCCGCTGGCGGTTGAAGGACGGCGACAAATCCCTCGCCACGTCGGGCCAGGGGTACGCGAAGAAGGCCGATTGCAAGAAGATGTGCGACAACTTCGTGAAAGACATCTCCAAGTACACGTTCGAGGTGTACGAGAGCAAGGACGGGTATCGCTGGCGGTTGAACGCCAAGAACGGAAACAACGTCGGGTCGTCGAGCGGCGGGTTCAAGACCAAGGCCGATGCGCAGAAGGCCGCGGACGCGATCAAGGCCGGGGCCAAGAATGCGAAGGTGGTGGATACCACCGCCAAGAAATAGCTGTCGCAACCGCCCACCCGGCTCGGCGGGTGGGCGGTTCGATTCGACTTACTTCCGCAATTTCGAGTGATGGAACGGCAGCCACGCCCCGTTCTGCTTGCTGCTCGCCACACATTGCGTAATGAACAGCATCCCTTCCATGCCGTCGTACACGTTCGGATAAACGGTGTCGACGGTTTCGAACTTCTCCCCGGCCGCCTTCTTCGCCATCGCGTCGTACGCGGCGGTATAGACGTTGGCGAACGCTTCGAGGTAACCCTCCGGGTGGCCGCTCGGAATCCGCGTCGCCCCCCCGGCCGCGGCCCCGAGGTACGGTCCGCCCGCCCGCGTGTAAATCTTGTGCGGCTCGCCGTTCTTCCGCACGAACATTTTGTTCGGCTCCTCCTGATGCCATTCGAGCGAGGCCTTCGTGCCGTCCACTTCGATGAAGACGTCGTTCTCCCGGCCGTGGCTGATCTGGCTCGCCGTGACGGTGCCGAGGGCCCCGTTCTGATAGCGGACGAGTGCGGTGCCGTAGTCGTCGAGGACCCGGCCGCTGACGAACGTCTTGAGCGAACAGGAGATTTCCGCGGGCAGGAGGCCGGTCATATACCGGCCGAGGTTGTAGGCGTGCGTGCCGATGTCGCCGAAGCAGCCGGCGATGCCGCTCTTCGCCGGGTCGGTCCGCCACGCGGCCTGCTTCTGGTTGTCGGCTTCGAGCCGGGTGCGGAGCCAGCCCTGGATGTAACAACTGCGGACCGCGTTGATCTCGCCGAGTTCGCCGGCGAGGATCATCTCCCGGGCCTGGCGGACGAGCGGGTGGCCGGTGTAGTTGTGCGAGACCGCGAACACCACGCCGGTCCTTTCGACCACCTTCATCAGCTCTTCCGCCTGGGCCAGGTCGAACGTCAGCGGCTTGTCGCAGACGACGTTGAACCCGGCCTCGGCGAACGTTTTGGCGACCGCGAAGTGCGTGTGGTTCGGCGTCGCGACGCTGACGAAGTCGATCCGGTCCGGCCGCTTGACCTCCGCCGCCGCCATTTCCTGAAAGCTGCCGTACGCCCGGTCGCTCGGGATGTCGTAGTCCGGGGCGCTCGCCTTCGCCTTGGCCGGGTCACTCGACAGTGCCCCGGCCACGAGCGCCGCCCGGTTGTCCATGACCGCCGCGGTGGCGTGCACCCGACCGATAAAAGCCCCTTGGCCCCCGCCCACCAGGCCCATGCGAAGTTTGCGGTTCAACGACGCGTTCGTCGGCACGGCGATTCTCCCCGGGGAAAGGAACGGGATTCGTGCGGGGATTGTATGGCTCGCGGCCGGGACGTGCGACGGGGCCGATAAGGAATGCCGGACCGTCCTCTGGCGACGCATCCGGCATTGGCGATCCGCGTTTCGGAAGAGTGACCGGGCCGTTACTTGGGCGGAAGGGCCTTGAGCACGTCGGCGATTTTCGCCCGGTTGCCGTGGGTCTTGCTCGTCTTGGCGAAGAGCACCTTCCGCTTGGAATCGAGTACGAACGTGGACGGGTAGGCGGTTTCGGCCCGGGCGTCCCACCGCAGGCCGTAGGCGTTCGTGAACGTGTAATCCGGATCGACGAACAGCGTGAAGTTTTCGGGGATGGTCCTGTTCTTGAAAAAGTCTTTGGCGTGCGTCGTCAGCGCGTCGGGCGGTCCGGGGTAGACGAACGCCGCTTTCGCCCCGGCCTTTTTCAGCTCGTCGGCCTTGCCGAGGAATTCGCCGAACTGCCGCGAGCAGATCGGGCACTGATACCCCGGCCAGCCGCGGAGGACGACGAGGACGACGGGGCCGGAATCGGTCAGGGTGGAGAGTTTGATTTTCTTGCCGTCGAGGTTGGCGAGTTCGAAATCCTTGGCCGTGTCGCCGACGGCCGGGATTTTCTCGGCCGCATACGTCGGCACGGCCGCGACGGCGAAAAGCAGCACCGCAACCGGTACCTTCCGATTGGTGATTTTCACGGGAACCGCCCTTCCAGGAATTGAGGGGGGAGAAGAAACGACAATGGGGATACCGGTCTGCCAAGCCCCTCCTTAACCCGCCTCTTGTGGACGGTATATTATTCTTCCAGCACCCGGGGGAGTGGTCGCTGGAAGCATTTCCCGACGCTGGAACCAAGTTGCAAGTGGAGTGATTGGAATGTGTTGCGGAAAATGACAGTTGGCGTTTGTCGAGCCGTGAAAGCCTTCCCGCGGCTGGAAGCAATTTTGGAGTGCGTCGAGGGACGGGCGATCCGAACCGGATCGAAACCGGTTGCGGAAAAAAGTGTTTCGTTATTCTCTTGACCGGCTGGATTGTCCGGCGAAGATGCGACCGTTGAAACACTTCCCCATCGGAGTTCCCGATGACTCGCCTCCGGATTCCGCGGTATCGTAAAACTGGCGCCCCCCCCCCCCCCTTGCGCTGCGCGGTTTAGGCCGGGGCTGGTGACGCTGGAAGATCGCCTCGTGCCCGCCGGCCGGCCGTTGCCGTACCCGGTGATCTTCGCCGGCACGGAGTCCGGCTCGATCCCGATCGTGAAGGCGTACGACGCGGAGAGCGGCAACCTGAACTTCGAGGTGAAGGCGTTCGAGAATGCATTCACCGGCGGGGTGCGAGTGGCGACGGCGGACGTCAACCGGGACACTTATCCGGACGTGATCGTCGCGGCCGGCACCGGAGGCGGGCCACGGATTCGCGTGCTGGACGGCAAGACGGGCGAACAGATTGACGGGCCGCTGGGCAACTTCTTCGCGTACGATGCAGGCTTCACCGGCGGCGTCGCCGTGGCCGGGGCGGACGTGAACGGCGACGGTTATCCGGACGTGATTACGGCGGCTGGCGAGGGGGGCGGGCCGCACGTGAAAGTGTTCAGCGGGAAGGACGGCACCGTGCTCGCCAGCTTCTTCGCGTTCGAGGAGAGTTTCCGCGGCGGCGTGACCGTCGCGGCTGCGGATTTCACCGGCGACGGCAAGGCGGAACTGGTCGTCGGCGCCGGCTCGACCGGCGCCCCGCGCGTCAGAATTTTGAACCTCAATCTCGCTCCAACGGCCCGTGTGGGAACGCAAGCCGCCATG
Organism: Fimbriiglobus sp.; assembly: GCA_036493815.1. GTDB lineage: Bacteria > Planctomycetota > Planctomycetia > Gemmatales > Gemmataceae > DASXPC01. The sequence continues at coordinate 89 of DASXPC010000095.1, read as the reverse complement.
ACTCCCCAACGAGTGAGTGCGAACCCGCAGCCCATTCCCGGCCCCTTGGGCGACTTCTTCGCCGCCCTCCCCGCCGCCCGCGGCGGTGC
>DASXPC010000094.1:0-7558 GCA_036493815.1 Fimbriiglobus sp. | reverse complement strand
GCGTCCTCACCCTATACCGCCGCGGTTATCAACTGGCCCGCCCCGGACGGCAAGGCGGTCGACGCGTTCGCCAAGACGCCCCTCCCGGCCGGAGAGTGGCAGACCTACTTCAATTTCGCCTACCACCTGCACCAGGCGGTCACGAACGACTCGGCACCGACGCTTGCATTCCTGCACCGCGGTCTCCCTGCCCCGCCCCCGGCGGCGGACTTCCACGCCCTTGCCGACCTCGCCCCGGTTCTCGGCACCTGGATCGGCCTTTCGCAATACTTTGCCGAAGTGATCACCGGAGAATACGTCAGCCCGGCCGGGGCCGACGACCACGCCACCGATACCCTCGACGAACGCGTCACCGGCCGCCATCGGCCCGACCCGGTCAGCGGGTTCGTCCGCCACCTTCGGCTCCGCCGCAGGATCGACGCCGCCTATACCTACGCCGCCCTGTATCGCAGCCTGTCCCTGGAAGCGCCCGACGAAGCCGAGACGCTCGCGGCGTTGGATCGGGTCGAAGACGCGATCGAAACGCGGGGCGAGGACGTCGGTCCGGTGGACGAAACCGACGCGTTGAGTGCTCAACTCGAGTCGCTCGAAGCGCAAACCGCCCAACGGCTCGCGGACCGCATTCTCGCCCGGAGCGAGCCGAACCGGCCGGGGTATCTGGTCCTCAACCCGTGCGGGTTCCCGCGGCGGGTCGCACTCGAGCTCGACGGATCGGCCGGACCGATCCCCGTCAACGGACCGGTCAAGGCCTCCGAACTCGACGGTGCGACCGCCCGCGTCGTCGTCGAAGTCCCCGGGTGCGGCTTTGCATGGATTCCGCGGGGCGGCACCGCTCCGGCCGGGAAACCGCGGGTCAAGACCGGCGACGGACTGACCGTCCGCAACGAGTTCCTCGAAGCCGACCTCGACCCGCAGACCGGCGGCCTGCGTTCAATCCGCGACCTCCGTACCCGCGTCACGCGGCTCGGCCAATTGCTCGCGTATAACCCGGGCAGCACGATGACGGCCCGCTCCGCCGGGATTTCCAAAAGCGGGGCCGCCCTCGGCGAAGCGGTGAGCGAAGGAGATTTGGTGACCGACCACGGCGAGGTACTGGCCACGTACCGGCAACGGGTTCGGGCCTGGATCGGCCGGCCGGTGCTGGAATTGCACATAGACCTCGACATCAAAATGCCGCCGCAACATTACCCCTGGCATTCTTATTTCGCTTCGCGGTTCGCCTGGCGGGACGACCGGGCGGCCATCTTTCGCGGCATGCACGGGGCTACCATGCCCAGCACCGCGAACCGCCCCGGGTCGCCGGAATTCGTCGAAATCCGATTCGGCTCGGCCCGCACGTTCGTGTTCACCGGCGGCCTGGCGTTCGCCCAGAAGTCCGGCGGGAGGATGCTCGACGTCGTTCTCGTGCCCGAAGGGGAGACGGCGCGGAGTTTCGACTTACTGATCGCGTTCGACCGGGATCACCCGGCCCCGACGGCGGCCGGGTGGACGGCCCCGGCGGCGGTGCTGCCGACGGACAAAGGCCCGCCCCCTGTCGGCCCGAGTGGGTGGCTCGCCAATGTAGACTTGCCCAGCTTGCTGATGACCAGTTTGAAGCCCGTCGCCGCGAGCAGTGAGGGAATGACTCGGGCCGTTGCGGCCCGGTTCGTCGAGACGGCCGGCTTCGGCGGAGCGGCCGATTTGCTTTTCGCCCGCACCCCCGGCCGGGCATTCCAGGTCGACGACCGAAACAGCGCGTTGAACGAGATCGCGCTTCCCGGCGACCCGATCGGTCTGGAATTCAGTGCGAACGAACTCTTCCGCGTCCGGGCCGAGTGGGCGTGATTCTAGATAATGCTACTTTTTTACTTGACTTCTACATTACCCATTAGTAGTAAGGGTCAAATACTTCTTGTTCAATGCTGCTTTGCTAAGAGGTAATGGTCATGTCTATGAGATTGCGATCGCCATTGTTCGGAAGTGTGATGTTGCTATTTCTAGCGTTATACGGTTGTGGGTCGAAAGACAAGAAGTCTGAATCGGAATCAAATTCCGGCATCGCTTTTCTCAACGAAAGGAAACAAGTCCCCCCTCGTATTGAATGGACGCGGGAGATTGGTTCCCGTAATGATGGAACGATACGTGTGAAAATTACGTCTCAAGCACCGTTCTCATTTACTATTGTGACTGCAAAAGGTTACCGGGAATTGCAAAAGGGAGGTCAGAATCCTATTCCAAAAACGGAAATTATTTTGACCGTCGATTCCACCGGCACATCATTGGAACGTTCCGTAAAGTTGCCATCCGGATCATCATACATTATTATTGAAAATGCTTCCGATAAGAACGTGGAGCTCCACTTGGAGTGTTTTAACTCGTAGCAAATGATAACTAACCCGATTTGATTTTTCTTCGTTTACTTTCGTACAGATTTAATATCACGAAGTACCTTCCTCCGGCCCCGCCGGTTCGCCCAATCGAATCAATTCGGCCGCCTCCCACGATGCCCGGTCTTCGATCGGCTCCAGGTGGATGGTGATGACTAATTCGGGCATCTCACTTTTCACTTGGGATTCCACCGTATGCGTTAATTCGTGGGCAGTGTGGACGCTCATCTGGCCCGGGACGAGGAGGTGCAGTTCGGCGAATTTTCTGCGGCCGGCCTGCCTCGTCCGCACGGCATGAAAGTCGGTTCCCGGCGGCAGGGCCGCGCGGAACAGGGCGCGGATGCGGGCCTGCTCCTCGGCGGGCAGGGCGTGGTCCATGAGGCCGTCGAACGACCGGCGGATCAGGCGGTAGCCGGTACGAAGGATGTTAAGACTGACGAATATGGCGACGGTTGCGTCGAGTGGAACGAACCCGGTGAGCCAGACGAGGGTGAGGCCGCCAACGACGCCGACCGTGGTCCATACGTCGGACATCAGGTGATGGCCGTCGGCTTCGAGAATGATCGACCCGTACTTTTTGCCGACCCTAAGCAAAACGATTGCGGCGAAAAAATTCACGCCCGTGGCGACGACGCTGATGACGAGGCCGACGCCAAGCGATTCGAGTGGCTTCGGGTGTATGAGTCGATCAACCGCGTACCATACCGTACCCAGCCCGGCGAAGACGATCAGTAGGCCTTCGAGGCCACTGGAGAAGTATTCGATTTTCTCGTGGCCGAACGTGTGGGACGGGTCGGGTGGTCGGGCGGCATACCAGAGGGACATTGCCGCAGTCAGGGCAGCGATCAGGTTTACCACCGATTCCAGTGCGTCGGAGAAAAAGCCGACTGACCCGGTCAGGGCGTAGGCCACGAATTTCAAAGCGATCGTAATGACCGCGGCCGCGATCGAAAGCAGGATCGGGCCGCGAAGGTCGGGAGAACCCATTGGCCTACTCTAGCAGGAGTCCGACGAACCGTCCTGCCGCTCGGCGCTAGACCTCCCGTCCGCGTGTTGGTAACATGGCGTCGCCATGAACGAAACGTCGCACCCTCCGTCGCCGTCCGACCGCCGTGTCGCCCCCCGATTCCGCCCGGCGTTCGGCACACTCTGCCGGTTCGATCCGGTCGGCGGAAAGGGGTTGTCCGCCGTCGGGCTCGTTTGCGACATTTCGCAGACCGGCGTCAGCATGCTGATCGCAACCCCGCCCGATCCGGGTGCGGTAATAACCGGCGAACTGGCCCTGGAAAGCGGGGAACCGCACCTGTCCGTCGTCTTCCGCGTAATCCACGTCCGCCCGGTGTCGACCGGCGACTATTTGTTGGGCGCCCAATTCCATCGCATTCTCGATACGGAAGAGTTAAGGCCGTTCCTGATACCGCCGCCGAAGCCGACCGAGCCGGTCGAACCTCTCGGAATCCGAGCGCCGTAATGCCGGCCGTTGCGGCATCGATCAAACGACGTCAAGGTGGCGGCGAATAGATGGGCAATTCGGCGGACTCATCATCCGAACTACTGCAACGAATTACCGTCCGGACGTGTCCGCTGCGGTTACGAGTTCTTTTTTCGCAGCCGGGCACCGGCCAGGGTGACGAGGCCCAGTGCGGCCGAGACGAGCGTGGCCGGCTCGGGTACGCCCTGCGGCGTCACCGTCGGGCCCGGTGGCACGCACGAGCAGGGCGGAACGACCGGCGGCGTAACCGGCGGCGTCACGGGGGGAATTACCGTCGGGGGAAGCGGCGGGATTACCGGCGGCTTCAACACCGAGACCGTGCCTTCGGTAGAGACCACAGGTGGGAAGAATCCGTACGCCGGGCTGGACAGGGTATAGGCCCCGACGCCGAACGCCGTGGCGGAGATGACGGTTCTTTTGATCCAGTCGCGGCCCATGATGTGTCTCCTATTCCCGGGAGCGACCCCGGGGTCAAGAGATGTATCGGTGCGGCAAGTTATGCGACTTGAGACGACTTGCCTGTCTTGCGTCGCATACCGCAATCCCGGAGTTTCTCCCGGTCGCCCGAACTGTTTGCCCAAACAAAATCGTCCGCAAACGAGGAGAATTCGGGTAAACCCGGTCCGGTGGGCTGGGCAGCGATTCCGGTGATGTCTGGAAGGGGAATCGACTACGGCAAGGGGAGGGATTTCGTCGAAGTAAGGTGACGGGGAAAGTGCCGCAGGAGCGGCGGGGCGGGCAATACCGCTCGCGTCAGGAGGACGAACGATGCGACGTTACGTGATCGGCACGTTGGGCGCCGCGGTGGCGGGGTTCGGCGGTTCGGCGACGGCCCAGGACGGCCGCCCGGCCGCCCGCATTGGCAACGTTCAAGCCGTCGTCCCTGCCGTCGCGTACGGACCAGTCGACACGGTCTATCGCGGCCAGGCTCCGAGCGGAGGCACGCCGGCCCAGGGGGCCGGTCAGACGCCGACATTCGGCACGCCGATGCCGATCCCGCAAAACAACTCGGCCACAAGCACGACACTCCCAGGGTCGTTCGGTGCCACCGGCCCCGGCAGCACGTACACCGGACCGCTGCCCGTCCTCTTCAATAATGCCGGACCGGACATGCCCGGAACCGTCGTTCCGCCCATGGGATACGACGGGGGCGCCTCGATGGGGGGCGGTCCGCTGTGGTGGGTGACCGGCGAAGCGCTTCTTTGGTGGACGAAAGGGGCCGAGTTCCCGCCCCTCCTCACGACGAGCAGCCCGCAATTCAACGGCGTGTTCGGCACCGGGGATACGCAAATTCTGCTCGGCGGACAACAACTCAACCCGTTCCAGCCCGGGTTCCGCGTCGATATCGGCCGCTGGATCGGCTGCAACCACGACCTGGCCCTCGACGCGTCGTTCTTCTACCTGCCCAAGCGGACCGAGACCTTTAACGCCGACTCGAACCAATACCCGGTTCTCGCCCGACCGTTCTTTAATCTGAATCAGAACATCCCGTACGTGCAGCTCATCGCATCCCCGGGCCTTTCGACGGGGGCCTTCCAGGCCCGCACCGAGAGTACGCTGTGGGGCGGTGACGTGAATTTGCGGAAATACCTCGACGGCGGGCCGTGCAGCCGGCTCGATTTGATCGGAGGCTTCCGCTACCTGTCGCTCGACGAGGGGTTGGACATCACCGAGGCGTTCGCCCGTACGCCGAACTCGAACACGCAGATCGGTTCGCCCGACGCGTTGTCCGGTATTGCGGTGGACTCGTTCCATACGCAGAACAAGTTCTACGGCGGTCAACTCGGATTCGACTGGGAAGTCCGCCGCGGACGGTGGTTCACCGATATGAAGGCGAAAGTCGCCATCGGGGAAATGTATTCGACCGTGAACGTCAACGGGGCCCAGCAGATCAATCTTGTGAACGGCGGGACGCGGACGGCCGTCGGGGGCCTGCTCGCGTTGCCCGGTAATATTGGAACCTACAACGAATCCAAGTTCGCCTGGGTGCCCGAACTCGGCTTGAACCTCGGTTACCACATCACCCCGCGGCTGCGGGCCACCATCGGGTACAACTTTCTCTACGTCAGCCACGTGCTCCGGCCGGGCGATCAGATCGATCCCGGAATCGACGTGACCCGCATCCCGAACTTCCCGGTGCCGGGCGTAACGCCGGTCGCCGCCCGCCCGGCCCCGACATTTACGGGCTCCGACTATTGGGCCCAGGGGATCAGCCTCGGGCTGCAGTTCACGTGGTAATGCAAATCCGATGGCACGAGCATCTGCTCGTGCCATGCGGTTAGTTGGCGTAGCACATCCAGACGCGCCGGCCGAAGACGATCAGCCCGACCGCGGCGGCAAAGATACTCGCGACCAGCACCGCCCCCGCGGCGATGTCCAAGGCCTGATAGTTCTTCGATTTCACGGCGTCGTCCTGCCCGTGGAACAGGGCTTCGACGGCGCTGTTGAATAATTCCGCCACGAAAACGAACCCGACCGCTCCGAGCAGGATGCACCATTCGGTCCAATTACATTGGAATACGATCGCCCCCGCCAACACCGAGGCGGCCGCGAAGAAATGGACGCTGAAGCTCGAATGCCCGCGCATCCCCCGTTTGATTCCGCGAAACGCGTAGCCGAATTTCGCTTGCCACTTCCGCCGGCGGGTCCGGGGCGGGTCGTCGGTTGACGGGTCCATAAGCAGCGTCGGGCGGGGGAGGATTGCCGGCACGAACGATTCTCCCAGATTGGTATCAGTTTGTAAAAACTTTGTCCCGCCAACTGAAATCACCTCGCCCCCAGCATCGGCACGCCGCCGAGGCGGTTGACGCCGAACAGTGCGGCCAGGTTCGGGACGATGATGAGCTGGGCCCCGAAGTTGTTGACGATCGCGTTGTACGTGAATCCGAGGCTCAGAGTGAGGTCGGTGCCGACGCGGATGAAGTTGATGGTGTTCGAGAGGGCGGTGTTGGTTCCGAAATCGTAAGTGGTGGTAAGGCCGAGGGCGTATCGGCGGCTGAGCTGGTAGTTCACGGCCGCGGTCACGGCCTTCGAGTTGAGTGGGTCGATCTGGCGGTAGCCGACGTAGAAGTTGGTGCCGTCCGGCCGGCCGAGCGCCGTCCCTACCGTATTCACCCGGGACCCGCCGGCGTACGGTTCGATCCACCCCGACGCCGACAACGCCGTGCGATCCCCCACGTTCCATAGGCCGTCGTATTCCAGGAACGACGTCGTATGCCCGAAATTGTCCCGGTCCTTGTCCGGGAAGAACGACGCGGAAACGTCGAACGAAAACCAGTCCACGATATGCTCGGCCCCCGGGAACCCGCGCTTGGTTTGCAACCGCTGCCGGATGGCGACCTGGGCGACCTGAACCTGGTCGAGCGTATCCACCCGGTTGTCGATCAACTGCCGGATCGCGTAGAGTTGCGGGTCAAACACCGGGCTCGTCGCCAGTGCAGTGCCGGCCGCCCCGCCGATATACATCGGCTCGAACGGCTTCATGTTCCGGTACCCCTGGTCCATCGCGTCGTCGTTCAACCGATCGATGAACGGCAGGTCGGTGTAATGTATGTTCGTTTTCGAGTAGTAATAGTTCCCGCCGAATGTGATCTTGTGATACAAGCCGTGCAGGTTGAAGATTTCGCTGTCCGCGTCCGTATACAGACGGGATATGGGCACGGACATGCGGCTCCCCGCCGCACCGTAAATTCGGCCCTGC
>DASXPC010000093.1:0-10785 GCA_036493815.1 Fimbriiglobus sp. | reverse complement strand
AACGCGACCCCCGGGGGGTTGCCGCCCTGGGCGCGAACGGTGGGCAACTCGGATACGGTGCCGCGAACCCGATCACACCGAGTTTCGCCCTCGCCATCAACATGTACACCGGCCACGCCCTCGGCACCGAGTTCCTGACCAACGGCAATATCGATTTCAACTACACCGAATCCGCCATCAACACGTCGGCGAACAACAGTCCGATCACGGTCACGATGACGTACGCGGCCGGGTTCCTGACGGTCACGCTGACCCAAGGGTCGGCGACCGAAACGAAGACGCTGGCGATCGACCTCCCGGCCCTCCTCGGCGGGCCGACCGCGATCGTCGGGTTTACCGGGGCGACCGGCGGGGCGAGTTCGACGCAGGAAATCACCGACTGGACCTTCGACCAAGGCACGCCGCCCGCCGCGCCGACCAACGTCCAGGCGACGATAACCGGATACACGGCCGGGTCGACGTCCTCCGTCCCCATGGTGGCCCATTTGACTTGGACCACCGCCGCCGGGGCCAGCGGGTATAAGATCGAGCGGAAGGTCACGGCCGGGGGCACTTACGCGCCGATCGGGACGAGCACCGGCCCGACGTTCGACGACTCCGGCCTCGCCCCCGGGACGAACTACTTCTATCGCGTCCAGGCCACGAACGCCGTCGGCGACGGACCGTATTCGCCCGAAATCCCGGCGACCACGCCGAACCTCGCCCCGACCCCTACCGGTAGCGGCACCGACGCCGTCACCCCATCTTCCGTCGCCCTTCACTGGACTGACAACGCCGGCAACGAGGACGGCTTCCAAATCTTCCGCAGCGTCAACCAAGGCACCTTCTCGCTGCTGGTTTCATTACCACCCGACACCGCCCCGGCCCCCTCGACGGACACGTACACCGATACCGGTCTCACCGCCGGTACGCGGTACGACTACCACATCCAGGCGTATAACTTGGCCGGGTATTCCGACTTCGCCGGGGTGAGCACGGCGACGCGGACCACGGCCCCGACGAACCTGACCGCCCTTGCCCAGTCCGGACAGATTTCGCTCGCGTGGTCGGCCCCGACCGGGGCCGACACGTACAGCGTGTACCGGTCTACGACGCCGGGCGGCGAAGGCGCGACACCGCTCGCGGCCGGGATAACCGGGCCGACTTACGTCGATACATCCGTAGTATTCGGCACGACATATTATTACGTCGTCACCGCGAGCGACCTCGGCGGCGAAAGTGCCCGCTCGGCCGAGGCGTTCGCCACCGCGTTCGGCCCGACGGCCACGGTACTCGCCGCCGATGTGAACCCGACGACGGAAGGGCGGACGGTGACGTTGACGGCCACCGTCTCCGCGGCGAGTGGGACGCCGACCGGAACGGTCGACTTCCTCGACGGCCCGACGATCCTCGGCTCGGCTCCGGTCACGGCCTTCGGCGGACTCCAGCAAGCCTCGTTCACGATCGATACGCTCACGGTCGGCACTCACGCGATCACCGCCCAATACGACGGTGCGACCGGCTTCTCGGCCTCGGTATCGCCGCCGATCAATGAAGTGGTGAACCCGAACACCCCGCCGACCATCTCGCCCGTGGCCGATCAGGCGGTCCTGCGCGGGGGGACGACCGGGGCGCTCGCCTTCAACGTCGGCGACGCCGAAACCCCGGCCGCGAATCTTGCAATGACGTTTTTCACCTCGAACTCGACCGTCGTACCGGTCGCCGGCGTCGTGCTCGGCGGGTCCGGTCCGGATCGGACGGTGACGGTCACCCCGGCGGCGGGGGCCCTCGGCTTCGCGGATATTACGCTGACCGTGACCGACGTAGGAGGGCTGCAAGCGTCGACTACGTTTCGCGTGACCGTGACTCCGGCAACGCCGCCGGGGTTGGTCGGGTATCGGCAGTTCGCGGTCGGGGCCGGGTCTGGGGGGAGTTCGACCGTCAATTTTTACAACGCCGACGGCACGCTCCGATACGCGGTTACGCCATTCCCCGGGTTCACAGGCGGCATTCGTACGGCGGCCGGGGACGTCAACGGCGACGGGACGGCTGACTTGATCGTCGGCACCGGGCCGGGCGGGCCGTCCCATGTAATCGTCTACGACGGGAATTCTCAGGCCGTCCTGTTCACGATCGACCCGTTCGAGGCGTCGTTCACCGGCGGTGTCTTCGTCGCGACCGGGGACCTGGATGGCGACGGCAAGGCCGACGTAGTCATTTCGCCCGACCAGGGCGGCGGGCCGCGGGTCCGCATTTTCAACGGCAACGGCTTCGGCCAGACGGCCGACTTCTTCGGGATCGACGACCCGGACTTCCGCGGCGGGGCGCGGGCGGCCGTCGGCGACCTTAACGGCGATGGCAAAGGCGACCTGCTCGTGGCGGCCGGCTACTCCGGCGGGCCGCGAGTCGCCCTTTACGACGGCGCACAACTCGGCACGACCGGCGGGCCGAAGTTCGTCGGCGACTTCTTCGTGTTCGAACAAACGCTCCGGAACGGTGTGTTTATTACTTCCGGAGATTTGAACGGCGACGGGTTCGCTGACGTGATCGTCGGTGGCGGGCCGGGCGGCGGGCCTCGCGTCTTTGCCCTTTCGGGCAAGGACCTCGTGCAATTCGGATCGCACACCCAATTGGCCAACTTCTTCGCCGGGGACGTCGATAACCGGGGCGGAATCCGGGTTGCGGCAAAGGACCTCGACGGGGACGCGAAGGCGGACCTCGTCGTCGGGGCCGGCGACGGGGCCGGGAGTCGCGTCACGGGTTATTTCGGCTCCGACGTCACGACGAACGGCACACCGCCCGAGGCGTTCGCATTCGACACCTTCCCCGGGTTCGCCGGAGGCGTCTTCGTGGGCTAACCCACCCGTTTGACGGTCGAGGCCGGACGGGACACAATAAGGCCCGACACCTTCCGCCCGCGGTGAGGGCCACTCGAACCGTCGGTCCGACCTCCCGCGGTCCCTCCCCACTCGGCAGTGCGACAATGAGAACCCTCGCCCTCGTTTGCATCCTCTCGGCCACAACTGCGGTCCCCGCGCAACCCGCGAAGAACCGTACTCCGTTTTCCCCGGAAGTCCGCCCTGACCGCACGGTCACCTTCCGGGTTCGCGCCCCGAAGGCGACCGAGGTAACCCTGACCGCCGACTGGCAGGCGAGCGGAGTGGAGAAGATGACCCGGGACGACGCGGGCGTGTGGAGCATTACCGTCGGGCCGCTCGTACCGGGGCCGGCCATCTACAATTTCAACATCGACGGAGTGGCCGTGCCAGACCCGATCAACCCGCGGGTCAAGCTGCGAGCGCGAACCTCGGCCAGTATTGTCGACGTGCCGGGCGACGGGACCGAGCTGTGGAACCCCGGGATGGTGCCCCACGGCCGGGTCGAGTTGGTGTACGTTCGGTCGAAGGCGGCGCTGCCCGGGCAGACCCGCGAGGTTCGGGTGTACACCCCGCCGGGGTACGACAAAGACTCAGCCCACAAGTACCCGGTGATGTACCTTCTCCACGGATCCAACGACACGGCCGCCGGTTGGACGGACGTGGGACGGGCGAACTTCATCCTCGACAACCTGATCGCTCAGAAGAAGGCTGTCCCGATGTTGGTCGTGATGCCGTTCGGCCACGCGCTGCCGTTCGGCGGGCCGGGGGACAACACCAAGGTGTTCGAGCAGCACCTGCTGGAGGACGTGATGCCATTGGTGGAGAAGACATTCCGTACGACGGCGGGCCGGGAAAATCGGGCAATCGTCGGGCTGTCGATGGGCGGCGGGCAGGCGCTGACGATCGGGCTGGGCCATCTGGAACTATTCAGTCACGTCGGGGCGTTCAGTGCCGCGGTCCCGGGCAACTTCTCGACCCGGTTCAAGGCCCTTCTCGACGATCCGGCCGGGACGAACGCGAAGCTCAAGGTGCTGTTCGTCGCCTGTGGCAAACAGGACTCGCTGTTCGCCCGAAGCCAGCAGTTGGACAAGACCCTCGCCGCCCACAAAATCGACCACACGTTCTACCCGACGGAGGGGCGGCACAACTTCGCCGTCTGGCGGCAGTACCTCGGCCAGATCGCCCCGATGTTGTTCCGCGAGGCCGGGAAGTAGCGGAGCAACCGAAGGTTCCGCGCCCCGAGCGGAGGGTGAAGGTAACCGTCAGCCCGGGCGCAAATTCCGGGCGGGTTGGCAGATTGCAGAAGCTGTGAATCGTAAATCGCCCGCAAACCTCACCCCCACCGACTGGCTGGGCGAAATGATTACGAACCAAACAGTTAATGCGGCGATGCGGACCGAAGTTTGCGACGACCGACGAATCTTTGGAACTCAACGCGACAATTGTTTCCGTCCTGTCGCGTCGCTTCTCGAAGATCCACAACGAGTTCGGGCAAGTTCGTAGTTCTCATTTGAATTTCCACGACCGGCGAGCGAAAATCCTTCCATGCAGCCGAATCCCACGGCACAACGCGGGAGCGGGGGACCCAACGGGAGCGACGAGAGACGCTCCCCGGGGCGTAGGTGAGGCCGAAAGCTCACCGGGGCACGTTCAAGCCCTAGCCCGTCAGCTAACCTCGCAGGCCGGCGCGGAGGCGTCCTCCGCCGCCACTTGAACGGGCAAACTCGTCGCATCATCTCGGACGACGGCGCCCCGTCTTCGCACCCATAGGTGTTACCGTGTCTGCGCTCATCGCCACGGGCGAATTCCCGGAGGCCCTGAACCTCTACGGGCCGTACGCTGCCTTAGCCCTCGTCGCCTTGTTGTTTGGGCTACTGGCATGGTGGGCGACCGTTCGCGTGATCCCCAACGACAAAGTCGGCGTCGTCGAGAAACGATGGTCGCGACTCGGCTCGGTGACGGACGGCCGGATCGTCGCCCTCGGTGGCGAAGCCGGCTACCAGGCGACGCTCCTCCGCGGCGGCCTCCACTTCGGCTACTGGCGGTGGCAGTACCGGGTCCACGTCGTCCCGCTCGTCACGGTCCCGCAAGGGCAGATCGGCTACGTCTACGCCCGCGACGGGCAGCCCCTTCCACCCAGCCAGACGCTCGGCCGGGTTGTTGAGTGTGGCAACTTTCAGGACGCGCAGAAGTTCCTCGTGCGGACCGGTCCCGAGGCCGACCACGGCCAGCGGGGCCGCCAGCGCGCCATTTTGCGGGAAGGTGTCTACGCCATCAATCCGGCCGTGTTCGTCGTCATGACCGAGAACGGGGCCTACAGCTTGCCGCACCTGCTCGAAGCGCAGGAGGCGAGTGGGATCGAGGCGTGGCACGAGCAATTGACCAAGTGCGGCGGCTTCCACCCGGTGGTGATCGGAGGGTCGAGCAAGACCGGCGAAACGGAGGTCCACGACGACCTGATCGGCGTCGTCACCGTCCACGACGGCCCGAGCCTGCCGCCGGGCGAGATCATCGCCCCGGCCGTCGGCACCGAGCCCGACGGCGCCAGCTACCACAACAACTACCAGGACCCCGAGGCGTTCCTCACGGCCGCCGGCCGCCGCGGGCGACAGTACGCCCCGCTGACGGACGGCACCTACTTCATCAACCGCTGGTTCGCGTCGGTGGAACTGGTGGCCAAGACCGTCGTGCCGATCGGTCACGTCGGCGTGGTCGTGAGCTACGTCGGCCGCGCCGGACGGGACGTGTCCGGCACGGGCTTCCGACACGGCGAGCGCGTGCAGGAAGGGGAACGTGGCGTGTGGGAACGCCCGCTCGGCCCGGGCAAATACCCGTTCAACGTCTACGCCGGCCAGGTCATACAGGTTCCGACGACAAACTTCGTTCTCCACTGGATTACCGGCAAGACCGAAACCCACAAGTTCGACGAGGGGCTCCGTTCGATCGACCTCGTGACCCGCGACGCGTACGAGCCACTCCTACCGCTCTCGGTGGTCGTCCACATCGACTACCAGCGGGCGCCGAGCGTCATCCAACGGTTCGGGGACGTGAAGAAGCTGATCACGCAAACCATCGACCCGATGCTCAGCGCGTACTTCCGCGACATCGCGCACAAGAAGACGATGCTGCAACTCCTGCACGAGCGGGACGCGATCCAGGCCGAGGCCCGGACGGAACTCCGCACACGCTTCCGGGAATTCGACATCGAATGCGTTGACGTCCTCATCGGCAAGCCCATCGCGGCGGAGAAGGACACCAAAATCGAGGCGCTTCTGGAGCAACTCCGGCTCCGGCAGCTTTCGATTGAGCAGCTTGAGACGTACGAACGACAGCAAGCGGCCGCGGAGAAGCAGCGGACGTTCAACGAGGCCCAGGCCCGGGCCGCGGTGCAGGTCCAGTTGACCAATGCGAAGGCCGAGGTGGAGATCGCCGAGAGCCGTGGCGAGGCGGAGTTGGCCCGTGCCCGGAAGCAGTCCGAACAAATGGTCGTCACGGCCGAGGCGGAATTAGCGAGAGCCAGACGACAGGCCGAGCAGACGGTGCTGACGGCCGAAGCGCACGCCAAGGAGAAGGAATTCGCCGGCCGCGGCGAAGGACAGAAGGCCCTCCAAGTCGGACTCTCGGAGGCGGCGGTGGTCCAACGCAAGGTCGCCGCCTACGGCAACCCGAAACTGTATGCGGTGGCGGTCCTCGCCGAGCGGCTTTCCAACAGCGTGCAACCGCTGGTGCCGGAACGGATGTTCGTGAGCGGGGCCGGCGGCGAGACGGGCGGCCCGCTCGGATTGTTGCTGACACTGCTCTTGGATGAGAAAACGGGGATGGGGTCCCTCGCGGAGTCACCGGATTCGTCCGAGTTCAAAGCCGAATGCGACCGACTCGCTCGCGATGCGATGGGATCACTGGCAACGAAGTGATACGTTCAAACTTGCGGCGGTTTGGGCACTGGCCCACCGCCGCGGAATACGGTTAGACAATCCCGGGCTACAAATATGGCGTACGGACTGTCACAACCGGGGCGTGGGGTGGCCGAATCGCGGCCGGTGAAAGAATAACCGCCGGGGTGCCAATCATGCCAACCCGATACCGTCGGGCCGGCCTCATTGTGGTGGCGCTTCTCGCCGTCGGGATGGTCTTCCGTGGCGTTCGCCGGTTCCGCGGCCACGACCGGCCGAAGACATGGCCCACGTTCACCGTCCCAGACGCCGGGTTCAGCGTCCGGCTTCCCACCTCGCATCCCGCCGAGGCCGACCTGTCCCTTACCCTCATCGACCCCGCCGGCCCCGATGCCGAGGACCGCACCCAGGCGGTGCGAACTTTCGTGTCCACCGTCGGCAAGATTCAGGGGTGGACTGCGGAAGACGACGGCACGCGGTATTCCATCCGCGTACACATCCCAAACGGTGAATTCGCCAACCGGGCGAAGGGACTGCTTGCGGACCTGTTCCGGCCCGGTCGTGCGGTGGGCGACACCGTGACGAACTTCCGGGTCATCGACGAAGGGCGGACGGACAAAAATGGGATCGACGGCCGGGTGATACTGGCCGAACGGCCCGACGGGTCAAGGATTCTGATTTATCTTTTCCAGGCGAACGGCCGGGCCGTGTTCCTGTTCGTCGAACGTCCCGGTGGCACGTTGCATATCGACGACGCGGCGGCCGGTCGTTTCTTCGCGTCAGTCCACGTGCGATAAGCCTATGATCGGGCTGGGATGGCCAGCGGCGACAGCCCGGCCGCTTTTCGACCGACTCGCTGCCCGCGGCGCGAGTACCAGTGCAGCCAAGGCCGACTTTGATTCCGCGTACCCCGAACGGGCCGGGGAGGAGCTTGTACCCGCGAATGCCGGTCGGATCGGTCCAGACGGCCCGGGCACGGCCGGAGGAGTGGTGCAGGTAGGACGGGACGGATTTTTGGGAAGGGGCACAGGTACATCTACCGGGGTTTCGTGAAATCATTTCACGAAACCCGCTATTCAGGGAGCAGCATCCAGCACGAACCGGGTTAAGCGGAAACTGCTTCGACAGAAAGGTTTCCGGCAAATTCAGGCAATTACCGGAGGCCGGATTTGAACCGGCGACACCTCGCTTATGAAGCGAGTGCTCTAACCACTGAGCTACTCCGGCAGTAACCGAAATATACTTGTTGGACGCGGTCCGACAAGCCGCCGGCCCTCGCCGGTTTGGGCTGGGCCGGGTGTAATGACTCGATGAAGGTTAAGCAGTCCCCCTCCGATTTTTGTGTTGAGGAGCTAACGGATCGGACGCCTGAACCGGTCGGCAGGTTCGCGTTCTATCGATTGGAAAAAACGGGCTGGACTACACCGGACGCTGTCGGGTGGGTCTGCCGGTGTTGGCAGCTCGACCGCGGGCGCGTTTCGTTCGGCGGCCTGAAAGACCGGCATGCCGTCACGTCGCAGTTCCTGACAATCGAAGGCGGGCCGTCGCAAAACCTGGAAGGGGATCGAATCGTCCTGGTTTATCTCGGCCGGTCGGCCGAGCCGTACTCGTCTTCTCACATTCGGGCGAACCGGTTTACGATCACGATTCGGGACGTGTCGCACGAAGATGCGGCCCGTGGCGGTGCGGCGGCGGCCGACGTCTCCTCGACCGGCCTGCCGAATTACTTCGACGACCAGCGGTTCGGCTCACTCGGCGGGTCCGGGGAATTCGTCGGCCGGCTGCTCGTTCGCGGGGAATTCGAGACAGCAATGAAACTCGCACTCACCACCTCGTATGAATACGACCGTGCGGATGCAAAACGGGCGAAGGCGACCCTTCGGAAGCGGTGGGGGAATTGGTCGGCGTGCCGGGCCGCGCTGCCCCGGGCTTTGGCCGAATACCTGACCCGGCATCCGACCGATTTCCGTGGGGCGATAGTGAGGCTTCACCCGGAACTGCAAGGCATGCACCTCGCTACATATCAAAGCGACCTCTGGAATCGCACGCTAGCCCGATGGTTGAAAAGTCATTTTTCGCCGGCTGATCTGGGCGGGATTGAAACGAAGCGCGGCCCATTGCCCGCGCCATTACGGGCGGACAAAGCCTGGCGGAACCTGACAATTCCGCTTCCTTCCGCACGGATGCAACCGGTGCCGGGCGCAGCGTGGTGGCCGGCTCTGACTGCGATACTCGACGAGGAAGCACTGTCACTCAACCGACTTCGCGTGCCGGGCGTTCGCAAGCCGTTCTTTTCCAAAGGCGAACGGGCCGCGTGTGTAATTCCCGCGGGATTATCTGTGGAAACCGCGGACGACGACATGCATTCGGGGCGGAAGAAACTCGTTTTACAGTTCGACCTGCCCCGGGGCAGCTACGCGACGATGGTTGTGAGACGATTGTCCGTTACTTCCTGGCCACCAGTTTCTTGAACTCCCCGCAGATGATCGGTGCCGCTTCGGGGCCGACGCTGTTTTGTTCGCCGTATTGGGCCTTCTTCAGACCGTAGCAGTACGGCGGTTTTTCATCCCACTGTCGTTTCGGAATGATGTAGCCGAGTTCGTCGTTGCCGAGGCCGACAATCATTTTGTACTGGCCCTTCATCTGGGCATAGATGCCCGGCTCCATCGGGGCGTCCGGGAAGTCGGCCCCGGGGTCCGCGGGGTCCTGCACTTTCCCGAGAACGAGCTCGGGGTAGATTTCGCCGGGGATGACGGCCACGTCCACGTCGCCGAGTTTCAGGTAGCCGATTTCGGTTTTGATGCCGACGGGCTTGGCCACGTCTTTTGCCCGCACGTATTCCTTCGGGGTCGGGTTGCCGTCCCAGATGTACATGTCGCGGCGGAGTGTGCCGAGCTGCCAGGCGAGCCGGTAGAGGGCGTTGTCGACCGGGATGAGCAGTTCCTTCGTTTTGGCGGCGAACGGGGCGAGGGCGACGGGCACGGCCGCGTCCACCGCGGTCGCAGCCCGATCGGCGATCCGCTTGCCGTAGACGTCGATCCGCGGAAAGCCGATGGGCATGTTTTTCCCGGCCGTGTCTTTCACCACAAGACCGAGCGACGACATGAGCCCGCCGACGGTGCCGGTGAAATACGCGACGGGGCAGTGGTATTTCTCCTTCAGGTGTTTCACGACGGCCCCGATGAAGTCGGCACTGATTTCCGTGTTCGCTCCGCCGAGGTCTTCGGGGTGGTTGTTCCACTGCACGAGCAGTCCCGAGAGCGTCTTCGACCCCGGTGCGGAAAAGGCGAGCACGGTGAGCGTGTCGTGCTTCACTTCGGGCAGGCGTTTATCCACCATCAAATCGGCGGCGGCGGCGGTGCCGATCCGGGCCGTAGCGGGGGCGAGGGCCTTTTCGGCCGCCTTCACCGCCGACACGGCCCCGGCTTCCACCCGCTTCAGAAAATCCGGGTTCACCCCGTTCTGAACCGGCGTCGGCCCCCACAACCCGAGCGTGTCCGGCCCCTGGTGGTTGTGCGTACTCGACACGAGCACGTAGCGGAAGCCGGGCAGGGCCGACCGAATCGTTTCGACGTTCGGCCGGAATATCCCCACCACGTCGACGCAAACCATGGCGACCTTATCCGTCCCGTCCGCGAATACGACGGCCCGGGCCATGAGCGGGTCGTGAACGCCGGTGGCTTTTCGGTCCTGGCCGAACCCGGCAAGGTAGAACGGCTTCTTCCCGAGTTCCGGCGTCACGTCGGTTTCCCCGAAGCCGACTTTCAATTCCCCGGCAGTGACGGGGAAGGGAATGAGTAAGACGAGTAGGAGAGTATGTCGCAAGGTGAAGCCCCTTTTAGACGGGATTACAGGGTATCCAGGATTTCAAAATCTTGTCTGCCCTGTAATACTTAGGAGTTACGCGGTTGCCTCCGTCGGCAACCGATAACTCGGGTTTGACAGATACGACCGGA
This sequence comes from Fimbriiglobus sp., assembly GCA_036493815.1. Taxonomy (GTDB): domain Bacteria; phylum Planctomycetota; class Planctomycetia; order Gemmatales; family Gemmataceae; genus DASXPC01. The sequence goes on along the minus strand of DASXPC010000093.1, from coordinate 78 downwards.
CGGCGTCGCGGATGACGGCCCACTTGGCCTCGAACCAGCTCACCCCGGTGCGGAACCGATGCCACTCGAGCCGGACGA
>DASXPC010000092.1:0-3595 GCA_036493815.1 Fimbriiglobus sp. | reverse complement strand
CACGCGGTCCGCTCCGGACGAAGGTCCCGCTCGATCGTCGGCTCCGCCGACTTCGCCGTCTTGGCCATGATGCCCCCTCCGTGGGAGGCATCAGGCTACCCCATTACGCCCGGGGCACGCCAGTCACGTTTGCCGGCGTAGAAAAAAAGGACGCATCCGGTTATCGCCGCAACCCAGAACCCCGACCCGAGGTAGAGCCAGAAGCAAGCACGGGCCCGCGGCCGGTTCGAGTCCCTTTTCCACAACCAAAAGGCCGTGGTAAACCGGCCCCAACCCATTTTCAGACTGACGGTGACGACGGCGAGCACCGGCTGGGCGGTCAGTTCGTACGCTGCGATGGCGACGGAGAGCACGGTGCCCCAAATCACCGGCGTCCGCCACCATGGACGGGGTTTAGGCGGAGAATCGTCCAGCGGGACGTGGATCATGGCACAAGCGGAATACTCCGAATCCGGTCGGATCCTTTCAATCGATTGATCCGGCGAATCGGGCCTACCGTTTCCCCGCGGCCAGATCTTCGAATGTTCGATTTAGAATCGGGTAGTGCTTCCAGTCCCGGAAATCGAAATGCCACCATTCCGCTTCGTAAACGGTGAACCCTTCTTCTTCCATTGTGCGGCGAAGGAGGTCTCGGTACCACCGTTGGCGGCTCGTACCGCCGGGGTAATCGGGGTAGGCCCGGTCGGAGAATTCGTCGTACCCGCTCACGACGGGAACGGGTTTGCCGGTGGCCAAATCGCAGAGACCGAGGTCCACCGCACAGCCGCGGTTGTGGCGGGACCCCTTGGACGGGTCGGCGACGAAATTGTGATACTTTTCCTGGGTGCCGTCCCAGAACATTTTGGTGACGTACCAGGGGCGGTAGGAATCGTAGATGACGAGTCCGAGGCCGCGGGGCTTCAGTTTCGCGAGCACCTGTTTCAGCGCCTCGGCCGCAGGCCGCTGAAAATAGGCCTTGGCCGTGGTGTAGAACGGCGTGCTCATGAAGTTGTTGTCGGTCGCGTAGCGGATGTCGAAGTGGAGTCCCGGGACCGTGGCCAGGTCGACGAGGTCTGGTGTTTTGAAAGTACCCATTTCTTTCGGCGGTGTGGCCGCGAGCGCGGCCCGGCGAAGGTCCGCGATCGGTTTCGTCGCCTTCACCCGGAACGTTTCGCCGTTCTCACCGTCGATTTTGCGGCGAAGGAACGTGACCGACGCCGCGACGACTTTCGTGGCCCGGCCGGTCGCGTCGCGGGTAAAGACGAGTTTCTCGCCCTGATACATGCCGCGGTCGGTCGGGAAGGCGAAGACGTTTTCCGATTCCTCGGCGAGCGGGTCGATCTCGGTCCATTCGATCAGGGCGTGGAGCCGGCCGTTCCGTTCGTAGATGTAGAGCGTGTTGTGATCCCAGCCGTACTCGCCGATGAGCCCCTTCCAGTTCGCCGGCGGTTCCGGCGGCGGAGCTGTAACGGGAAGTACCTTGGTAAACGTCCGCGTCGGTCCCTTAAGTTTGTCGCCTTCGCGAATGAGCTTGGTGCCGAAGCCCTGCACGTCGTCCACGATCAAATCCGGTCCGGCCTTACGGAGTTGAAGCTGATAGCCGCCTCGCCCGGTCGTGAATGAAAGCCGGCCCGCGGATTCGGACAGATCGATGAAAAACTCGCCGTCTCTGTATTTCCCGGCCAGGGCCTTCGCTTGCTCCGCGGGAAGCGGTTCGCTTGTTTCGATTTTCGGCAGCGGCTTGCCGGCTTTCGTCGCCAGCATCAGTTTCAGCCCATATTCGGCGATCCGGTTCATGACGGCGTTGGCCACGTCCCGGGAGCAGACGACCACGACGCCGAGTTTATCGTCCGGTAACGCGGCGAAGTTTGTGGCGAACCCGTAGATCGCGCCGTTGTGGCCGATCTGCCGGTGCCCGTCCGTTTCGCCCACGGCGAAGCCAATGCCGAACCCCCGCTTCGCCCCGGCCGGGGCGTATTGCGGAGTGAACATCTTCTGAATCGTTTCGGGTTTCAGCACCCCCTTGCCGCCGGCGAACAGGGCGGATTGGAACTTGGCCAAGTCCAGCACGGTCGAGTACATGCACCCGGCCGGGGAGGTGCCGAGCTCGAACGTCGGGGCCGGGAATTCCCGGCCGAAGTACGTCCACATCACGGCATCCGCCAGGTTCTTCTTCACCGCATCGGTCGGAAGGAACGAACTCGCATTCATCCCGAGCGGGTCGAGCACCACGCGCTTCACGTATTTCTCGTACTGCTCTTTCTGCGTTACCTGCAGCACGTACCCCACCACCCCAACCCCGGCGTTCGAATACTTCTCCCGTTCACCGGGCGGGAAAACCACCGGGATGCCGTTCATACTGGCCACCGTTTTCGCCAGCCCCGGCTCGGTCGGGTCGAAATAGTTCCCCACCGGCGGTTCGCGGATGAGCCCACTCCGGTGGCTCATCAGCATCCGTAGCGTGATCGGCTTATACTCCGGCTTCAGCACCGGTTTGAAGTCGGGCAGGTAGTGGGAGACCGGGGAATCGAGGTCCAGTTTCCCTTTTTCCACCAACTGCATGACCGCCACGTCGGTGAAGAGTTTCGAGACCGAGCCGACGCGGTAGACCGTGTTCGCGTCGGCCGGGATTTTGCCAGCCGCATCACGGAAGCCGAACCCCTTCGACCAGACAACTCTTTGGTCGTCGACCAGGGCAATGGACACGGCGGGGAGCGCCTTGTCCTTGACCTCGTGGTCGATGAGAGCCGAGAGGGTTTCGACGGCCTTCGCGTACGGGGCCGGGGCTTGGGCCGAGAGAGGTTGAGAGAAGGCATACAAACTCAGAAGAGTTATGCAGAAGCGTATGGTGTGTTGGAGGATTTGCCGGTTCACATTCGGGGAAGTGTTCATGGGGTCCCACTCGTTCAAAAGTAAGGCTTACAGTTTTGCGAAATCCCGGAGAAAATACCCGGCCGGCCTCGCCGGCACCCGGCCGGCCGATTAATATTGGGCAAAATCATTGCTTCTGACCCGAATCCGATCCGGGATTGAGGCCTATTCTATGACCCGATTTCTTGCGTTTTCAGTTTCGGTTTTCGTAGTGTCACCCGCTTTCGGCCAAGGGCTGGTCATCAGCCAGATCTACGGCGGCGGCGGGAATGCGGGGTCCGTGTATACAAACGATTACATCGAACTATTCAATCCGACTTTAAACCCGGTCAATTTGACGGGTTGGTCCGTTCAATACGGGTCGGCAAGTGGGACGTCGTGGACGCCCACGGTCCTGTCAGGCGTCATTCAACCCGGACGATATTACCTCGTTCAAGAATTCAAAGGGGCGGGAGGAACCACATCGCTCCCGACACCAGATGCGACCGGTTCGAGTAACATGGCAGCCACTGACGGCAAAGTGATTTTGAGTGACACGACAACCGCGTTTACTGTGGCAAACCCCAGCAGCGTCCACATCATCGATTTTGTCGGGTATGGTTCTGCTGTACTTTCCGCAACAACCATGCACTCACGCGGCCAGTTGCAGCAGGCGTTCCGTGGCGGCGTGGATTTTCTTCGCGGTCGGTGCCGCGGCCAATACGGCCGATAATTCGTCCCGCAACAGTTCCCGGCGTAACGCGTT
>DASXPC010000091.1:0-7007 GCA_036493815.1 Fimbriiglobus sp. | reverse complement strand
GACGCCGTACGGCGTGACCCGGACGGGGCCGAGATCGAGGGGCAGGCTGAGGTCCTGGTTCAAGTCAAACCGACCGGTGTTCACCGGCTTTTCCGTCGGCTGTACCGCGAACGGGGGGACGCCCGTCGGCTTGAGTTCGGCATACCCCAGGCTCGAACGGGCCGTGTAGTTCAGCGCGTCGTGCAGAAACGACTGCCCGATCAGATATGCGTCCGCCCGAGGGAGCCAACTCGTTTCGGTCACCCAATTGCGGCCGAGGTTTCCCTGGAGTAAAAGTGATCCGCCCAGATTCCCCGCCGCCCCGTACAAGTACGTAAACGATTCCTGGTTCCGCCCGGTGTCGAATTCCTGTTTGTAGTATTGCTCCAGGTAGTTCTTGTCGCTCATGTACGCCGTCTGGTCCTGAATCCGGAGGAACCAGTCGCCGTTTTCGTAAAGGTCCTGCTCGTGGTAATAGAGGGCTCGGCCGCGGAAATTGGCCTGCTTCGCATCGAGTCCGCGGTCGCCGCCCAGCACGTCCGTGCCGTTGTCCGGAATGCCGTAGAGCTTCAACTCCCCCTTGTTCGGGCCGGTCAGGCTGAATCGTCCGTTGTAGTAGGGGTGGTCCGGCGGCGGGGGCGTGGTGCCTTCGAAAAAGTCGTAGTTGTTTTGATACAGGTAATCGATGCCGACCCCCGGGCCGCGGTCGCTCAGGTAGTCGAGGTGGAGTTTCCAGTGGTGGCCGTCCGGCGGTTTGACGGCCAGTAATTTGTACATGTCCCAGGACGTATACGCCTGGAAGCCGAAGATGCGGTCGTTGCCGAAGCCGATGCCGGAGAGCGGGCCGAGCGGGTCGTTCGCGTCGGTCCGCAAGTAGGGTAGGTAAAGGAACGGCACGTCCATGTATTCGATGCGGACGTTGCGACCCGTCAGGATCTGTTCGTAGCCGATCTGTTCATCGCCCGTTTTCTTGTCCGTATACGTCAGGCCGAAGATGTTCCGCCGGATCACCTGCCGGCGGGTGTAGGTGATGTCTTCCGATGCGAAGAGCAGGGCCGGGTCGCTCGGCAGTTTACTCGACGTCGCCTCCGCCCGGATCGCCCGCCATTCGTTCAGGCCGAGCCGTTGGACTTCCGCCCCGTGAAGGTGCACCGAATCCTTGAATCCGGAAAACGACAGCTCCAGGTCGGCCGAAATGGCGACCGCCCGATTTTCATTTACGTCGTAGTAGATTTGTTCCGCCCGCAGGGTCTGATAAACTGTTCGACCCGGACCGCTGCCCGCCGGATTATCCTGCTTCATCCGAATCACCACATTTCCGGCCAAATACATTTCGACGTGCGTTTTCCCCTCCGGCCCTTCCAGATTCAGATTCTTATTCAACGGGTTACCCCCGCCCGGTCCCGTGACCCACACGACGGCATTGTCCGTGGCGAATTCGATCTCCTGCACCCCGGCCGGCTTGCCCGGCTCCGCGTCGGTTTCGAGCACGACGTTGACGATCAATCCTTCGGTGATGATGTACTGCTGGGTGTCCCCGTCCAGTTGTCGGCCTTCGAAATTCCCGGGTTTTCCGTACCGCGGGCCGAACTGGATGCGCTGCCTTTTGGCCGACGGCATCGTCAGCTTTGCCCCGTTCGGCAGCACTACGTCTCGCTGCGGGTTGACGGGCAGTGTCGGCGGGACGGGAGCGTTGTTGGGGAGCAGGGACGGTAACGGTGGGTTGACCGGCGGCTGGAATGATGTCCGCGGCGGTTCCGGCCCGCCGATCGGGGGTTGTACCGTGGGGGCCGTCGGCGGCGCAGCCAATGGCACCGGCTGGGCGAACGCCACCCCGGCCCACGCCAGCCCGGCGCACACCCCCACCACTCTCAGGCTCGCTGTCCGTGCGGCCACGTCCCCTCCGGCGCGCATACCCGTCCCGGGTTCGGCCGCGGACCATACCCCGCCCACCCCAGGAATCAAGCCGGAGTCCGCCGACGCCCGGGGTTGCCCCGTTTCCCCTCACCCGCCGGTCTGCTACGTTTGTAAGGAGACGGATTTCTCTGCCGGGAGCCTGCCATGCGTTTCGCTTCCCTCTTCGTTGCCGCGTTCGCCCTGTTCGCCCAGCCCGCCACCGCGGCCTTCGTCGTCCTCGCCAATCACACCGAAAAACCGGTCGACGTAATCGTTTCGCCGAGAGGGCAGGGCGGGGTTGTCGCTACGCTCCGGCCCGGCGAGTCCCGGGCATTCGCTTGCGGCAAAGACTCGACGGCTAAAGTAGACGGAAAACTAACGGGTCAGATCGTACTCGAACCGTACGCCGCCTACGTTTTCGTAACTGCGAAGGGAAAGGTCGAGCTGAAGGGCATTGAGTTCGTCGGCAAGCCAATCCCGACGACCGACGTAACGGCGAAGGAGGACAAGGCCGAACAAGTCCTCAAAATTCCGGTTCGCCTGTTGATGGACGATGCCAACCCGTTCGCCCGGACGAAATGGGAGCCGGAACTGAAAAAGCGATTCCGGGAAGCGAGTGATATCCTCCGGACCGCGACCGGAGTGCAGTTTGAATTGGCCGAGGTCGGGGAATGGAAAACCGACCCCGACGAGCAAACTCTGGACAATCTCGTCTCCGACCTGGAAGAGAAGGAAAAGCCGAAACCGGGCGGGATAATTGTCGGTTATACGTGCCGTAAGCTGCCGGCCGTGAAGCCCGCCTTCACCCTCCTGGGCCCGACCCGCGGGCCGTTGCGGCCGGTCACACTGATTCGCGAAGGCATCCCGTCCGGCGCCGGCGACCAGGTCGAGGTGCTCGTTCACGAACTCGCCCACTACCTCGGTGCCGTCCGCATTCCCGATCCGAATTCCGTCATGCGGCCCACCGTCGGCGACGGAAAGGCGAACCTGGCGAAGTTCGAAATTCAGTTCGACCCGATCAACGTGCTGCTCATGAACCTCTGGGTCGACGACCTCCGTTCGGGCAAGGTGAAGAGCTGGACCGACCTTCGCCCGGAAACGAAGGCTCGACTCGCACGGGTCTATGAAACCATCGCAAAATCGTACCCGGATTGTCCGCTTGCATCGGCCTATAAGGAATTGATCGTGGCCGTCCAGGCGGCCGATCCTCCCCCGCCCCCCGCCGGCGCACCGCGAATACGGGCCGTTCCGCAGTTACCCCGGCAAAGGGTCCTGGCAGCGGTCGACGGCGGACCCCGACCGCCTGCGGCCGTACAGGCCGAACCGTTGAAGCTCTCGAACAAAGAAAAGGCCATCCGCCACGTCGTCCGCGGAATTACGCTCCGGGTGGTGGATAACGCGAAGAAGCCGGAGGGCGGTGCCGACCCGAGATTGAAAGGGGACGCGTTAACCGCGGATCTGGTGCGGACCGCGGCAAACGTGGCGGCCGGGGAAGAGAAGGGCGTGCAACTCGCCGCCTTCGCCGTCGGCCTCGGCCTCGCCCTCGACGACTCGACCATCCTTCGGGACAACCCGCTCGTCCGGACCATGTGCCGGTCCATCGAGCCCGACGCCGACCGCAAGGAACGGATCGCATCCCTCGGCACGCCGACCGTCCGCAACCGGCGGGACTGGTGCCAGCACTTCGCCGTCTCGATCGCCCTCTCCGAGATCGTCGGTCCGAAACTCGCCGAGCAGGTCGGCGTGGCCAAAGAACTGGCCGACATGCAAGGAACGAGCGGGTTCAGTTTCGCCGACCTGACCGCCGACTTCGCCGGCGTCGAATTCTACAACCGGCTGAAAGAGGACCCGGCCATGCTGGGCAAGGTGAAAGACAAGTTCACCGTTGCCGATTTCGTGCCGGACCAGACCGGCGTCAGCGACGGCCTGACCAAGACGCAGTTCGAGACGCAGTTCGGGTCGATTTCGGACGACCGGTACAAGGCGGCCGTCGCCGAGGTCCACGGCCGCATCGCCAAGTGCCCCGCCTATACAAAGTAAACGGACCGCGACGCAAAAACCCCCAGGGAACACGATGCCGTTTAGCACCCACCACCTCGCCAACGGACTGACCCTCGTCGGCGAGACTCTGCCCACGTCCCGCTCGGTCGCCGTCGGCTTTTACGTCCGCACCGGGGCGCGGGACGAGGTCGCCGCCGAAAGTGGCGTTTCGCACTTCCTCGAACACATGATGTTCAAGGGCACGCCGAAACGAACGGCCCTCGAAGTCAACCTCGACTTCGACCGGATCGGGGCGAATTACAACGCGTTCACGAGCGAAGAGGTGACGGCGTACTACGCGGCCGTGCTGCCCGAGTACCTGCCGAACGCCGTGGACGTGCTCGCCGATATTCTTCGGCCGAGCTTGCGGCAAGCCGACTTCGACACCGAAAAACAGGTGATCCTCGAAGAGATCGGCATGTACGAAGACATGCCGACGAGTGCCGCGTTCGACAAGGCCCGCATCGCCTACTTCCAGGGCCACCCCCTCGGCAACAGCGTGCTCGGCACCAAGGAAAGCGTCGGTGCCCTCACCCGCGACCAGATGCAGGCTTACTTCGACCGGCGGTACGCGGCCGCCAACGTCGTCTGCATCGCCGCCGGCCGGTTCGATTTCGCCGACCTCGGCCGACTCCTGGAAGAAAAGTGCGGCGAGTGGAGTACCGGAACCGTCGGCCGGCAGAACGTCACCCCCGTGCCCGGTGCCGGCGGCGTCCACGTCTACCCGAAGGACGGCATCGCCCAGGAACAGGTCATCCTCCTCAGCCCCGGACCGGACGCCCAGTCGCCGCTGCGGTACGCCGCCTCGGTGCTCGCGGTGGCGATCGGCGACGAAACGGGCAGTCGGTATTACTGGGGTCTCGTGGACCCGGGCCATTGCGACGGCGCCTCGTGCAGCGTCGACCCGAATGAGGGGAGCGGCGCGTTCGTCAGTCTGATGACCTGCGAGCCCGACGCGGCCAAGCCGAACCTCGGCATGATGCGGGAGATATTATCCGAGATGCAGAAGGCGGGGTTGAGTGCCGATGAGTTGGCGGCCGCGAAGAGCAAGATCGCGAGCCGGGTGATCCGCGGCAGCGAACGGCCGATGGGCCGCATGCGCGCCCACGCCGGTAGCTGGATCTATCGGGCCGAACCCTTCAACGACGACACGGAATTGGCAAGGTTCGACGCGGTGACACGGGAGGCCGTGCGCGACGTGCTGGACCAGTTTCCCGTCGATTCGCCGACAGTGGTGGCGTACGGCCCGGTCGCCCAACTCACGTAGTTGCACGGCAACGTCGAGGGATTTATCCGTCATGCGGCATCCGCGTGGGAATCAACCTCTCGACCGAACGCATGACGGATAAAACCTTCTATGATATACTTAATTGTTCATCGTTAAATTAGGTATACAATGACACTATGTGTATAATAAGAATAAACCATTTTGCTTATTAGATTGTCGTTATGACAAGAAGAAAAACATCTTGATTAAAGCTGTCCGGGGAATCGGGTCGAGCACCTGCTTGGCCGGAATGCGAGCCAGAACTTCGTTTCCGTTTCCTACAAAGTAGTTGGCTGGTCCTATCGGCAGAAATCATTTAATGGTGACTTAAGAGAGTTCCAGAAGAATGGAGACTTTAGAAAATGGTGGCATAAGAACTATAAAACCAAAAAAAATTACGGGTGGAGGAGCTGAAAATCCGAATCTTCCTATTACTCCCCCTCACGCGGCTGGATTCCATGTAATAATTACAAATGAACCGAATTTCAGGGGTTTCGTTGCACTGTTTACAATGAAGTTGGCAACGTGAGGGGGAGTACGGATATTACCGAAGTGTACCTTCAATGGATACAAGATGGTTGTCCAGGGTCGGGCTGATAAATCTTCATGAATACGAAGCAATCTATGAGGTGATGTATGTATTCTGTGATAAGATATGATATGACGAATGCCACTGTTAGTGTTGATGATATGGGATGTGTATTGAATAGATGCATAAGTGAAATATATAATAACCCAGACAGAGGGGTGCCGAATAGAATATCTTGTACAGTTTCGTCGGCAGATGTCTGGAGTGAGCACATAAAAGAAATTCTTCAAAAAATATGGCTTATGGACACAGCTATTCAGTATGCAAGAAAGCATGGCTCTACGGTATCACTTGATATTGCAATAGAACCGAATGACTATAGTGGATTGGTCGGATCGTTTCCCATAGCATCTCAATTGTGCGACTATGCATTGAACAATGATGTGCAAATGATGATTTCCATATACCGTTGATGCGCTATGAAGATTTCATCGATAATATCAGGAGTCATTTTCGCTGTGTATCGACACACGCACTTCGACAAGGTTACGCGGAATCAGCCCCTGCACTTCTCCACGGCCTATCTTCAAGGCGTTAGGTTGTGCGTTGCCGATCCACGCACCGACAAACAACTCCGTGAGAAACTGATCCACAGGAATAGCAGCGGACCGCACGTCATTGAACCTTACCGTAAACGATTTACCCGCCTTGATTGGCATCCACGCAATAATGTACTTTGCGGGAAGGGCCAGAACAGAGTAAACGTCCGGTGAAGCGCCCGGCGTGGGCGACGAATTCACCGCATACGATCTGTCGCTGGTTACGCGGCGAGGTGACGTTGGGCCCAGGCGTCGGGGAGGAGATTGATCGGGTCGACATCGGGACGGGCGGCGAAGCGGGTGAGCAGGTCGGTGTCCCGGTCCAAATTGCGGTCGAATTTGTTGCCGATTTAGGCTGTAGAGATACGGGTGTCATCATGAGAGATTTGCTGTAACGGTTCCCACCCTGGCGAGTAGTGCAGGTGCCGGCTGTCCGCCCGCCCGCACGTCGTCGGTCAGCCAGTCGAAGACGTTCCGGCACCAGCGGCGGGCGACGAGGTCGAAAGACTTCTCCGAACCGAGTGGCAAAAATGCTTCCAGCCGAGGGAAGGCGTTCGCGGCCCATCCGTCGCCGACCATCATTTGGCCGTAACACATTCCATCTCTTCCACTTGCAACTTGGTTCCAGAGTCGGGAAATGGTTCCAGCGACCACTCCCCCGGGTGCTGGAAGAATAATCTTCTCAAAAATGGGACGG
>DASXPC010000090.1:0-9061 GCA_036493815.1 Fimbriiglobus sp. | reverse complement strand
GTTCGTACTCGAAGTGGACAAAACGGGACGGGAACTACTTGCCATGCGCTCGGCGTTTCTTTCGCGCCACCTCTACCGAACCTATTCCGGGTACGTGTTGTCTCAGTTTCGACTCATGAAACGGGCATTCGATCGGACCGGAGTGTTTAAGCCGAAACACGCCATGCACCTGTTACGGTTGCAATTGAGTGGCATTCATGCCTTGCGAACGGGCGAAATTCGGGTGCTGCCCCGCTTTCGCGTGTTTCTGAAGCGTAGCACTGTGACAAGGGAGGGGTTTACAAATCCAACATCGATGATACTTTGAGTGCGTGAAACGCGACCGCCCGGGCCGAATCGACAAGTCGGACCAACCCACCTACGTCGAATGGCGCGGCAGGTTGGCGAGGAATGATTTGATGACATCGCCCGACTACTTATTCACAATCCCTCTTCTGTCTTCTTGTGATTGTCCACAACCCAATCCAATACCCGAACGGTCAGGGCAATAGGCCGCATTTCTTTTTGACCTACGGTTTCAGCTTCGACTTTGGCCAGCATTTGATCGAAGATGCTTTCTGTTCGTGGCCGGGCTCTGTCCTGGTTGTCGATAAGGCTGCCGTCGGGGTTGTTTGCGAGGACGTAGATAATAGTCTGTTTCGCCCAAGCCTTATTGTGCTCGAATAGTTCGGCCGGAGTCATTGCACACACCCTCCCCATTCCGCCCCGGTGGCGGATTTTTGGTGATCGGGGTGCTTTTGTGGTAAGATGACGACGAAAGACCCCGGCCGGACGATGCCCTTTTGCTTGTGAGGCGTGGGGGGCAAAGGCCGGACTGGCGGACCCGCCCTAGCGGCGGGTGCTCACTGGGGTGATTGTACCATCAATCCCTCAATGCAACACGGGCGCCGATCAATCGGCGCCCGTGTTCGTTTGGTTCTGCTAAATCTCAAGGGCTGAAAGACCGGACGATGAAAAAGGTGATTACGCTGTAGACGATACCCGTCAGGATTGTCACGGAAGCGTAAACGGAAATGGGGTGTCTTTTGACCCACTTAACCCACCTCGGCCGCTTAAGTTTTTCCAGTTGCTTGTGTCCGTCGATGGTAAGGCGTATGTAGCTTTCCTTGTCGTTGAATTTCACCCATCCGCTGTCCGCCAAGAGGCGGGCAGTTCGGAACGACTCGTCCTCATCCAATCCCAGCGCCGCGCCGATATCTCGGATTTTGATGTTCATGCCCGTCCTGTTTTCGGCGGCACTCATCGTTTCCAGTTGCATGGCGAACCGTTCGATTTTGGGTAGATCAAATGCCATCAATCACCTTTGGGTCCGAAGGGTCGCGGACGGAAACCGGGGCAAAGGTGAACCCCCGATTCCCGTCCGCGACTTTCGACGGGTAGCTACTCCCGCCGTCCGGTTGACGACGATTATAGCCGATCCAAGAGTTCCCGAACCGACCACGGTTCAATCGCCAGTCCCGAAGCGACCGCCGGAGTAGTGCCCAGCGTCATGTGAACCCGGCAGAAGTTGAAGTAAGCGAACCAGAGCGCGAAGGCCGCTTCGTGGTTTTCCCACTTCTTACTATGCCCGTTGGTCAACCGGGTCATCCGGCGCATTCCCATCCGAATCGACAGGTTTTGCCGTTCGACGTGGGAGGTGGAAACCCGGTCCATGTCCGGCTTGCCTACGCCGACCCTGGCGTAGCAGTCGATCACCACCGGCGGGCTGTACCTCGCTTCCCTCGCTTTGGCGTGGGGGTCTTTGCCGTAGACCTTCACGAGCTGCGCCATGTCGATGTTCTGGCCGAATGCGTACCAGACGGCGGGAACGTAGGGTCGCCACCCGTCGGTTGAAAGCTGGAACCGGCCTCGGGTCGCGTCCTTCAGCTTCCGGGCGAACGTCTCCGTGGCCTCTTGGTTACGCTTATCGAGGTGCCACGCGACGACGAGTTTGGTATCCCGTTCAGTTGCCACGAAAACCCAAGCGTCCCCTACGCTGGCCCCTTCGTCGATCCGCCGGAGTTTGCGGGTCCGGTCCTTCATCCCCACGAATCCCCATATTTCGTCGGCTTGCACGTTCTCCACTTCCACGTCCTTCACCACCCGTTCGAGGAATGCCTTGCAAGCCGTTCCCGCTTCGACCACGGCCGCGACGACGGTGTCGACCTTCACCCCGCACAACCGGGCCGTGGACCGGCAGGAATTGCCCTCAAGGATCATTCGGAGGACCATGACCCGCTTGTCTTGGTCCATCCGTCTATTGTCGTGGGGTCGCGTGGTGGGATCGGTGAAAGTCTTTCCGCAAAGGCCGCACCCGTACCGGCGCGACCCGTTGCGGTTTTTCCCGGCCTTAAATGCCGGAGTGCTACAATCGGGGCAGAGCATGGCGCGTGCTACCTTTTCCGTGTCTGGGTAATGGGCCGCAACAACAGCCACAACCAGTAAGGCACGGCGACCGTCCTTTCGGCCGATCCTCGCAACGCCTCAGAAACGAGACGGGGACGGCTTTCGGGTGACTAGGACCGGCAGGAAACCCCCGCCGGTCCTAGTTTTTAGCGGCGCCGACGAATGGACTCGACGCACACTTTTCCTTGTGTGCGCGGTTTGATCCGAAAACCTGTTTAATTGCTTTTGAGCGCTTGATTGGTTATGTGCGGACGCGCGTGCCCTTTTTCGGCGTCGGCTTCTTCAGCCGATAGACCACGCCGCGGACCGCATCGGCCGATGTGCCCGGCCAGTCCTTTTTGATTGCCGCTTTGATGCGGCTGAGTTTCTCGCCAGCTTTGACCATTTCGCCGATCCGCTTGTCGCGTTCGGCGTGGCGCTTTGGGTTCGTTCTTTCTTCCAGTTTCTCCATCGCCTTCATCAGCATTTCCATCGCACACATCAGCGCGACTTGTTGTTCGACGTAGTCGTGAATGAAGTTGAAGACGATTGCCGACGGTCGATTCGGATCGGCCGTCCCCTTTGGGGGCTTGTCCGCCATGAACTTTTTCATTTGTTCGACCTTTGCCCGCAACGTGGCGAGCAATCCGGCGACTTCGGACGACGGGGGCAGGTCGTATTCCATCTCGGCAAACCCAAGGTGGGGGTAAATGCTCAAGACTAGAACGGACCGCCGGAAGTGGGCCGATTCGCTAAGTGATCCCGGGCACAGTCGGCCCGTACAACCGTCACAGCATTAGCAATCCGTAAACCCGAACCGATCCAAGTATTTCAAACAGAAAGGTTCGCGCGAAAATCCGAGATGGAAAGCCCGCACCGAAACGCACTTAGTCCATCAACGCAACGGCGGGACAATACCGAAATTCGGGTAGACGTGGCCGAGCACAGCGACGAACTCCTCGCCGTTCGTGACGGCCGAGTCGGATTTGACGCCATTCGCAACCGGGCACTGACTCTCGACCGCGAGTTCAAATCGGCATTCGAATTCACAGCCTTGCCGGAACGGCCCGAAACAGAGCGGGTGAACGCATTCTTGATTTCGGCCAGGCGACAGAGGGCGAAAGCATGACGACCCGAATCGAAACCGATCTCGACATGGCAGCCCTATCGCGGTGGGTCGACGAACGCACTCCATCGGCACTCTTCGCGACAGTCAGCGGCGCGCATCTGTACGGATTTCCTTCGGTCGACAGCGACGTGGACGTGCGCGGAAGTTTCCTCGCTCCACTCGCCGAAGTGGTGGGGCTCGTTCACCCGGCCGAGACCGTCGATCCCAAGGACGTGTTGGCTAATCGCGAGGTCGAAGCGGTCTTCCACGAAATTGGGAAATACTTCCGACTTCTTGTGAAACACAACGGCTACATACTGGAACAGATTTTCTCACCCATTGTCCTGACGGGTGGTGAGTTCCTGACTCGACTTCGACCGCTTGCCGCGCGGTGCGTTACCAGGAATTGTTTCCATCACTATCGTGGATTTCTCTCCACCCAGCGGAATCTTTTAGAAAAGGAAAAGGTCAAGAAAGCGAAGTCGATACTTTACGCATACCGGGTAGTCCTGACGGGAATTCATTTATTGCGGACCGGCGAAGTCGAATCCCACTTACCGACCCTGAACGAAGAGTTACGGTTCGAGTTCATTCCGGAATTGATCGAACGCAAAAAGTTGGCCGAGTTTGGCTGCCTGAACGGTTTGAATTATTCCCGCCACGTGATCGAACTGGACCGTCTCGGAATTGAAATGGAGCGTGCTTACGAAAGCAGTTCTTTGCCAACCCATGCTCCTGTTGATGAGGCACATCGTTTTCTCGTTGAATTACGGTTGAATTCGATCCCCTGCCAAACACCAATGGATATGACTTTCCGACATTTCCAAATGCGGACCTGATCGGCAGCCATCTAAATCTCAAACGTGCCCGGCAGGGCGGTGTTATTTCAGTGCTGCCGGCCGATTTGCCTCCGCCTTCGTCACGAGTGTGTAACGGCCCGAATCCGCGCGCGTTGTCAGGGGGCGTTGACGTCGTCACAATAGGGACTCATGCCGGCCGGGGCTTTCGGCCGGCGGCGCGAGGACACCTCTCATGCGTTCGCTCCTGACCCTGGCGGGATTGGCTCTGGTCGTCGGCTCGGTATCGGCCGCCGACGTGGGGTTTGTCGAGGACTACGCGTTGGCGAAGGACAAGGGGGCGGCGTTGAAGCAACTGATTCCGGGGACGGAGGATTATTACTACTACCACGGCCTGTACTACCTGACGACGGAGCAGTACGAGAAGGCGGAGGCGTTGTGGAAGCCGTGGCACGAGCGGTTCGGGCAGTCGGCCCGGCTGACGGAAATCCAGACGCGGCACGCGCTGCTCACCTATTCCAAGAACCCGCAGAAGAGTTTGGAGTACCTGCGCAACCGGCTCGGGGTGCGGTATTTCCACCAGCGAGTGGTGCCCGGGGCGGCGGTGAACCTGCCGGTGGCGCTCGACCAGTCGCTGATCGCCCGGGCGAAGCTGACGGCGGATTCGCTGCGGCGGTGGAACAACCTGGACAACTTCGAGGACGCGGCCCTCGACTGGCTGGCGGCGGAGAACCTGGACCGGGACAAGCGGCGGGCGCTGTTGCAGCGGCTGCGACGGCCGGACGTTGCGAACCTGCCGACGCTGGTGGCGGACGATTTGGCGGCCCCCAATTCGCAGGGCTTCGGCGCGTTCGCGATCCACCGGCTCCTGACGCTGGCCCAGCTCGACGAACTGGTAAAACTGCGACCCGTCCTGAAGAACGAGACGAACTTCGTCTACGCCCGGATCGCGAAGCTGCACCCCGGCGACGACGCCGACTGGCGACGGGACCCGGCCCAGACGCGGGCTTATCTCACGGTACTTTTGGACTACGTCCGCACGCTGACCCCGGTGCACAACGCGCTGAAGGCCCACGTGCTCTACCAGTTGCTGACGCTGAACCGGACCGAAGGGACGTACGACAAGGCGTTGTTCCTCGAATACCTGTCGCTGCCGCGACGGCAGCCGTACATGGCGAAGGGGCTGTTGGAGTCGGAGGCACAGCAGCGATACCCGGCCGACCTGAACGCGAACCTGACGCCGATCACGCTGTTGCCGATCGTCGGCGGGGACGAGCCGCTGGTGCGGGCGTATTTGAAGCACTTCTTCGCCGACGCGGATTCGCCCCGGGAATTCGAGCCGTTCGTGAGCGACCAGTATTTGAAGTACCTGTTCGCGGAGACGAAGATCGAACTCGGGCTGGGCGACCCCGAGCGGTGGGCGGCGGAGCTGCCGCCCGAAGCGTTCCGGGCGTTCAAGGACCGGATCGACATCGACTTCGCGGCGACGAACAAGACGCGGTTCGGGGTGGCCGAGGCGGTGAAGCTGGACGTGGCGGTGAAGAACGTGTCGACCTTGATCGTGAAGGTGTTCGAGATCAACACGCCGGCGTTTTACAAGCAGACGGGTCGGGAGGTGGATACGGACGTGACGCTGGACGGCCTCGTCGCCAATTCGGAGCAGACGTTTACCTATGCCGACTCGCCTTTGCGGCGGATCCCGCGGTCGTTCGCGTTCCCGCAACTGAATAAGCCGGGCGTGTACGTGATCGATTTCATCGGCGGCGGAAAGTCGAGTCGGGCGCTGGTGCGGAAGGGCCGGCTGCGGCCGCTGGTCGTCACCGGCGTGGCGGGGCAGCAGGTGAGCTGCGTCGACGAGTCGAACCGTCCGGTGAAGGATTTCGGCGTCTGGCTGGGCGGGAAGGACTACCATTCGGGCGGCGACGGGGTGGCGGTGCTGCCGTTCAGTGCGAGTCCGGGCCGGCAGCCGATCGTGCTCGCGGCCGGCGACTTCGCCAGCCTGGATTACCTCAATCACCAACCCGAAAACTATTCGCTCGTGGCCGGGATTCACGTCGACCGCGAGGCGTTGCTATCGCAGCGGCTGGCCGCGGTGCTGGTGCGGCCGCAACTGTACCTGAACGGCACGCCGGTGTCGCAGGCGCTGTTGGAAGAGGTCAAGCTGCGGCTGGTGGCGACGGATTTGGACGGCATTTCGACGACGTCGGAGGTACCCGAGTTCAAGGTGTTCGAGGACCGGGAGTCGAGTTACGAGTTCCGCGTGCCGCCGCGGCTGGCGAGCCTGACCGTGACCCTGACGGCGAGGGTGAAGAGCCTGAGTCAGGGGACGAAGCACGACCTGGTGGCCGGGGAGGCGTTCGCGTTGAACGCGATCGCGAAGACGGACAGGATCGAGGATTTGCACCTGGCGAAGTTCGGGGCGGACTACGTCCTGGAGTTGCTGGGCCGGACGGGCGAATCGAAGGCGGGCCGGCCGGTACAGGTGGCGGTGAAGCACCGGGATTTCAAGGAACCGGTGCGGGTCGGCCTCAAGAGCGACGCGACGGGACGGGTGATGCTCGGGGCACTCGCGGACGTCGTCTCGGTCACCGCGACCGGTCCCGAAGGGACGAGTCACACCTGGACGCTGCCGACGGATCACTTCACGTATCGCAGCGTCATGCACGCGAAGGCGGGGGACGTGGTGTCGATCCCGTATCCGGTCGCGGAGCCGACGCGGGCGGACCTGGCGCTCTTCGAGATGGTCGGCGGCACGATCAAGGCGGACAAGTTCGAGGCGTTGACCACGGCGAAGGGCTTTTTGCAACTGAAGGACCTCGCCGCGGGGGACTACGATTTGTGGCTGAAAAAGCAGGGCGAACGCATCCGCATTCGCGTGGTCGCCGGGCCGGCGGTGGCGGGGTACGTGCTGGGGGCGATTCGGCACTTGCAACTGCCGGGGCTGCCGCCGGCGGCGATCGCGCGCGTGACGGCCGACGGCGACGCGGTGAAGGTGCAGTTGAGTAACGCGTCGAAGTTCGCCCGGGTGCACGTCTACGCGACGCGGTACCTGCCGGCCTATTCGGCGTTCGGCGATCTGGCGAAAGTGCGGGACCAGGGCCTCTCGGGCGTCTATCCGGGTCAGGCCGATTCGGTTTATCTCACGGGCCGCAACATCGGCGACGAGTACCGCTACGTGCTCGATCGCAAGCGGGCGAAGAAGTACCCGGGCAACATGCTCGACCGGCCGCAGTTGTTGTTGAACCCGTGGGCGATCCGCGACACCACCGCCGGGGAACAGCAGGCCCAGGCGGGGGCAGATTTTGGCAGCGTCGGTGGTGCGACGCCGGCCGCGACGGCCCCCGCGTCGCCGCGGTCGGAAGCAGCCCAAAGGCCGGCCCCCCCGGCCGACACGGCGTTCGCCGACCTCGACTTCCTGGCCGACGCGACCGGAGTGGCGTTGAACGTCGTGCCGGATAAGGACGGCGTCGTCACGGTGCCGCGGAAGCTGATCGGCCCGCACGCGTGGATTCACGTGGTGCTGGTCGACCCGCTACACACGCAGGTGACGCACGTCTCGATCGCCGAAGAGAAGGCCGCGGTGCTCGACCTCCGCTTGCGCGTCGGCCTCGACCCGAAGGGGCACTTCACCCAGCAGAAGACGGTGAGCATTCTCCCGGCCGGGCAGCCGTTCGTCCTGGACGATGCCGCGGCGTCGCGGTTCGAGGCGTACGATTCGCTCGCCAAGGTCTTCACGCTTTATTCGACGCTGCACACCGACCCGAAGCTGGCGGAGTTCGCGTTCCTGGTGAACTGGCCGAAGCTGAAGGACGAGGACAAGCGAGCCTACTACTCGAAATACGCCTGCCACGAGTTGCACCTGTTCCTGTACAAGAAGGACCCCGAGTTCTTCAAGGCGGTAGTGAAGCCGTACCTCGCGAACAAGAAGGACAAGACGTTCCTCGACCGCTGGCTGCTGGAGGAGGACCTCAGCGATTACCTGACGCCGTGGAAGTTCGGCCGGCTGAACGCGGTCGAGCAGATCCTGCTCGCCCAGCGGGTGAACGGCGAGCAGCCGAAAACCGCCCGGAGCCTGAGCGAGCTGTTGAAGTTGCTGCCGCCCAACCCCGACCGCGAGCGGTTCCTGTTCGAGACGGGGGTGGTGGGGAGCGAGATGGAGAAGAGTCGCATAAATTTGAACGCCCTTCAGAAACCGTTGGAATTTGCCAGATCACTGGGATCCAATGCCCCGGCAAGCGGCTCAACTTTCAATTCGACCGCGTCAACCCCGGCTGGTGCATCCGCACCAGGCGGAGGAGGAGGTTTCGGCGGCGGCAAAGCTGGCTATGGTGCAAGAGCCGGCCGGCCTGCCGGCTCTCCGGACGGAGCGAAGAAGGAAGCTGGAAAAGGCGAACTCAAGGCGGATGACCAGATGTTGAGGTTCAAGGCCCGCGACGGGAGTCAGGATAAGGACAAAAAGAGTGCCGAATTTAAGCAGAACGAAGCCCTGGCCGAACGGACGGAGTTTTTCGAAGCCGCCCGCCGTAAGTCCGGCGCCATCCCCACCCAACTCTACCGCAAGATCGAACCGACGAAGGAGTGGGCCGAGGACAACTACTACCACCTGCCGATCTCCGCGCAGCTCGCCGGCCTGGTGCCGGTGAGCGGGTTCTGGGCCGACTACGCGAAGCACGTCGGCCCCGGCCCCTTCCTGACGAAAAACCTCGCCGACGCCAGCCGGAACTTCACCGAAATCTGCCTCGCCCTCGCCGTGCTCGATTTGCCGTTCGAGGCGGCCAAGGCCGACGTCAAA
>DASXPC010000089.1:0-39100 GCA_036493815.1 Fimbriiglobus sp. | reverse complement strand
CGTGCCGGGCCGCTTCCATTGAAATCGTGTGGTTCAGCAAGCCGTGGCCGACGAACGCCTTCAAGCCGCGGACGGTTTCGAGTCGGAAGAGCGGGTTTCCTTTTGGCTTCGGGAAAGGGCCGTTCAGGGCGGCGATACCGGCAATACGGTCCGGGTTGGCCAGAGCAAGGCGATAGGCGGGCAGAGTGCCTTCTCCCAGGCCGACGAGGTAGATGCGTTCCGAGTGTACATGGAACGATCGGCGGGTTTGGGCGACGGCTTTGAAGAAGTAATCTTCGACGCCGTCGTGGTCCTCGGCCGCGTCCCAACCGAACCCGGCGGCCGCGGCCCGGGGGCCGCGGAGGCTCAGCACCACGAAGTTCTGGCGGGACAGGTGCGGGACGCTCGACAGGATCGCTTCTTCGTTCATCCCGGCCGGGTGGAACAACACCACGAGTGGATACGCGTATCGGTCCGTATACCGGTCCGGCAGTAAGACGCGGGCGGGGGCGGACGGTTCGACCGAATCCGATTCGGCGAGCAGCCCGAGCACGGGCCGGTCCAAGACGGTTGACGGGTGCATGAGGGACATCGTCTACCTGATGGATGGAGTCGGAATCCCGGCCTACCGCTGCTCGACGGAGGGCGTCCGAACCTCGGGCCGGGAAGCCCGCCGCGGTAGTCTGGTCCCGCGACGTTCGGGGCAAGTCTACGTTCGCGCGCGCCGGCGGTCAACGAATGCCGATTCGAGACTTGAGTGATTTCCGCCGTTTTTCCCGACCTCGCATTCGGTCGCACCGGGTGGGAGGTTTGCATGGAAATGGGGAGACTGCGCGACCCGGAGAGGCTGGAACGGGTCGAGAAAAAAAATGGCCTCGCGCCCCGATTTTTCGGGCCGGGTAACCCGCGCATCCGCTATTGCGTGCGCGACACGACGAGTTGGCACCGGTCGAACTTCGATCCGGCGCGAAACGGGTTAGCTTTCGATTAGACCGCGTTGCCGCAGGAAATTGACGACCAGTGCGACCCCTTCCGAAACGGAGTGCGTCGCAGCGTCGAACGTGAGTTCCGGGTCGAGTGGCGGTTCGTACGGGTCGTCCACGCCGGTGAAATGCATCCCCTTGCCCGCGGCCAGGGCGGCACGGGCCTGCTTGTACAGCCCCTTGGGGTCCCGTTCCTCGCACGTGGCGATCGGCGTATTCAAGTAGACCTCGATGAACGGGATCGCTCCGCCTTTCGTCTCGGCGTGGGCCTTGCGGGCGGCGTCGCGGTCCTTGCGGTAAGGGGAAATGAAGCTGGTAAGGGCAAATAGTCCCGAATCGGCGAAAAGCCGGGCGACTTCTCCGATCCGGCGGATGTTCTCTTCCCGGTCTTCCGCCGAAAACCCGAGACCGAACCGTTTGGCGGACGCCTCGCCGTACCCCCACGTTTCGCCCAGAATTTTCGGCCCGGCGTTCAGTCCGAACCGGACGTTGTCGCCATCCAGGGCGTACGCCGCGTGACCGCGCTGCACGAGCACCTGTTCCACGGCCATGGACAGCGTACTTTTCCCCGATCCGGAGAGGCCTGTGAACCAGATCGTCGCCCCGGTCTGCTTGAGCAGAGCCGCCCGGGCGGTCCGCGAGACGGTGCCTTCGTGAAAAGTGATTTGCGTCGCCTTCAGCTCGGCCATTGGGTCGGTTCCTAAACGTACGGGACGCGATAGAAATACGAATCGTCTACGTCCCGCCCACCCGGAACACCAGCCTCTTTTTCGCCACGCGGCCCGTATGCAAATCCCGGATCTCAATTTCGGCCGAGTACAGGCCGGGCACTCGCGGCCCGGTAAACTCCCAGACGAAATGCTTCTCCGCCATCGGTCCGCGACTCGCGTCCGTTTCCTCGGTCACGACGAGGACCGGCGTTTCCTGCCCTTTCTTGTCAATTAGCATGAACGCCTTACCCCGCTCGTCCTTCACCCGCATGACGTACGACAGGCTGATACCCGTCCCCCCGCCGTGCAGGCGGTCGGCGACGAGGGGGGTGATTTCTGCATAGATTCGGAGCGATTGACCGGGCTGGAAAACGAACCCGTCGGGCAGCGGGTCGAATCGGCGAAAGCCGCGAACTTCGGCGACAAACCGGGCATTTTCGATGCGCAGTTCGGCCCGGCGTTCGACGACGGCGAGGGCGGCGTGAAGTTGGGCCGCGGAGAACGAGAAGTCTTGTGGGGTTGAGGCCGACTGGCCCATTGCCAAAGCGGCACCGGCGAGCAGGAGCGGGCGGAGGGCGTCCTGGGTCGGCTTGTCGAGCGGGCGAAGTGCGTCGGCGACGCGGTCGGGCCGGCCGTCCCACGCCGCCCGAGCTGCCACCAGGAACGGTTCGTTCGCCTGCACCGGCCGCGGTTTCGGCCATATGCCATCCCCGGCCGACCCACCCCCCTCCGTGGGCACGGCCGGTGGACTCGTCGACATCATTTCATTTGTCGGCGGCAAGATTGTTCCCGGCGGCGGTGGGGCCGGATTCGTGGCCACCACTAGCGTCGGCATTGGCCCGGCTAACGACACGGTCTCACCGGGATCCTTTACCAGGGACGCAAACTTCGACTCTTTCGGCACCCGAATGCCGTCGCCGGGATCTGGGACCGGATCGGTCATGTTGAAGTGCAATGCGCACCCCGACGGGGCAACCCCCATTGCTCCCAGCAATACGCACAACACTTGGCGGGAAGCGGTCATCCCGGCCCTCGACCACGGAAACAGGACCGCGGGACATACCCGCCCGCGAAGGCCGGGTCAACCGCTACCCGTCCCATTTTGCCAGCGGACCGCCGGCCACGAACAGGTCGTCGATCCGTCGCTCGATCGCCGGGTCGTCTTCCAGTGGGAGAGCCATGAACGGTTTCATTCGCGCATCAATCACCAGCGGCCCGGCACAGCCCCAGTGCTTGTTGCGGGTGAACGCCCCGACCCCGTGCACGTCAGACGCCGGGTTCGAGCGGGTGAACGTAACCCAGAGGAAGTTGTCGAACAGGGTCGCGGTGAAGGCGGAGTCGTCCACCAGGACGAGGAGGGGCCAGTGGTCGTTGGTCAGTGGCCAGACACCGAAGTCCAATTCACCCGATTCATTGCGTTTCAGATCCGAGGTTGGCTGCACGCCGAGGATGCCCGGGGCGACGATTCGAGGAGCGGTGAACCCGGGCGGCAAGCGGAAATCAGGAGCAAGTTCCTTGTCGAGGTTGCGCCGCTTCGGCCCGGCCGCGGCGACCACCAGTTTCGACCCCGCGTTCAACCCTTCCCCGGCCGAGTAATCGAGCGTGTCGATCGTGGTACACGTCTGGAAGTGCAGGTCCGTTCGCCAATCGACCCGTTCCAACACGTGACGGAAGAAAGCCGGGATATCGCGAACATCCAAAGACGGGTCGTCCTCCTTTGCTGCGACGAAGAGATATTTCGCGAGAGAAAGCTGGCCCTGTCCGAGAACGGCGTTCGCCAGGGTGAGGAGTTCCTGCGGCTTGCGTTGGCTCGCGTAAGGGACGTAGCGTTCGCTGCCGAGGGCGAGCAAAAGCGGGTGGACCCCGGCCGCGTCCACGGCATGAACGGCGTGCAGGCCGGGTATGACCGTGGGAATGACGGGGCCGGTGAGTTCGTGGATGAGTTGGCCGAAGGTCGTGTCTTCCTGCGGCGGCCGGCCGACCACGGTGAACGGCCAGATCGCCCCCTCCCGGCGATAAACGGCATCCACCTGCAGCACCGGAAACTCGTGCGTGAGGCTGTAGTATCCCAGATGATCGCCGAACGGTCCTTCGGGCTTGGTGCGGGATGGGTCGATGGTGCCCGTTATCACGAAGTCGGCATCGGCGGGAATGGAACCTGCCATCCGAACGCGTCTTCCGCCGAGCACCCCCGCGAACGCCAATTCCGGCAGCCCTTCTGGAAGCGGCATGACCGCAGCCACCGCAAGGGCGGGCGGACCACCGATGCTGATCGCCACCCGTAACGGCTCCCCCCGGCGGATGGCTGCGGCGTGATGGACGCCGATGCCACGGTGAATCTGGTAATGCAACCCGACTTCGCGGTCCGGCAGATAATCGTTGCCGGAGAGTTGTACCCGGTACATGCCCAGGTTCGAGTGCCGCCAGCCGGGGCGGTTTGGGTCTTCGGTGTAAACCTGCGGCAAGGTGACGAACGCCCCGCCGTCCCGGGGCCAGCATTTCAACTGCGGAAGTCGGGAAACGGTGGTGCGGTGAGTCAGCACCGGTCCGTACCGAACGAACTTGGGCCGGAGGTTCCAAAGTTGCCCTGGTAGGTTCCAATACCGCCAGGGCTTTCGTACGAAGTGACCCGAATCGGATTTCAATTCGATGAGCTTGCGAACCGACTCGAACGTATCGCGGAAGAGGAACTTCGCCCGCTCCAACGTCCCGAATATGTTCGATGCCATTGGGAAGGGCGTCCCATTCACCCGCGGAAAGAACAGTGCCGGCCCCCCGGCCCGATAGACGCGCCGATGAATGGCTGCCGCTTCCAGAATCGGATCGACTTCCCGTTCAATGCGGACCAGTTGCCCGGTGCGTTCGAGGTCGTGCAGGCAATCGTTGAGCGAGCGATAGCCCACGTTTAGTTCCCTTCGCCGAGCCCCACTTCGAGAACCGTCACCGGCCCTGTCGGGATAACGGTGTAGGTGCTGTTGCCGGCGGGGAGGAGGTACGTATCGCCGGAAACGAAGGAGTATTCGTTTGCACGGTTCAGGATGGATGCCGATCCACCGATACAAACGACAATTTGTCCGCCGGCAACCGGGAAGGGGTTCGCTCCGACAATCCGGTGCAAGCTGAAATATTCACACACTACCAGCCGTTCCCGCTTCACCGGCGAATCCGATTCCACTACCGGCACCTGCGGGCCGCAAGGACCGCGGGAGAAGTCGGCGCACGCAAGCCCGTCATCCACGTGGAGTTGCCGGGCTTGACCCGTCTTCGATTCGATCCGGTCCCAGTCGTAAAGCCGATACGTGATGTCGCTCGTTTGCTGCACTTCGAATACGGTGAGGTTCGACCCGATGGCGTGAACGGTGCCGGCGGGGAGGAAGACACAGTCGCCGGGGTTCGGCGTGAAGGCGTGCAAAGTTTTGGGGATCGTCTTCGATGCCATAGCGGACTTGAACGACTCTGCGGTTACGCCGGGTTTGAAACCCGCATAAAGCCTGCTCGTTTTCTCATCGCGGTCGATCACGTACCAGGCTTCGGTCTTCCCTGACTGGCCGGGGTGCCTGGCGTTCGCCTGCACGTCGTTTGGATGAACCTGGACGGACAGTTCCTGCCGGGTGTCGAGGAATTTGCAGAGGAGTGGAAATCGGCCGAGGGAGAGTTTCGCGGCCACATGCGGGTCGACGCGGAGTTCTTGGACAAGACTCCGCAGCGTCCGCCCGGCCAGCGGGCCGTTCGCTACGACGCTTTCGCTACCGTCAACGTCGGAAAGCACCCACGCTTCTCCGGTGGGTTCTGGCGAACTCGGTTTATTCAGCCACGGCCGAAGCCGATCGCCGCCCCAGAGCATGGACTTGAAGATCGGTTCGAATTTCAATGGATAAAGCATGCAAAGGACAGGATATGGGGAAGTGCAGAGTGCGGGATTAGGAACGCCAATTGCCGCGAAATACGGTTCGGCGCGGGGCATCGGCCATTTCGTTCGAAAATACCAATTCGTGCGGGTCGCCGTCGCGGTTCGGCAGGGGTACCGCCACCAGGTCCGCGGATTTACCGGGTGCCAGGCTGCCGCACTCGTCGGCCCAGCCTAGCGCCTCGGCCCCGGAGAGTGTCACCATCTTAAGTAAACGATCGCCGGGGAAGTCCAGATATCGCTCGTGAACGAACCGGGCCTCGGCCAGGATGTCGAGGTCCGGGTTCGAAGCCAAGCTATCCGTGCCGAGGCAAACGCGGATGCCCCGATTCAGAAATTCTCGAAACGGGTGTGGCGGGTGGCCGAACGCGGCGTGAGTGCGGGGGCAGTAGACGATCGTTTGGTTTGGCCAAATCTCAGAGTTTGGTGACAAATAGTTGCAATGAATAAAAACCACAGGCGGCCACCGCCGGGTTCGCCACAAAACCCATTCAATCGAACGGGACAATCCATCTGGATGCCAAGCGTCTAACTCCTGTAAAAATGATAAGAAGGGACCGGTTTGCGATTCCAATAAGGCAATTTCGGCAGGAGATTCGGCCAAATGGATCGCAGCAGGCGACGTGCGAAACGATTGTGTCATCCGTATCAACTTCCAACTAGCGCTAAAAGGTGAATGAGGGCTTAATCCAGGCCGACAGGTAGTATGCAAAATGTAGTTCAACATCCACTTCTTAGCTTCGCCTCCTGATTCGACTACACGTCGGTTTTGCAACCCGAGCATTTCACGAAAAACCACTGATCGCATGGGCGATTCGGCCACAATCTCCCAACTCGCCCCCCCGCTCGCGATATCCCCAATCAACGTCGTCCCGTACTCCAAGCACTCCCCCAACCCACCACGAATATCGGCCTGCACCTGCTCCGCCGTCCGCGTCTTCCGATAGGCGATCACGCCTTTCAGCCAGTCGGTGAAATGCTCGGGATCGGTCGGCGGAATGAGGCCGCGGGCGCCGGATAAATCGAGATGCGTATGGGGATTCACTAACCCGGGAATGATCGCGACGTTCCCTAAATCCTCGTCCGCGGTGCGAGTGCCGCGGGGCTCGACCGCTTCGATCTTGTCATCGCGAATCGTGACGAGGCCGTATTCCAACGGCGGCCCCGCCACGGGGAAGACCCACCGGGCGGTGAGGGTGCGGGTCATGCGAGCGTTCGCGCTCCGATTCGTATCGCGGCTAACCCTTCGATAGCCGGATTGGTCGCTGACGTCATGGTTCGCAGGACTAACGGGTCGTCCGGAGAGAGTTTGTAGACGCGGTGGTACAACTCGGCGGCGAGTTCCCGCAGCCGAATCGCATCGAACGAGTTGGCCGGTGTATCCATTGGCTTCACGAACAAGTCGAGCGACACCGGCAATCCGAGTGGGTCGGAATAATCCGGCTGCCAGAGCGTCATCCCGTTGACCCGGTGGCCGCCGATCTTTCGAAAGAGCGATAGCCGAGCCGTCCAGTTCTCATGCGCTTCGTTTGGCTCGTCCGCTTCCGGCGCGTGGCTTTCCCAGCAGACGAATGGTAACGGTTCGTCCACGCCGTGGGCATCGGCCGCCAAAAGCCGGAAGGCGTGTTCGAACAACCTCCGGCCCACGCCTTTGCCCCGGTGCTCGGGCGACACGCCCATGTAGCTCACGTACCCGCCGAACCCGGGCAGGAACGCGGCGAAGCAATATCCGGCCAGC
Source organism: Fimbriiglobus sp. (assembly GCA_036493815.1). GTDB lineage: Bacteria > Planctomycetota > Planctomycetia > Gemmatales > Gemmataceae > DASXPC01. The sequence goes on along the minus strand of DASXPC010000089.1, from coordinate 31,783 downwards.
GCGTCGGGGTCGTTGACACTGTCCAGTGGCGAGGCGAGGAGCAGGTGCCGGCTCCAACCACCGGGCTTCCACCACGACCGCGACAAAACCGATTTTTCCATCCACTCCCAAGGCACCCGCTCGTCGGGGTCGAGGGTCGATTCGTAAAGCCGCCCTGCCGCGGACACAACTTCGTCCGTCGGGTCCAGGGCTTCCCAAACCACAATGCGATTTTTCTTCGCCGTCAGCGCCTTCACAAGGCACCTGTACCTTTCGTTTGGCCTCGGGTGTATAGGTCATTTTACCAGAGGTACGGCGGAATCTCGTCCGGCGGAGGCATAGAACAGGTGCAAGTTCCCGGGCAAAAGGCCCGATTTCGGCCCCAACCGGGTGGCCCGGCCGGAGGTTGCGATGGGTTTGAAATCCGCGCGAACGTACACTTACGATTTTCCACGCCCCGCCTTGACGGTGGACGTCGTTCTAGTCACTTCAGACGCCCGTCCACGTGTACTTTTGGTTCGCAGACGGAACGATCCGTTCCGAGGGCACTGGGCCTTTCCGGGCGGGTTCGTGGAAGAAAACGAGAAGTTGGCCGATGCGGCATTAAGGGAATTGAAAGAAGAAACAGGGCTGGCGGTGGAAGGCTTGGAACCCCTCTACACCGCCGGTAATCCGGGCCGAGACCCTCGCGGGTGGACGGTGAGCGTGGTGTACCTGGCCCGGGTCGACGCCGGTAAACTGAAGCCCAAAGCGGCAGATGATGCGAAGGCCGTGAAATGGTGGCCGTTGGATCAGCCACCGCCGATGGCGTTCGATCATGGCATGCTATTGGAACGGGCGAAAGCGAGGTTGCTTGTGAGGTCCGTTTGAAATTGGGACAGGATTAAAGGATGAAGCCGGTTCCGAATTCATCCGGGCTATCCTGTCGACTATTTCCCGGACGGATCCGTATCGAATCCCCAACTGTATGCCTTCTTTTTTGGTCTTCTCTTGAAACAATCCCGCCGCCGGGATGTCGATCCCGGCGCTAGCGTCTTCCATGACCCAGACGTCGAAGCCCGCCTGCTTCAAATCTCGGGCGGCAAAATAGCAGCAGATGTTTGTCGCGATGCCGCAGACAACCACGGTGCGAATGCCGCTGGATTGCAGGAACGCCGCGAATCCGGGGTGCTGGGCAGTGACGGCATACGCCTCGAAGTCGCGGTCGTATCCCTTCCGCCAGATGGCGGAAAATCGATGGGTGTGAAGTTCTGGGAGAAACTCGGCCCCCGAAGTGCCGGCGACGCAGTGCGGCGGGTAGAGGTTGTCCCGCCGGCCGAGGAAGGAGCAATGGTCCGCCGGGTGCCAGTCCTGCGTCGCATCGATTCGTGCGAACGGAAGGGCGAGCAGCTCGTTCACTTTCGGCACGATCTCGAAACCGCCCGGCACGGGCAATTCTGCGGGGCAGAGAGTTGTGAAGCCCCATTGAATGTCAACGACGAGGAGGGAACAGTCTGACTTCATCGAAAAAATCCGTGGACCAATTCCCGACAATCCTCACGCTTCAATTTCCCGGATCACCCGGCACGGGTTGCCGGCCGCGAAAACACAGTCGGGTATATTCCGCGTGACAACGCTCCCCGCTCCGATCACCGCTCGGGACCCGATGGTCACTCCGGGGCAGATGATCGCGGCCCCGCCGACCCAAACGTCCGATCCGATCGTGACGGGTTTGCCCGATTCCCTGGTCCGTCGAAGGGTGGCGTCCATCGGGTGTGTCGCGGCATAAATATGGACGCCGGGGCCGAACAACGTGTGATCTCCAACCGTCACCCGGCAGACGTCGAGGACGACACAATTGAAGTTGAAGAAGACTTTTATGCCGAGTTCGATGTGGGTGCCGTAGTCGCAGTAGAAAGGCGGTTGCATCCAGACCGTTTCGCCACCGGCACCGATCAAATCGCAAAGGATTCGACGGCGACCCTCTCCATCCGTTTCACGTGAGACGTTTAATGCCTGGCAAAGATCCCGGGCGCGCACCCTCATGACTGCCAATTCCGGGTCCAATGGGTCGTAATGGTGCCCGGCCAGCATTTTTTCGCGTTCAGTCGGCACAGTGATTTCTCAAGATGACGAGTTCGCTCCGGTTCATTTCGTTCCGATGCAGATCAGATGCCTCGCGGTGCGGATGAACATTTTGCCGTCGGCCACGGCCGGGGTTGCGAAGACGGTTTCGCCGAGTGACGTTTCCCAGAGCGGCTCGAATTCTTTCGGCGTAGCTCGGAACACGTTCACCTTGCCTTCCTCCGAGATGGCGGTGATCCGGTCGCCAGTGAGAATCAGGGACGCGGAAATGGATTTCACGTTAATCCGTTCGTCGCTCCAGGGTTCCCGGCCCGTTTTCGCTTCCACGCACGAGACCAGCCCCGCGTCGTGAACCCAATAGAGGTAATCCCCTTTCGCCACGGGCATGGGAACGTAGGGGGATTTCTTCGTTTTCTCCCAAAGAAGTTTCGGGTTCGGTCCGGCGGAAACTCCCACGGCACTCCGGCTGCCGTCGCCGTCGCCGGAAATCGCCACGACGACGTCGCCGACCGGGATCGGTCCTCCCACGGTCCGAAGCGGTTTGACGGGAAATTTCCAATCCCAGGTCCAATTCTCGTCTCCGGTGGCGGGGTCGTACCCCGTCAGACCCGCGGTGCTGTCCACAACGAGTTCGGGCCTGCCGTCGGGCAACTCGCGGATGTAGGGAGTCGAGAAGCAGGCACGGAACGGTTTGCGTTTTTTCCGCCACGCCAGGTCACCTGACTTGGCGTCGAAGGCGTCGATTTCGGCGGCGCCATTCTGGTCGTAATTCACATAGACCTTGCCGGCGAATACCATGGGAGACGATCCGGCCCCGTGTTCGCACTTGAATTCGCCGAGGGCCTTATGCCAGACGGGTTTGCCGGTAAGGGAATAAGCGTGGAGGGAGATGTTCGTCCCGTCCCAGAAAATGCAATAGACCCGTTCCCCGTCGCACGCCGGGGTTGAAGAGGCGAGTGTGTTTTTCTTGTGGATTCCACCCTTCTGGGCCGCGTTGTGTCCCGGGACGGACTCGCTCCAGTCGAGGTTTCCGGTCTTGGCGTCGTAACACAGAAGCAACCGAGTCGTCGCATCGTCCGAAGAGGCTTGGAGAAAGACCTTTCCGCCATAGACGATGGGCGACCCGTTTCCCGAGCCGGGCACTTCGACGTTCCACAGAGCGTTCTTTTTGACAGTCCACTTCAGGGGGATGCCGGTGGCATCGGCCGTGCCCGACCCGTTCGGCCCACGGAACCGGGCCCAGTCGGCTCCGGTCAGAACCGTGATGCCGCTCAACACCAAGATCAGGCACAGCGTTTTCATGGGTACTCTCGTGCGGTGGGGTCGGGTGAATTATCCCAAATTCCGCACGGCGTGCAAGTTGCCACTGGGATGGGTTTCGGCGACACTAACGGCAGCCCGTCCCACCCGGAGGAGCCCCGCCATGCGTGTCGCGTTTCTCGTGTTGCTGATTCCGGTTGGTTTCGTTGCGGCCCAACCGCCAGCCGGTAAACCCGCCGCCGAATCGAAAAAGCTCACCGTCACCGTGCCGAAAGACGACGCCGAGTTGAAGATTGAAGGCAAGGTGATGAACACGCCCGGCAGCAAGCGGGAATTCGACATCCCTCCCGTTAAAGCCGGCGAAACGTTCGAGTACGAATTCGAGGTCTCCTGGAAGCCGAACACGTACACCGTCATTCACCGCAAGAAAACGGTCACGTTCAAGGGCGGCGATGACGTCTCGGTTGACCTGACCAAGACCCTGCCGACCGACCGGGCCGAAGTGATTTACGTCCCCACGCCGCCGGACATCGTGAAGCGGATGGTCAAGCTGGCCGACGTGAAGAATACGGACGTGGCCTATGAACTCGGCTGCGGGGACGCCCGGATCATCATCGCCACCGTCAAGGGCGGGGCAAAGAAGGGCATCGGCATCGACCGCGACCCGGAACGGGTGAAGGAATCGACCGAGAACGTCAAAGCCGCGGGCCTCGCCGACAAGATCGAAATTCGCAAGGGCGACATCTTCGACGACACGGTCACGAAGGGACTCGATGACGCGACCGTGGTGATGCTTTACATGAGCGACGAACTCGACAAACTCCTTCGGCCCAAACTGCTCAAAAACTTGAAACCCGGCGCACGAATTGTTTCGCACCGGTTCCTCATGGGCGACTGGAAGCCGGACAAGACTGAGAAAATCAAAGGCGAAGACGGGGAGGATTACGAGTTGCACCTGTGGGTGGTGAAGGAATCGGACAAGAACAGGAAGTAGACCTCGTCGTTTTCCATCTCCCCTCGGCGAGAAAGATCCTGGGGTGTGGTGCGGTATCCGCACGCACCCCCTTTTTCTTTTCCCGGTCCAGCGACATGCGTGCGATCCCGATCCTGTCGTTACTGTTCCTCCTGTCCAACACGTCTTCCGCTGGCACGTCGAATTCGCTCCTCGACGTGACCCCCGACGACAAACGTCTCGCCGTCGCAAACACGGACTCGGGCACGGTGACAATCGTCGATTTGCAGACCCGCAAAGCCCTCTGCGAACTCCCGGCCGGGGATCACCCGGAAGGTGTCGCATGGGTCGGCAACGGGCCGTTACTCCTCGCCACAGTTTACGGTGACGACAGGGTAATCTTCTACGACGCAGAACAGAGGAAGTGCGTTAAGATTTTGAAAGTGGCCGACGAACCTTACGGTGTCGTGACCACGAAGGACGGCAAATACGCCTACGTGACGCACGACTACCCCGGTACGGTCAGCGAAATCGACGTTACGAACCGGAAGGTTTCCCGCACGTTCGCCGTAGGACAAGGCTGCCGGGGCGTCGCCCTCTCGCCGGACGAAACGCGACTATACGTCACGGAATTTCATACGGCAAAGCTCCTCGCCGTCGAACTTGCATCCGGCAATGTGATCGACGCCTGGACGGCCGTTGGCTCGGACAACCTTGCCCGCAACATCGTGATTCACCCGACGAAGCCTCGAGCTTACGCGCCGCACCTGCGGAGCATGACCGATATCTTCAACGCCCGCGGTTCCATCGCCCCGCACCTTTCGGTGTTCGACCTCGTGCCAGAGAAGCCGGGCGAGCGCCGCCGGCAATCGATCGCCATGGATACGTTCAACGGTGTTTACGTCATGTCGAACCCGTGGGAGGCGGCTCTGTCGCCCGACGGGAATCTGCTTTACATCGTTTACGCCGGCACGGACGACATGAGCGTTGTGCGCACCGACGACGAGCGGGGAATTCGCCGGATCAACCTGCCGTACCGCGTCGGTAAACACCCGCGGGCCGTGCGGACCTCGCCCGACGGGAAAGAAGTCTACATTTACAACACGCTCGACTACGAAGTGGCGGTACACGAAGCCACGGGCCGGAGGAAATTGGCTGCGATTCCGGTCACTTCACCGCCGCAATCCGAAAGCTGGCGTCGCGGCAAGGAGCTCTTTCAACTCGCCAGGCAGCCGATGACCGGGCCGAAGTGGATTGCCTGTGCCTCGTGCCACCCCGACGGACTCTCCGACGGCCGGGTCTGGCAGAATCCCGAAGGGGACCGCCGAACGCCTAATCTTTTCGGCCTCGCCCACACCCACCCGCTCCACTGGTCGGCCGACCGCGACGAAGTGCAGGATTTCGAATTCACTATTCGCGGCCCACTGATGAAAGGTCGAGGCCTCGCGTCCCAACCGCTGAAGGGAAACGAACTCGCCCAACACACTGCCGGCCTTTCCGCCGACCTCGACGCCCTGGCCGATTACACCAATTCATTCCCCGTCCGCCTCTCGCCGCACATCCCGGGGCCGGGCAAACTCTTCCCAGACGCGGAACGAGGCAAGGCGATCTTCTTCTCTGCGAAGACGAAGTGCACCGAATGCCACACCGGCCCCTACTTCACCGATAGCTCCCTCGCGGCCAAGCCGTTCCACCTCCACGACGTCGGCACCGGGGGAGCCCCGCGGGAAAAGAACGGCCCCAAATACGACACGCCAACGCTTCTCGGCACCTACCGTGCTGGCTCCTGGCTGCACGACGGTCGAGCCAAATCTCTTAGCGAGGTATTCACCGTTCATAACAAGGGCGACAAGCACGGCACGACAAGCCATTTGACTAAAGGCGAACGGAACGACCTCGTGGCGTTCCTGAAATCGCTCCCGTACGTCGAACCGCCGAGTGTGACGCCGAACACAGTGAAGTTTCGCACGGTGTTAAAATACCCGCGGCCCAAGGTCGATGAGGTGTACAATGCGACGTCGACCCGCCGGTAAACTATTGCAGCAATAGGCTTACGCTCTATGCCTGACTGAGACTACAGCACGTCACACCCTGTAAGCGCCCTTGACCGCCTCGGTATAGTCCGTCGGCCCTTCGGCTGGTCGAATTCTCGGCCACGGGCTATTGTCTTCAGAGAAGTCGGGGGGTGGGCCCGCCGGCGCGTTTCATTCACTTACGGAGCGGTCGCATGATTCGCAAGTCTCTCTTCTCGGTGGCGGTGGTCGGAATGGTGGCCGGCTTGGTTGCCGCCGCCGAATTCAAGTCCGGACCGCAACCGGGCGACAAGTTCCCGGGCGCGTTCCACCCGCTCAACGTCACCGGCGACGCCAAGGGCGAAAAGCAGTGCCTCGTATGTAAGAACGGGGCCAACCCGGTGGCGATGGTTTTCGCCCGGACGCCGGACTGCGAAATGACCGCCAAGTTGTTGAAGAGGCTCGACGAAGTTACGATCGCCAACGAAAAGGCCGACATGGGCAGCTTCGCCGTCTACCTGACCGACGACGACAAAGCCAAGAGCAAGCTGGAAGCCCTTGAGAAGAAGGAAGGGCTGAGGAAGCTGATCCTGGCCATCGACAACCCGGCCGGCCCGGAAAAGTACAACGTCTCCAAGGACGCCGACCTGACCGTGACGCTGTACGTGAAGAACGACATCAAGGCGAGCTACGCGTTCAAGAAGGGCGAAATCACCGACAAGGACATCGAGAAGATCGTCAAAGACGTCTCCAAGATCGTCCCGGCGAAGTAGTTTTTGAAGGATGCAACAGAAGCCGCCGGGCCAACCTCGGCGGTTTTTTTGTCAGATGGACCGCGGCCGTCCCGGCCGCTCTTCTTTTCCGGTCATGGGCCGCTCTTCTTTTTTCGGTAATAAGCCCCACAAAAAGATCGGGTGGGACGCCCGCGGTCCACAATGCTTTCGTAGCTGACAATGCTGAAAGACCACACTGACTACGACGCCGTCATCGTCGGGGCCGGCCCTGCGGGATTGGCGGCGGGGATCGTGTTGGCACGAAATCAGCTTCGCGTGCTCGTCTGCGACCCGCACAAAATCCCCATCGATAAAGTCTGTGGCGAAGGGATATTGCCCCCAGGGTTGAACTTTCTCCGGCAACTCGACGTCGTCCGGCACCTCGACCCGGCCGAGACATACCCATTCTGGGGCATTCGCATTCGCACCGCGTCCGGCGTCACGTCGGCCGCGTCCTTCAAGGAAGGGCCGGGCCTTGGCGTCCGCCGACTTAACCTTTCCCGGGCTCTTGCAACGACCGCCCGACAATTTCCGAACCTCGACTGGCAGGAGTCGGCTGTGCGGGGGTTGTCCCTTTCCGCCCGCCACATGGACGTCCAATTGCGAGACCGGACCGTCCGTACGCGTCTGGTCATCGGTGCGGACGGACTCAACTCCCGTACTCGTCGTCTGGCCGGGTTGGACGGTGGCCGGGGACGCGTGCACCGCCTTGGCGCTCGCCGGCATTTCCCCGTCGCGCCCTGGAGCGACCACGTCGAGGTCACCCACGGACTCGGAATCGAAGCCTACGTAACTCCCTGTGGAATCAATCAGGTTGGCATCGCATTTCTCTGGGACGCGCGTCGTTTCGGTCCCGTGCAAGGTGGGCCGACACTCGTCCCGCAACTGCTGCATTCATTCCCGGAACTGGAAGACCGTCTCCACAACCTTCCTGCCGCCAGTCCGCCCATGGGCATCGGCCCACTCCATCGCACGGCCAAACGGCGAACCACCGACGGCGTCTTGCTCATCGGCGACGCCGGCGGTTACCTCGACGCCTGCACCGGCGAGGGCATCAGCCTCGCCCTCGCCCAGGCCCTGTCGTTGGAAAAAACTGTCGTCCCCCATCTCGGTCGGGGTGACGGAATCCTCCCACGGTCCCGACTGCTCAATTACGAACGGGCCTGTCGCATAATTGTTAGGCCTTATTTGCTCGCCACGCGAATCCTGCTGTTCTTCCAACGTCACCCACGACTCTTCGACCGTTTCGTCCGGACGACGTGCCGGGAGCCCGAACTCCTCCAGTGGTTCTTCTCCGCCCAGATGGGTACGGTACCGTTCCTGCCGGGATGGGAGAGAATCGTTCGATTGCTCCGAGCTATCGGCAAATCTGCACGAGAGAAACCATCGTGTCCGATCGGTTGACTCTCAAACGCCTCGACCGCGAACAATTCCTCCGCGATCCGAACCGGAAGCAGCATTACGTCAACGCCGTATTCGAGATCGTTGCGAGTTCTTACGACCGCTTTACGCGTTACGGCTCGTTCGGCTTCGATCCGGAATGGAAACGCGATCTCGTCCGGCTGGCGAAGCGCCACCTGAAGCCGGATCATATCGTCATCGACCTCGCCACCGGCACCGGCGACCTTGCGTTCGCACTCGCCCCGTACGTCCGCGACGGTCGTATTCTCGGCCTCGATTTGGCGCACGGGATGATCGAAATTGCCGAAAGTCGCCGGCAGAGGAGACACCTACCTCACGTCTCATTTCGCCTTGGCGACCTGACGAAAACGCAGCTTCCCGATGGCTGCGCCGATCTGGTCACAGTGGGGTACGGCCTCCGCAATTGCCCCGATTTTCGCCTGGGATTGCGTGAGACTTACCGCATCCTCAAACCGGGCGGATTCCTCGCCAATCTCGATTTCGTCCGGTTGGATCATCCTCTTGCCCAACTCCTGTTCCACAAGGCTCTGCTGCTCAGTTGCAATGCCTTTGGCTGGCTCTGGCACCGCGAGGCGGCCGCGTACGGGTATCTGGCTCATTCCGTCCGAACGTATGCGACAAACCGGGAATTCGTCGATGCGCTTCATGCCGCAGGCTTCCGCGTCGACGCCGACCGCAGCAAATTGTTCGGTGTCGTCCATCTGCATTTGGCGCAGAAAAAGTAAACCGTCCGATGCAGATGCGTCACAAAGCTTGTGCAACAAATCAGAAAGGATTCTTAGCGTCGGTATAACGTCTCACTCCAATCCGATAACCAGGTCGACGACCCAACAGCCCTTCGCGTGAATCGCCCCGTCCGCCCGACAGTGCCCGAGGATCTCCGGGTCGGTGCAGCCGGCGTCTTCGAGGGCGTCGGCGAGGATTGGCAGGCGGTCAAATGCCTTCTGCTCGTAGACGGCCCGGGCCAACCCTTCGGTCGTTTCGTTCCGCCAGTCGGGGTCGAAACCGGGGCGGACAATTAGCGGGCCGTGCAGTTCGCGCATCAGGTCGGCCTGTCCGGAGTGGTGGGACGGCACGGTGACCGAGGCGTGTAAGGCGTTCGGGCCGAGGATCGAGACGGCCCGGGCGGTCGTGACGACTTGTCGGCCGAGCAATTTGGCCCCCAGCGGAATCAGTCCGTAGGCGAAAGCCGCGGCCCCGACGGGATCACCGCCGAAGGCGGCCGCCAGATTCCGCAGAACCGATTTCCGCTGGCTTGCTCCGACTACGCCGTCGGCGACCTTTTCACACGTATCCGCAATGCCGCCGACCGCCGGCGGGAGTTGAGGCCCGGCAATCCGCATGCACGCACAGGCGAAGAGGAGCATTTTCCGGTCGGAGTACGCGTCCTGCAAGGCTGTCAGCATCCGGTCCGGTTCGTCGCAGGTCTGCCACTGGGCGTCGGTCATGAGATTGGATTGTACCCCTTACGCTTCGATCAGGCCGTGGGCGAGGGCCTTGCGGACGGCGGCCATAAGGTTATCCGGCCGATACGGCTTGGAGAGCATACCGACCGCACTGTCCATTTCGGAGACGTCGTCGGCCGAGTACCCGCTGGAAAACAGAATGCGGACCGCAGTGTGGATTTCCGACATCTTCCGGGCCGCATCTCGGCCGGACATCCGTGGCATGGTCAGATCGAGAATCACCAGGTCGATTCGGTCGTGTGCGTCGCGGAATTTCTCCACCGCGTCGACCCCGTCCTCGGCCTCGATCACACTATAACCTTCGGCCTCAAGCACGGCCCGGGCCAGGTTGCGGATCATGACTTCATCGTCCACAAGGAGGATGGTGGCCGGTGCGGCCGGGAGCGGGCGGGCGGTCTCAGCCGATCGGACCGGTGTCGCCGATGACGGTGAAATCGCCCCGCCGAGTTCAGTCTCCCAAACGACTTCACCCGCCACGGGGAAATAAAGATCGAATCGCGTGCCGACCCCGTACTGAGACTCACACGCCACCCACCCGCCGTGTTGTTTCATGATTCCGTGAACCATGGCCAGGCCCAAACCGGTTCCTTGCCCGACCGCTTTGGTGGTGAAAAAGGGTTCGAAGATTCTCCGACGGACGTCTTCGACCATGCCCCGGCCGGTGTCCCGAACCGTGACGCGGACGAACGAGCCGGGTCGGGCGTCCGGCGTGCCCTCGGTCACATCGACCTCTAACTCGACCCCGTCGGCCGAAAGGAGGACCTCCCCGGCCCCGTCGATGGCGTCCCGGCTGTTCAGACAAAGGTTAAATAGCACCTGATTCAATAGCGTCGCGTCCGCCCGGACCGGAGCGACCGGACCAACTTCGGCCCGAATAACAATCCGCGGGTCGAACGTTCGGCGGAGGATTCCGACAACCTCTTCAATCACCTCGCCTAACCGGACCGGGGCGAGGTAAAGGTTTGTGCGGCGGGCGTAGCCGAGGAGTTTTCGGGTGAGGTCCGCGGCCCGGGTACCGGCCTGCTCGGCGGCCGCGACGAGGGGCCGGTTCGGGTCCCCGGCCGGCAGTTGGACCAGGGCGAGGTTACCCAGTACCGCCGTCAGAAGGTTATTGAAGTCGTGGGCCACGCCCCCCGCAAGTTGGCCGAACGCTTCCATCTTCTGGGCTTGCCGAAGTTGTTCTTCCAACCGCAGGCGCTCGGTCACATCCACCGAAATTCCCAGACCGGACCGGAACTCCCCACCCGGCCCCCGGATCGCCGAGAACCAGAGTTCGGTCCAAACGGTGGTCCCGTCCGGCTTGAGGTATCGTTTCCGGACCTGATAGCGGTCCCGCTCACCGGCCCACACGGCCCGGGCCAACGGTTCCTGACAGGCCCTATCGTCCGGGTGTGTAAATTCTCGCGGAAACCGGCCTATGAGGTCCTCGACTTTGTGGCCGAGCATGTCCGCGAAGGCCGGGTTCGCGGAAACGAATACGCCGGTCTCGTCCGTGATCGATACGCCCGCCCAGGCGTTCTCGAAGATCCCGCGGAATTTGGCTTCGCTTTCGCGAAGCAGGGTTTCGGCCTGCCGGCGAGGGGTGACGTCCCGCTGGATCATCACCCAGTGCACCAATCGATCGCCGTCCCGGACGGGTTCAAGGGCCAGGTCGACCCAATAAGCCGTTCCGTCTTTTTTGTAGTTGAGTAGTTCGACACGGTGCGACCGACCGTCATCAAGGGCACTCCGCAGGGAATCGAGCGTCGCCGGGTCGGAGGCAGGGCCGCGGAGGACGTGGAGCGTCCGACCGACGACGTCGTCCCGGTCGTATCCGGTCATCTTGCAAAACGCGTCGTTGACGTAGAGGACGTTTCGTCCCGAACCGGGCGTCGGCATGCCGTCCAGAATTACCACCGCGTCGTGAGCGTGGACCACGGCCGATTCGAGCAGGAGAAGCCGGCCGCGGGACGTGTGCTCGACCGTCACGTCGCGGTGCACCCCGACCGCCCGGGTAATCGACCCGTCCGGGTTAATGATCGGCCGTCCGTAGCTAGAAAGCCAAGCCACCGACCCGTCCCCGCGGATGATTTGGAACTCGACCCGATCGCCGTCACGTTCGCGGAGTCGTGGAAGGATTTCACGAACCCGCTCGACATCGTGCGGATGAATCTGGTCCAGGAACTCTTCGCCGGTCAGGTCGCGTTCGGCCGGGGGCAACCCGAGCCAGTCCCGCATCGACTCGGATCGGGTTATCCGATTGGTTTGCAGATCGACGTCCCAGGTAATCATCCCGGCGGATTTCAGAGCGAACCGAAACCGGTCTTCGGATTCCCGGATTGCCTGCGAGGTATCATCCCGGCGGGACTGGTCGATTACGATGGCGACCGCCCCATCGATTTCCCCCGCTTCGTTACGGATCGGCGCTGCGTTGATCGTGACCGAAACCGGTCCACCCGGCGTTTGGACCCGAAACGGTTCCCCGACCAGGACTTCGCCGGTTCGAAGGGCTCGCAAAATAGGCCAGTCATTCGTTGGGCTCTGTTGCCCGTCCGGCCGGTCGACGGAAACGAACTTGGCGAACTGTCCCGGCGACAGGTGCGGGAAAACTTCGTCGAGGCCGGGAATGCGAATGGACTGGTTCACCCGGCGGATCGTCGCTCCATTCTTGTCGGTTACGTAAACGCCGACCGGCAATTGGGCAAAAGCGACATCGACCCAGGCATACCGGTCCGCGAGACGGCGGTTCGCCGCCGACAATTCGTCCCGCTGCCGCAGTCTCTCGGCGGCCAGTTCGGACATGGTCGCCGATTGCATCTGGGCTTGCTCGCGCCATTCGATCAATCGGGCGGTACGAACTTTCCACGCCCGTATCGTCGAGGCGATCAGGATCAGGGTGCAAATCACCCCGGCGTAAAGCACTAAAAAAGCGTCTTGCCGCCCCCGCGAAAGCCCGGGTGGAAAGAAAGGGGCGTGTTCGCCGGGGAGCGTGGCAAAGATCAGTAGTTCGACGGAGACGACCGCACTCGTTACGGCAATCCCGAACACGTCGTATTGAACTGTGACCCATGTTCCAAGCGCGACCATTAATGCGACGAAAGGGAACAGCATGTCGCGGGCGACTGGGGAACCCTCGGCAAACCACACGCCGACGACTATGGCAATGCTTACGAGTGCGAGGACCGTTTCCGCAAATGCAAACCAACCCGCACGGCTGGTTATCCACCGGGAGCGGAACGACACGATCGGGAAAACACACAGAACGAGGGTGAACAGTGCAACGGAAGCCGCTCCCACCGCCGTTTGCCCGAATGTCGTCGGGTCAATCATCCAAGAGGCGAGACCCGTTGCAATCCCCTGGGACAATGCCATCATCGCAATGCCGAAAATCAATTTCCCCGCATCGGCCGTGCTTTCAATTTCTGAATCCAACCAGTGCCGAAGCGTCCGCCAGGCAAAATAAAGCCATCCACCGCCGAGCATTCCCCAGACGCCGGCGAGAGTCTCTGCCCAGGTGAATGTGCCATCGCCCCGCGCAAGGAGAGCCACAATGACGACTGCCGCGGCAGCTCGTCTACCGCCGAACCAAGAGGCCAGCAACGGAATGGCGAATGGCCCGGCCAAAACCCAGCGCGACCCGACTGTAGACGTAAAATGTGATTGGAATCGGACGGTCAAAAAAGAAATAGCTGCCCACCCGGCAAGAATTGCCGGAGTGCGGAACCAAGCCCGGGAAAACGGGTTCGGACGGGACATCGCACGCTAGGGGAACCGTGGGCGTACCGTTGGCTGGACGCCCTCTGAAACATCTCCTGTTGGATAACCCTAGTTCAACGCCGCGGATCGGGCATGAAAATCGCCGGAAAGAGGATAATTCAGTCGTTGACCCCAATACATTTCCGACAAAGTAACCGGATTCCGGGTGTCGAATCAGAACGGAACGGACTCGAACGATTGTAAAAGGACTCGGAGTTCCCGGAACTCTTCCTTACGGACGGACGAGTACGAAGCGACGTCCAACAAGCCGCGGATCAAGTTTCGTATACCCGGGTCGGACAATGGCAATTGCAGGAAGGAATCCGCACCCATCCCGTTAACCAGACGAGCCCCCGCGTGGGCTTCCGTGAGTTTCAGGAGCGAATTCAAGGCGTCCGAAAAGGCATCCTCTGACTCATCGGAGGGATGGGTTGCTTCCATTAGTGCGGTGAGAAGGTGAGAAAAGTGATTCCACGATTCCATTTCCGCAACATTCGGCGGACTGGGGAGGTCTTCGTCGATGACCATATGTCGAATCCGTTCGAGTTCGATGCGGCGATAATAAGCAGGTTTACCCGATTACGTCAACAAAGTAGTGGCATGGGAAAAGAAAAGGGTTCGCAGCCGACGGCAGCAAACCCCATGAAAAATGTGCCGGAGACAGGACTTGAACCTGCACGCCCTTGCGGGCGCCAGTCCCTCAAACTGGTGCGTCTGCCAATTCCGCCACTCCGGCGATGTAGCAGAATTATCGAACCCGTCCGGGCGAAAAACAAGGGCTATGCGGGGGAAACGCAGGCCCGAATGGCCGTGACCTACAGGGCGGGGTAAACTGAGCGAATCTCCGACGGGAAGCCCGGGCCGTTGCTGGCTCCGGGCCGGGAAGCCGGTGAAAATCCGGCGCAGGGCCGCTGCTGTAATCGGCCAGGGTTGGGCAATCGCCACTGCGAATCCGTTCGCGGGAAGGCGCCCGCCCCGCAAAGAGCCGTAAGCCAGAAGACCGACCCGTCGGTTCATTCTTCCGCACCGCCCCGGCACCGGGCGCAGAAAGGCGGGTCGTGACCCCCATTTCCACATCGAAACGTCCCGTTCCACCATCCGTAGGGTGAGGTGGGTCGTGACGCGACGCAGATCGATATGGCTCGCCCTGGCGGCGGGGCCTGTGATTGCCTTCGGCTTGTCAGCCGTTGCCGGGTCGTTCTGGATCGCGCCCGAGCGGGTCTTGCGGGCATTGTCCGGTTGGGACTCCGATCCGGTATCGAACAAAATTGTCCGGGAAATCAGACTCCCTCGGGCCTTGCTCGCCGGCTTGGCCGGGGTGGGCCTGGCCGTCACCGGGGCCGCGTATCAGGGGCTGTTTCGAAACCCGCTGGCCGACCCGTTTGTGATCGGATCGGCCAGCGGAGCCGCGCTAGGAGCCGCAATAGTCATTTCGTGTGGCTGGACCACCGCTGCCCTTGGCTTATCGGCTGTTCCATTCGGGGCGTTCGTGGGAGCGCTCGGGGCGGTGGTGCTTGTGGTCATGCTCTCGGGCCTTGTGCGCGGAACGTCCCTTACAGGTTTACTGCTTGCAGGGGCCGCAGTCGCTGCGATGCTCAGTTCGGCGGTTTGGGTCGTCCTGGCTTTGGAGCGGCAAGAACCCTCAAAAGCGATTGGGTGGATGCTCGGAAGCTTTGCCGGAGGCGATTGGACGATTTTCCGTGCCACCGCCCCCTGGCTTTTTGTCGGCACGATCTCCCTCGGATTGCTTGCCCGTCCTCTCGACGCCCTTTCTCAGGGGGAAAGCGCGGCCCGGGGAATCGGCATCGACGTTCGCCTTACGGCGGCGTGCGTGCTCATCGCGGGAAGTCTGGCGACCGCGGCCGCGGTCGCCGCCGGGGGCGTGATCGGGTTCGTCGGCCTCGTCGCCCCGTTCCTTGCGCGCAGGGCCGTCGGCAATAAACACGCGGCCCTGATCCCCGCGAGCGCACTTGTCGGAGCGACGTTACTCGTCCTTGCGGACGCGCTCGCCCGTTGCGTCATCGCTCCGGAAGAGTTTCCCGTCGGAGTCGTTACTGCTTTGCTCGGCGGTCCGTTCTTCCTCGTCGTACTGAGGGGCAAAAGGTGACGGAATTGGCCCGATTGGATTGTGCTTCATCCGGCTACCGTGACCGGCCGGTTCTGATCGACATTTCGATTAGCGTCCGGGCGGGCGAATTGTTGGCCGTGGTCGGGCCGAACGGAGCGGGAAAATCGACCCTCCTCCGCACACTGGCCCGGCAACTTCGGCCCACGGCCGGAACCGTGCAACTGGTCGGCGAAAACCCTTGGCGGCACGGACCCGCATGGGCCGCTGCTCGGGCCGCCCTCATCCAACCCGACGCGATACCCGACTGGCCGCTGACGGTTCGCGACACCGTTGCTCTCGGCCGAACCCCGCATCGCGGCTGGCTGATCCCTTTCAACGCGGCAGATAACGGCGCAGTGGATAAGGCCATGATTCGTACTGGACTGAATGGGTTGGACGACCGCCTCGTCAGCGAACTCTCAGCCGGGGAAGCCCAGCGAGTGACTCTGGCCCGTGCCCTGGCTCAGGAACCGCGAGTTTTACTACTCGACGAACCGACCGCGAATCTGGACATCCGGTACCAGATCGAACTCTTCTCCCTGCTCCGATCCGTGGTACGAGACGGTATCGCGGTGGTCGCCGCCGTTCACGACTTGAACCAGGCCGTTCGTTGGTCGGACCGGGTCGCGGTTTTGAAGGCCGGACGATTACTGGCCCTCGGCCATCCCGTCGAGGTACTGACGGCGGAGGTTGTGGGCGAGGCTTACGACACCTCTGTGCAAGTCGTACCCCACCCGGTTTTTGGCAGCCCGTTTATCCTTCCGTTGGAAGGTGCCGCGAAATGAAATGGTCTTGGCTTATTCTATTTCTTATCCCCCCCGGTTGCGGCTCTCCTTCGTCGCAATCGAGCGGGCCCACAGTGGTTGTCATTGACTCGGCCGGCCGCTCCGTTCGCGTGCCGATCCATCCGACCCGGATCGTTTCCGCCGCCCCGGCGTGTACCGAAATCCTCTTCGCCGTCGGCGCGGGGGATTCTGTCGTCGGTGTGACGGAATATTGCAACTACCCCCCCGAAGCGGCGAAGCGGGTGAAGATCGGCGGGTTTGGCCCGAAGACGATCGGTATGGAAACGGTGGTCGGATTGAAACCGGACGTCGTGTTCGCCGCGCCGGGAACGCAAGACCCGTTCATCGAATCGGTTTCCCGGCTCGGCCTCCCAGTAGTCGGCGTCGAAGCACGGTCGTTCGCGGAAGTCTATCGGGCGATTGAAATTGTTGGGGCCGCAACCGGCCACGTGGAGAAGGCGCATGACTTGGCTACGGGGTTGAGAAAACGGGTCGAGGCGGTGGCTGCAAGATCGATCGCGCACCGGCCCCGCGTTTTTTACCTGCTCGGTATTGATAAACTCCAAACCGTTGGCCCCCGGACGTTCGTCGGAGAAATGATCCGACTCGCCGGGGGAGACAATACCTTCGAGGACGCTCGGTCACTCTACCCATTCGTCGGAGAAGAAGAGTTAATCCGCCGAGACCCGGACGTGATTGTCGTACCCCGCGGCCCTATGCTGCAGCTCGACGCCGACTCGATTTTCTCCCGGCCGGCCTGGCGGGATCTCCGAGCCGTGAAGAACCATCGCGTGATCTACCTGGATGAGGATACCGTCTCCCGGGCCGGGCCACGACTGGCCGACGCATTGGAACAACTTGCGAAAGAATTACGGAAGTAAAAACGACGCGATCGCGTCGGTCATCTGTCCCGGGTGAGTGTATTGCGGGTAATGCCCGCACCGGACGATTACGACCCGCCGTACATTCGGCAGGCCGGATTCGAGTGCCGTTTCGCAGGACATCGGTACGATTCGATCGTCGTCCCCGCCTAACAAAAGTACGGGTTGAAGAATGTCGGGCAGCCACAATCGGAGGTCGAGTCGATCGAGGACCAATGCCCGCCGGGTCAGTGCACGGATCGGTGTGGATTCCGTGCAATTCAGGAAAAACGAGTAAACGTCGGGCGGTGCGCCCGCGAATTGCGGGCCGTCCAGCCGGGCTAGAACGACACTTCGGCCGGGCACTTCTCGTAACCGCCCGGGCCAAAATCGCGTAGCGCGAGCAGGGCCGCGCTCGTACCAGTGCAACGGCCGCCGTGCAAATCCACCCTGAAGGATGCAGCGGAGAAACCGCTTCGGATACGTCCCCAGCGCCCGCAGTGCTATGGTCGATCCGTACGACGACCCGAGCAAGTTCACGCAATCGTAGCTGAGGTGATCGAGAAGGAAGATCAGGTCTTCGACGTGATGCCGATGTCGATACGCCCCGATCCTCGCCCCGTCGCCAGAGCCTTCGGCCAGATCGAATCCGATGCAAGTGAAGCGATCGACGAGCCGGGCCATTGGTCGGACGAAAGAAATCGCACGGTCCGTCAGCCCGTGAATGAATAGCAGAGGCGGTCCGCTGCCCCAGACAAAATATCGACACCGATACCTCGGTGTAGTGACGGTGTTGTATTTCGCCTCCGCTTTGAAGCGACGAAGGGTGAGGTCGAGTTCCGATTCGGCAGTCGTACCGGTCATGTGTCGAACGCCGCAGCAGCGAAACTGACCGATTCAAAACCTTCCGGATGCACGAATTGCTGGTAATGAAGTACGCGTCCCGCGCACGGACGTGCGACCGAAAGCGCGAGCCAAGTCGGGGGAAATCCGCAAATCCGTCGGCGGTCCTGCTCCGCGAGCACGGCTTGGAAATACGCGGCCGGATCCGCGGCCTTCACCGCCTGAAGGATGCGTTCATCCCCTCGCCGGCTTACGCTGAGGACCTGATCCGCAACCGGGTCGGGGTCACCGAACTTCGGGCCAATATGGGCCAGGTCGCCGCTGACGAGATAGCAAACCGGCTCCCCCGCCTCGGCTTCGATCCGGCGGAGGACCTCCACCATTCGGGCGATATCGGGTTTTTCGGACGGCTCGGTCCCGTCCCGAATGCAGTCGCCGAACGACCCGACTAGCAGCGGCACGATTCGAAACGGTCGGTCCTCGCGCATCGCATGCAGAATCACCACTTCCAATTCGATCGAATGCTCCGGGAAGTGGGCGACTGGGTCGGAATATACCCCATCGCCGTATAAAGCCGCGATCCGGTCGACGCTCCGGCGGTCCGTTTCCACCGTGCCGAGCGGAGTTGCGTAATCCATCCGAGTCAGGCTGAACCTTGCGTGAGAGTAATGTGACGTGGCCAGGATGACGAACAGGTTGGCGTCTGTTCGTTCGATCAGTTCTTTGAAGCCGTACCCGTACGTCACATTTCCGCGTGTGAAGTCCATGTGCGGAACGAGAACGCCACGGACGGGCCGCGTGACGAGCCCGGCCGAAGGGAGTCCCGGTCCGTTCTGACCGGTGAAAAGGTTTTGGATTGTGATGTGGAACGGAACCGGTTCGGCGGGATAGACCCCGATACACACTGAAGGTCGAATGGGTTGAATCAGGAATTGTTGAAATGCCGGCCCGTCAAGGAACCGGCCTTTCTCCAATGCGTCGGCGAGAGTCGCCAGTGCGGCAACGGGCGGGTCGGCCGGATTAACTGCACCGGCCAGATCGGCCAGAGAGGTTCGTCCATCGAAATGGCGAAGTAGCTCGAACCCCGTACGCGTTACGACAACGGGTGGCCCGGCTACTCGGTACGGGTCGTGCACGACAATATGATCGCCGTCTGGTTGTGCGGCTAAACCGGGCCGAAGCCTGGGGCGTGAAGTGGAATCGTGCGCAACGGGCGACATGTCCCGCATATTATCGCGCACCGTCGAGTCGGACTACCGACGGGCAGTCGACTCGTTCGACTGAACCGTTTGAGGCTCGCGGGGATGGGCCGTCATCACTCGTACCGAATTCCAGGCAGTCAGAGCTACGGTGAGGAAGAACCCCGTGACGAGCGCGAACAACCGCCGAACGCCAAGGCGACGTGTCGGGTTGTCTGTAGCGACAGTCTTCGGTTCGTGTTTCTTTTTTGCGCCCGACAATGGCATCTTCCAGAAAGAAGAGCGATTGGTTTTCTTTTTCGAAACGGGCGGCTGATTCAATAAGGGAACGGTCTCGGCACCGTGGGACAAGCACGCCGGTAGGACGGGTGGGCGCATGTCCGGTTTCGGGTTGAAAATGTGAGCCGTAGGGGTGGCCGACTTTACGGCGATGGCAGGGCTGGGAATGCCGGTTCCGGCGCCGCTTGAATCCCCACATAATCGGATGCCAGACCCGGTGGTCTGGCCGGGAACTCCTCCACGGGCAGACCCGGACCGAATGTGTGCACTCGGAAAGGTGTTGACCGTGCCGGTTTGTATTGAAGCGCCGGTCGACCGGCCGGCCGGCAGTTCATCCCCCTGCAAGGGGGGCGGCGACCCTTTGCACCACTCCGAGAAAGCGGGGATCGCCTCGGCCGGACTGGCGAACCGATCCCCCGGCCGCTTTGCCATCATTTTCTGTATCACTGCGGATAACGCCACAGGGACCGTGGGCTTCACTTCGTGTGCCGGCCGAACTTCACCGGCCTGGTGGGCGATGAGTTTTGCCGCCACGGACGTCCCCGCGAAAGGCGGCATTCCGGTTAAGAGGAAATACCCGGTGGCCCCGAGGCTATACACGTCCGCCCGCCCGTCCACCGTCTTGCAATCCACCGCCTGTTCCGGTGCCAGGTAATCTGCCGTGCCCAGGAACTTCACGTTCTCTTTCCGCGTCAGATCGTCCCCTTCGGTTTCACTCCGGACCAACCCGAGGTCGAGGAGTTTCACGACACCAGCCCGGTCGACGATCAAATTCGCAGGCTTGATGTCCCGGTGAATGAAGCCGCGGTCGTGAAGGTATTGCAGACCAGCGAGGGCCTGCCCGAGGTAGTGGGCCACCCGTTCCGGCGCAAGGGCCCCGCTCCGGGCGACCAAGTCCTGAAAGCTCGCCCCCTCGACGTATTCGAGTACCAGGAAATGGATGTCGCCGTCGGTATCGACGTCGAACGCCTTGACGATATTCGGGTGGTCGAGCTGACCCGTCGCTCGGGCTTCCCGCAGGAACCTCTTTGTGGCGAATTCATCCTTCGCCCGGTCCGGAGGCAAAACCTTAATCGCCACCCGCCTCTTCATGGCCGCGTGTTCGGCCAAAAAAACCTGCCCCATCCCTCCCATGCCAATCCGATCGAGCAGCCTGTATTTCCCGAGCACGAATCCCCGGTACTTTCCCTTCAATAACTGCCCGGCCTGGAATTTCGTCAACAGCCCGTCGGCTAACATCCGTTCGACCAGGCCGAGCGCCGTATCGATCCCCGCAGCCGGCCTGGCCAAATAGGGATCCAGTTCGCCGGTCTCGAACAAGCGGCACTTCTGCAACAGTTCGATCAATTCGATTCGGGTCGTCGGAGCTGCCATGAAATCCGGGGGGTCGGGTGCCCGGGCGGCGGGCGGTCACGAAACGAATTCCTCACACAGTCGAACGATAGCCCCATTGAGGAAACGGTGTCGGGTCATCTCCGGGGAAATGGGGAAAGTTTCGGCCGGGTTGGATGCGATGGGAAGGTTTCCGGTGGGGCCGTGCGCCGCGGTCATCGTCGGTGCGAAATTCCACACCCCGGCAGGAATTGCCGAAGGATCGACTTGACAGGGCAGTCGGTCCGGGTATCGTCCCGCCGCTTCTACGCGCCCATGCGCTAGGGAAAAGGCCGACGGGTCGGGGGATCCGGGTCGTGTAGGGGTTTAGGGGGTTATCATGCGCCTTTCCGTCGCAGTTTTCACCGGACTGGTCGCCGGCCTCGTCGGCTGCGTCAACCCGCAGACCGCTCGCCCCCAGATTGCCGAAGAACCGGTCGAGAAGGATGCCGTACCGACGGTCGGTTCGAAAACGGAAGTGGGGAACGTTACTCCGCTGCCCGCCTACGGCATAGGTTTGGTCATCGGCCTATCCGGTACGGGCAGCACCCCTCCGGCGGGAGATTTGCGAACGCAACTCGAACGGTCGTTGACGGCGGCCGGGTATAATGCGAAAGAGATGCTCGACGACCCTGCGCGAGCGGTTTCGATGGTGCAAGTGTCGGCAAAGATTCCGGCAGGGTGCCGGGTCGGGGACTCTCTGGAAGATGTGACGATCACTCTGCCGGACGGTAGCAAAACGACCAGCCTCAAAGGCGGTTATCTCGTCCCGTGCGATCTGATCACGGCGGCCAGTGCCGCGGACGTTCGTGCGGCCTTGCAGGCGGCCGGTTTTGCCAGGAATAACCGGCCTGCGGGGGGAGGGGTCTTACGCGGGAACGTGGTTGGACGGGCGGAAGGGGCACTGATTACCGGACGAATCGTCCAGGCGGAACCGGGTCAGAAAATCGATACGGACGAGACGACGGCAAGCCTGATGGCGCAGATTTGGGAAGGACCCGTGTCGCGATTGCCCCGCCCCTACACGTTCGAATTGGTGTCCAAGGACCAGCGGCCCGGTCTCGCCTTGGAAATCGCCGAGCGGTTAAATGCGGCGTTCGGCCAGCAAGGGTATGATCGCAAGCCCGTTGCCGACGCGAAGGCGGTCAAACCGGCCCCGGTGGTTTTGGTTCAGGTGCCGCCCATGTACCGGCACAACCACTATCGCTTCCTGCTCGTCGCCCGGCACGTTCCGCTCGTCCCGGTCGGTCCCGACCACCCTTACCGCAAACGGCTCGAACAGGAATTGCTCGATCCGACGACGTGCATCCAGGCCGCGGTTAAGCTGGAAGCCCTCGGGATCGAAAGTCGGAAGGCCCTGCGGGTCGGGCTCGAATCCGATTCGCCCTGGGTCCGGTTCGCATCCGCGGAGGCCCTGGCGTATTTGGGCCAAACGGACGGCACGGCCGAGCTCGCCGACCTCGCCGCCCGTCACCCGGGCGTCCGCTACCATTGCCTGAAAGCCCTGGCCGCATTGGATGACGCCGCCAGTACGCTTAAACTCACGGACCTTATGGCCTCGGGCGATCCGTCGCTACGGTACGGGGCGTTTGCCGCGCTTCGCGTTGCCGATCCGAAATGTGATGCGGTCCGCGGTCACTTGGCGGCGACGCGGGGATTTCACGTTCACCGGGTGGCACCGGGGTCGGCCGGGATTGTTCACGTCAGTAGCCACGAGCGGGCCGAGGTCGTGATCTTTGGTGACGGGGGCAAGTTGACCGGCCCGTTTAATTTGCCAATTGGGAACCAGTATACGGTGAGCGTTGCTGCCGGCGGGGCCGAGGCGGTCATCGCGAAGGTCGTGGCGACCCCAGACGGAGCGGCCGTCACCAAAAAGACCTGCCGGCCCGACCTCGGGACCGTCCTGCTGACGCTTGGCGAAATGGGTGCGGGGTATCACGAAGCCATCGAATTCTGCCGGCGGTCCGATCAGGCGAAGGTACTCGGCGGCCCGTTGGTCAGGGACGCCCTCCCGCCCGGCCTGGGCGTGCCCGACCTCGCCCGCATTGCGCGAATCGACCCGACTGGCGAGAAAGCGGATACCGAAGTCGTCCGAATCGGTCAGAGCGACATCACCGGCGAGAACGAATCGCTTATATTGCCGACGGAAGCGGATGCTATGCAGAAGCCAGTCGTGCAGGAGCGGACTCCCCTGAACCGGGATCCCGGCCGCTTGTTCGGACCGCGTCGCAGTGGCGACGACGGTCCGGTCGAACCCGCACCACAGGAAACGGGGCCCGCCCGCAACCGCGACCCGGGGCACCTGATCGGGAAAATCTAGTTCGCGTATTGTGTTAACGTAGCGGGGATCTTCCCCTACGTTAATTCGCCGAATTCTGAGGGGCATCGCGGTTCGACAGGCAGGCCCGCGCGGCGGTCTTTTCGACTATCTTATCCCCATGTTAACCCGCATCGAACTCACCGGGTTCAAGTCTTTCGCCGAGAAAACCCGGTTCGACTTCGCCCCCGGCATCACAGCCGTGGTCGGCCCGAACGGGAGCGGCAAGAGCAACATCGTCGATGCCATCAAATGGGTGCTCGGCGAACAATCCCCGAAAAGTCTTCGCGGCGGGGAAATGGCCGACGTGATCTTCAACGGGTCCTCGACCCGCAAGAGCCTCGGCCTCGCGGAAGTCACACTGACGTTCGACAATTCCCGCCGCCAGCTCGCGTTCGACGGACCGGAAGTGCAGGTCGCACGGCGCGTCTATCGCGACGGTCAAGGTGAATACCTCATCAACGGACAACTTTCCCGTCTCAAAGACATCAAAGAAATGTTTCTCGGCAGTGGAGCGGGGCACGGGGCGTACAGCATTATCGAACAGGGCCGCGTCGATGCCCTGCTCACCGCCTCCACTAAAGACCGCCGGATGATTTTCGAAGAAGCTGCGGGGATCAGCCGGTTCAAGGCCAAGAAGCTCGAAACGCTGCGCAAGCTCGAACGGGTCGATGGCGATCTCACGCGGGTGCGGGACATCCTTTCCGAACTGGACAAACAGCTTCGGACGCTTCGTCTTCAAGCGGCGAAAGCGCAGCGGTATCAGGAATATTCGGTCCGTTTGAAGGAACTCCGCCTCGGATTGGGCACGCGCGAGTATGCGGAGTTGGCCGAGATGTTGAAGGCCGAAGAAGACGTGCTGGCCGGGTTGCGGGCCGACGTGGGTGCGGCGACGAACTCGGCCGAGGCGGCCGAGGCAGCGTTGAACAAAGTGGCGTGGGACCTTGGTCGTGCGGACGATGCGATCCGTCATCAGGACGCCAAACTCGGCGAGGCCCGACAACAGATTACGGCGTCCGAGGCGGCCGCAAAGGCCGAGCGAAATCAAGCGGCCACGCTCGACGCGGAGTTATTGAAATTGAGCCGGCAGCGGGCGGAACTGACCGGCAGGCTCAAAGGATTGGAATCCGACGCGGCCCGGGCAAGGGCGGATTGGGAGCGGGCGGCCGAATTGGTCCGGGGGGAAGAGGCCCGCACCGTGGCGGCGGAAGCGGCGGCGGCTGAGGTCGCCGCCCGGATCGCGGACCTGACCCGATCGGTCCAGGCCGACCGCGACCGCCAGTTCGAAGTTGTCGGCCGGGCCGCCCGATTCCACTCCGAAGCCGATACCGCTGCGGCAATGCTCGACCGACTTCAACGCGACCTGACTCGCAAGCAGTCCGAAGCCCATAACCTCTCCGCCAAACACGACGCCCTGGAGGCCGTGCTCGCCGACTTGTCCCGATCCGATGAAGATGTGCGGAACCGTTTGGAGCACACTCGCTCGTCCTTGCTCGATCACCAATCTCGGCAGAACGACCATAAAAATCAGGCCGACCTGCTCCAAACCGATATCGACGCGCGACGGGAAGCCCGGAGTGCATTGCTCGGTCGGGCCGACGTACTCGAAACCCTCGAACGGGACCGAGATGGTCTCGGGGCAGGCGTCGGGTACGTGCTCGAGAAGATGGCTGCCGGCCAGGGCCATCCCGCCCTTCTCGGTCTCGTGGCGGACCTGCTCACCGTCCCCCGGGATGTTGCCGCGCTCGTCGACCTTGCCCTTGGGGAAACCACGCAACGATTTGTCGTTCGGGACGTGGCAAGCATCGACGAAGTCCGGGAGACTTTGGGAGCGTTGCCGGGCCGGGTGGGCTTTATTCCCTTGGCTGTGCCGAGAGAATATCGCGAGCACGGCGACGGCAAACGGTTTTCGAGTTTCATTCAGTCTCCGCTGCCGGGACTTTCCGACCAACTCCTCGGCCACATCGTTTTGGCCGACGACGTCAAGAGCGCACGGGCTCAATTCGCGGCGGGGCGCGGCGAGCGAATTGTCACGCAAGCCGGCGAAGTTCTTGACCCGGACGGAACCCTCGTCGTCGGCCCCGGTCATGCCGAGGCGGGAATCGTCTCCCGAAAAAGTGAACTGCGTGAACTTCGGGAACGGATCGAACGACTCGACGGCGAACTTGTCGAAATCGAACTCCGGCAAATTGATTTCCGCCGCGATGCGGACGCTCTCGAAACACCCATCGCCGTCCTCACCGGCGAAATCGCGGCCCTCACGGGCGAGGCCGGGTCGCTTCGCGACCGTCTGGTCGAGCAGCGGCAGGTGCAAAAACAACTCGCGGACTCCATCGATTTATTGGTTCGCGAAGCGGACCTGACCGCGGCGGAATTGCGGCGGCAGGAGTTACTCGAGCGCGACGTGCGGCAGCGCGCGGAGGAAGCGGACCGGGCCGCGGCCGAGGTGCAGGAACATATTGCCTCGACGGATGCCGCTTTGGCGGCGGCCGGGGTCGAGCGGGATGCCCGGCAGCAGGAAAGCACGGATGCCCAGGTCGCCTTCGGCCGCGTGAAAGAGCAACACGCCGCCCTGACCGCACGCCTCGCCGACCTCGACGCCACGCTCCGGCAACGCAAGGTGGATGCAGTCAATCTCGCCGCCGCCGAGAAGGCGGCAAAAGCCGGGAAACTCGAGGCACAACTGGCCACGCTCCGCGCCACCCAGTCGGCGGCCGACGCTTACGCCGACAAAGATCATCGCGACCGTCTGCTCGCCGACATCACCGCCCGACGGGACGAGTTGCGCGCCGACCGCGACCGCCTGCAAAGCGAAGGAAAGTCGGCCCGAACGCACTTGCAGCAGGTCCAGGACCGGGCCCATGCGCACGACCTCACGGTGCGGGACCTCACCAACCGCCGGGACGCGCTGGCGGCCCGGATTCGGGAGGATTACGGCGTCGAATTGGCCGAGGGAAATCAGCCCGCCGATTTCGGCGCATCGCCTCCCACCCTGCCCAATCCGGAAGACGCCCAGGACGAGATCGACGACTTGCGGAGAAAGATTGCCAAGCTCGGCAGCGTTAACCTCGAAGCCCTGGAAGAACTGGCGGAAGTCGAAGGACGCGACCAATCTCTTCGCGCCCAACACGACGACCTGGTCGCCGCGGCGAAAACGCTCACCGACATCATCGACCGTATCAACACCGACAGCCGCACCCTATTCGGCGACACGCTCGCCGCCGTCCGAGTTCATTTCCAGGAACTCTTCCGCAAACTCTTCGGCGGGGGCAAGGCGGACATCGTTCTGGAAGACGAAACGGACGTGCTGGAGAGCGGCATCGAAGTCACGGCCCGCCCGCCGGGGAAAGAACTGCGGAGCATTTCCCTGCTTTCCGGCGGCGAGAAGACGCTGACGGCGGTCGCGTTGCTTCTCGCCATCTTTCGCAGCCGGCCGAGCCCGTTTTGTATCCTCGACGAAGTCGACGCGGCCCTGGACGAGGCGAATACGGTCCGCTTCGTGGGCGTGCTGCGGGAATTCCTCGACCAATCGCAGTTCATCGTGGTGACGCACAAGAAGCGGACGATGGCCTCGGCCGACGTGCTCTACGGCATCACGATGCAGGAAAGCGGCGTGTCGAAGCAGGTCGCCGTCCGGTTCGAGGACTGGCCGGAGGAGGAGCAGGCTGCGGCGTAACTGCATTCAAGTGACTTCCCGCAACCGTCGTTCCAGATACTTCCGCTCCGCGTCGGTCGTGGCGAGCGGGATGGCGGCCCAGTATTCGACGGCGGCCTTTTCATTCTGGCCGGTCCGGCGGAACAAGTCCGCCTTCGCCGCGGGGAGAAGGTAGTAATCTTTCAGCTCGTTCGTCTTCGCGATCCGTTCAATCCAATCGAGTGCCGAGTCGAGGTGTCCGGCCATGGCGTGAGCGACGGCCGCGTTCAACTGCACGACCGGGGTCGGCGTGAACCGGAGCAGCGACGCATACAACGCCGCGATCTGCGGCCAGTCGGTGTCTTCGGGGAATTTCGCCGTGGCGTGCAGCGCGGCCACCGCCGCCTGAATCTGATACGGCCCGGGCCGGGCCATCGGCAGGGCCGAATCGAGGACGGCGACTCCCTCACGGATCTTTTCGTGGTCCCACGCCGTGCGGTTCTGTTCCTCCAGCGGGACGATGGCTCCGTCCGCACCGATTCGGGTGGCCCGCCGGGCGTTGTGGAGCAGGACCAGGGCGAGGAGGCCGCGCGGCTCCGGTTCGTCCGGCATCAGATCGACCAGCAGCCGGGCGAGTCGGCCGGCTTCGTCGCACAGGTCCGGGCGGACGAAGTCCGGGTCGGACGTCGCCGCGTACCCTTCGTTGAACACCAGGTAAACGACTTCGAGTACGGCCGCGAGCCGGTCCGGCAGTGCGTCCGCCGCGGGGACCTCGAACGGGATCTTCGCTTCGCGGATTTTCTGCTTCGCCCGCACCAGCCGCTGTGCCGTGGTCGGTTCGGGTTCGACGAAGGCCCGGGCAATTTCGCGGGTCGTCAGGCCGCCGAGGGTTCGCAGGGCGAGTGCCACCTGAGCCTGTTGGGAAAGCGCCGGGTGACAACACGTGAACAGCAACCGCAGTCGGTCGTCCGGGATGACCTCCGGATCGGCGAATGCCACCGGCTCGGCCGGCAGGTCCGGCAGCGGCACCGCCTTCGCCCGCCGGGCCTTATCCAGCAGCACCCGCCGGGCGACCGTCAGCAGCCACGCCGCGGGGTTGTCCGGCACGCCGTCCCGCGGCCAGGTCACCAGGGCTTTCGTCATCGCGTCCTGAAGGGCGTCCTCGGCCCGGTCGAAGTCCCCGCACCCGCGGATGAGCACCGCGAGCAGTTTTCCGCCATCCCGGCGGAACGTCGCGTCGAGGAGTGAGGGGATCACGCCAAGGTCTCTCGGGAAGCCGGTGAGTATGCGTTCGCACCGGTCCTCCCAGATTACACCGATTCCCCTCCCTCGTTCGTGCCGATGCCGGTCGGACTGCCGGCGGGATTGAGGAAGGCGGTGCTTTGCGTCCCAGAATCAACCCTCCACGCCATCAATCCCGATACAGCGCCGGCCGTCCCATTTTTGAGAAGATTATTCTTCCAGCACCCGGTGGAGTGGTCGCTGGAAGCATTTCCCGACTCTGGAACCAAGTTGCAAGTGGAAGGTAATAAAGGCGTTACGGCCAAATGCAAGTTAATGAATGGCAGGCTGCGAAAGTCTTCCCGCGGCTGGAAGCATTTTGCCACTCGTTGTCACGCTCCGAGTAGGAACGCAATCCATTCCCCGACCCTGCGGGACTTCATCGCCGAATGGATGGCCACCATCCTCGACGACGCGCACCTCATGGACCTGGCCAACCTCCGCCGACTGCGGCTCCTGTTCGAGGACTTCCCCAAAAACCACAACCTGGTCCTGATCGGCCGGACCAGCTTGCTCGCCGACCTCGGCGTCAACCAGGACATCAAGAGCCGCGTCACCTATTCGGCGATCACCAAGCGGCTCGGACCCGACGCCATGCGGGAATTCCTCCTCCGCGAGCTCGACCGGGCCGGCCTCGGCCACAACGCCTTCTCGCCGGCCGCCCTCGATCTCGTCGTCCGCTCCGCCGACAGCGTCGTCCGCCAGAACCGCTCCCGCGTCGGATCCCACAACTCAGGATTCGCCATGATCGTGACACCCCCGGGGCCGAAATGCCCCGAGGGTATCACGTGCTACAAGAAGGGACTTCGCCGCACGGTCACGCATGAGTCGCCGCTTTATCGTTTCCTATCTGCAATTCGTATGTGTATTTTGTCGGCTTTCATAATCTCGCTTCCGTCAAGTGTTATTATACATTTTAGCTCATACTCTCCATTTGAAAGCACCTGAGGCTTCTTTCGTTCGCTGTTCATTATTGAATTTTCGACATATGAACCATGTGATGCTATGTCAGATTTTATTTTTTTGAATTCGATGTCTTGTGTGTATTTGTATATTTCTTTTTTATCTTGATATACATAAGTAGAAATTGTTGCCTTACGGTATTCTAGCTTCCCAGTGTCCGAATGGAGTCGAACGAATATGGCCACAGGTTCGCCGGGTCTATAACTCTTTCCGTCAGTCCAGAGCGCAACGACCCATTCATTCCACGTGTCGCACCTTTGGTTGTGTACTTCGGTAGGATTTGCCAATCGCATTTTTTCGTCATCGTATAAATGGCCACTGTTGGCTACAGCTGCTGAATAAAACAAGACTAACAGAAACGCCGATAAGCGGACAAGAATAGACTGGTGCAAGCCATTCATTTCATACACTCCTCAAAAAAGCCTTCGTATGTGTCTGCGTTCGTCAGCATTTGATCCTGAGTAAGTAAAATGGGTTGCCTATATGTGCCACCTGTGAATGGATTCGTTTGCGAACGATAATAAGATGGACTGCCCCACACGCTCTGGTATCCGTGGTCTCTTGTTCCGCAAAATGGGAAAAACGGGACAGCGTGAATAAATTACTCGTTCCCCTCCTCGCCGAACAGGCGAACGGGCGTCCGCCGCCCGGCTGCATGGGGCAGGTCGACGAACGCGGCGTAGTCACGCTCCTTGGAGAAGATGGTCCGGCGTCCGTTCCCGCGATTGGGGACGTGGAAACCGTAGCCGCCGAGGGCGGTGCGGGGGTGGCGGGGCTTGAGAGCGAATGTGGCCCGGCGGGTTAAAGACGGCAAGGGAAAATTACGCTGTCCCCTTTTCCGGTCCCAACCTCGCCCACTGCTTTGCCTGTCACAAAAACCTCAACAACATCGATTTGCTGCGGGTGCTCGGGCACGACTTCCTCTCCGCCGTCGCACAACTCGAACAGTGGCTGAACCAGTATCAGGCTCAACGACCCCGGAACAAAACGGCGACGTGACCTTCGCCGGCCGCGTCGCATCGACACGGGACTGCCGTCGGCGTTGCCAGGAGCATCGCGCATGCCCTCTCCAAAATTCTCCGGAATTCGGGAAACCTCTCATAATCACCACCGAATCCCTACAGTCCGAATTCGGCTACAAATGCGACCACAATTTAGACCGGGACACCTATGTCTGATGCCCTAATCCTGTTGATTTCACGAAGAACCCAATCTTCATGCGAGGCTATCGTATTATCATAGAATTGTTTCTGGTAGTATTCAGGAGATATATATTTATCTCCAGACATATGGAGCGGGCCATCACTAGGAAAATCAAACTTACTCCAAAACTCTGTAATTGCAACCATTCCATATATTGGATCGTCAGGTAGTTGCTGCAGGGCATTCTGAAGAAGCACAATCCTCCACTTGCGTATCTCCAATGACGTATCGTTCGCCTGTAGTCGAGAAAGCTTGAACAAATAATTGCCCACATCATCACGACGTGAGTCAGCGTCGCAATTGGAAAGAATATCGTATATAATACTACTTTCTTGTTCGTTTACGCCTTGTGTAAGTCGCGCAAGTGAATATGTGTCAATATCACAATAGTTTAATATTGGCTCCCAATTACACGGACCTTCCCAGCCAACAAGTATTGTTGACCAGTTTACACGAAACAAGGATTGCATAGTTTCAATATAATTCATTATTTTGACGGAATTCCGTTACCGGGAAAAAGGGGACAGCGTGAATAAATTACTCGTTCCCCTCCTCGCCGAACAGGGTCGGTGATTTTTCGGCCGGCTTCCGCGGCCGGCCGCGCGGCCGCAGGCTCGATTCCAGTCCGAGCCGACCCGCCGCCCGGCCGATCCACGCCGCGTCGCCGAACGGCCTCCGGCGGCGGATGCACTCGCGAAGGGCTTCCGCCTCCGCCTCGGTTTGCGGCGTGTTCACGTGCCGGAGCCAGCCGGCCGGCCGCGGCACGGGACCGACGTCGAGCACGGGTTCCCCGGGCCGATTCGCGGCGGCACTCGACCACGGCCAGTCCTGGGCCCGCTCGACGAGTCGGGCCCGGGCGGGGTTCCGCTCGACGTACCGGAGCACCGTCAGCAGGTGTTCGTCTTCCTGGATCGGGAACGAGCGGAACCGTCCTTGGTAGACGTGGCCGCTCCCGCGATACCGCCGGTGATACCGGCGTACGTGGGCGGTGAGCAGCCACCGCATGGAGCCGCTCAGGTCGCCGTCCGCCCGCGGCCAGAGGACGAGGTGGAAGTGATTGGGCATCAGGCAGTAGCCGATCAGTCGTACCGTCGTGCGTTGCCCGGCTTCGTGGAGGAGTTGCACGAAGTCGGCATAGTCGCGGTCGTCGTGGAAGATCGCGCGTCGGCCGTTGCCCCGGTTGAGGGCGTGGTAGCAGTAACCACCCAGAGAGGCGCTTGGATTGCGAGGCATTGAGAAAAGTATTGGTACGGGCGGTAGGAGAATCAAGAGAAAAGT
>DASXPC010000088.1:0-13485 GCA_036493815.1 Fimbriiglobus sp. | reverse complement strand
TAGCGCGTCACGGGTATCCCTCCAATGGGCATGGGACGGGGCGGTTGATCCTCCGGTACTCTACGGGAATGACGCCCGCCGCGCCGGAGCGTTTCATTCGCCCATTTTTCGAGGTAGACTACAGGGAACCTGCCGGAGGACCCCGAACATGCCGGCCACCGCTTTCCCCGATACCCTGCCGGAAGAAGACACCGTTACTCGAACGCAACTGTTGCAGCCCTATTCCGTCATCTTGCATAACGACGACATCAACACGATGGATTTCGTCGTCGCCGTACTCCAGAAAGTCTTTTCGTACCGGATTGAAAAGTGCATGATGCTCATGACGGAGGCCCACGAAACCGGCCGGTCGGTCGTCTGGGTCGGGCCGCTCGAAGTGGCGGAGTTGAAGGCGGATCAGATCCACAGTTGCGGACCCGACCCGACCCAGAAGGACCGGGGTGCCGAGGCCCTGCGAGTGACTATCGAACCGGCGGAGTAGCCGGAGCGCCGCGGCGAACGGAACGGCCCTTCCTATAATCGCCCCTTACACACGTCGCGCGGCTAAGGGGGGCCAATTCGTGAACGACCGCATCGCGTATCAGGGCGTGACCTTTGACGACGTCCTTCTGGAGCCGGGGTATAGCGAGCTGGTACCGAAAGAGGTCGACGTCCGCACGCAACTCACCCGCAACGTTAAATTGAACATCCCCGTCCTCTCTTCACCGATGGACACGGTGACCGAGAGCGAACTGGCGATCGCCCTCGCCCAGGAGGGGGGGATCGGGATTATTCACAAGAACCTCTCGGTCGCGAACCAGACCCGCGAGGTGGATAAGGTCAAGCGGAGCGAAAACGGGATCATTACCGACCCGGTCACGCTCCACCCGGACGAAACGGTCGGCCACGCGCGTAAAGTGATGCAGCAGCACCACATCAGCGGCGTGCCGATCACGGTCAACGGCATTCTCAAAGGTATTCTGACCCGGCGGGATTTGAAGTTCCTGGCCGACAACAACCAGAAAATCTCCGAGGTGATGACCAAGGACAATCTGGTGACGGCCCCCGAAAACACGCCCCTCGAATCGGCCGAGATGCTTCTCACAAAAAATAAGGTGGAGAAACTTCTCCTAGTAGACGATGAATACCGACTGAAGGGGTTAATCACGATCAAGGACATCGATAAGACCCAGAATTTTCCGGCCGCGTGTAAAGATTCGCGGGGCCGGTTGCGGGTCGGGGCGGCGATCGGGGTCCACGAATTCGAACGGGCGGAATCGCTCATTCACGCCGGGGTCGACGTCCTGGTGGTGGATTCGGCCCACGGCCATAGCCGGAACGTGATCGAAACGGTCCGCGGGGTCAAGCAGCGGTATGCGATCGACGTGATCGCGGGGAATGTGGCGACGGCGGAAGGTGCGAAGGCTTTGGTCGAAGCGGGGGCCGACGCCATTAAGGTGGGCATCGGACCCGGCTCGATCTGCACGACGCGGATTGTTTCCGGCGTCGGCGTGCCGCAGATGAGCGCGATCACCAATGCGGCCAAGGGGGTCAAAGGCACCGGCGTGACCTTGATTGCGGACGGGGGCATCCGCTATTCGGGCGACATCACCAAGGCCCTGGCAGCCGGGGCGTTTGGGGTGATGATCGGGGGATTGTTCGCCGGGTTGACGGAGAGCCCCGGCCAGACGATCCTGTACCGCGGCCGGAGCTTCAAAGTTTACCGCGGGATGGGGTCGCTCGGGGCGATGTCGGCCGGCTCGGCCGACCGCTACCACCAGGGCGGCGAAGCCCGCAGCTCCAAGCTCGTGCCCGAGGGCGTGGAAGGCCGGGTACCGTACAAGGGGCCGCTCGCCCCGTTCGTGTTCCAGTTGGTGGGCGGATTGCGTGCCGGCATGGGGTATGTCGGCGCCAGGACGCTCGAAGACCTCAGGACGAAGGCCCGGTTCATCCAAGTAACCGGGGCGTCGGTCCAGGAGAGCCATCCGCATGACATCGCTATTACGCAGGAATCGCCGAACTACAGCGTCGCGGATTATGCGGGGCTGGAAGGGGATTAGTCTGGCCGTTTGGACGGCTTTCGCCGCCGGTCAGGCCGCGGCGCAAGGCCCCGCACCGCTACCGTCCGCGGTCACGGCTCCGACTCCACCCGGTATCTGGAAGGACTGGCCGACGAACGCTCCTGTGCCGACGACACCGGGCGAACGGACCATGACCTTTCGCAAACCGGCCGGCACCAGCGCGACCCAGATCATACCAGTCGCGGGCCAACCGCCGGCCCCGGGACCGCAAACGCCTCCCGCCGGCGCCGCGCAGTCTCCCATGGCTGGATTCCCACCTTCCTCTAACACCGGTCATGACAGCGATCCGATCCGAGCCAACGTCTTTCGCCTCGACGACAACGCAGTACTCGAAGCCCGCATCAAGGCCTACGTCGGCCGGATCGATATGCCGATTCCCCGACTCCCCGAGTTGACCAAAGAAACGTACGTCGTCCGGAGTTACCCGCCGGCGAAGGTCGAAATCGAACCGGGTTACGTCGTCCACCGCCGACTTCTGTTCGAGGAGAAGAACGCCGAACGGTACGGCTGGGAGCTCGGAGCCGCGCAGCCGTTCGTCTCCGCAGCGTACTTTTACCGGGATTGCCTTTTCCTGCCGTACAAGGTCGCCTCGAACATCCACGAATGTTACGAAACGAGTGCCGGCAAATGTCTGCCGGGTAGTCCGGTACCGTATTACATTTACCCACCCGACTTCAGTGTGACCGGTACCGTTGCCGAATTGGGTGTGGTCACGGGGCTGGCGTTCATCTTCCCGTAAATCGATTTCGGTTAGCCCGACTTTATGTTGGCCCGACGCGCGAGCGAGGATCTTCACTCGGCGTCGGGCTAAACTAACGGAATGGCTCCTCCCTGGCTCGAACCCCGCACCGCATATATCCACGTCCCGTTTTGCGGCCATCATTGCGGCTACTGCGATTTCGCCGTCACGGCCGGACAAGACTTTCTCATCGAACTCTATCTCGACGCCCTCGAAATCGAACTGCAATCCCTCGCCACGCCCCGACCGGTCGAATCTCTCTTTATCGGCGGTGGTACGCCGACGTATCTGAATCCGGACCAACTCGGCCGATTACTCGAATCGATCCGACGGTGGCTACCACCGCAATCCGGCACCGCGGACAAACTCGAGTATTCCATCGAATCGACGCCGGAAAGCCTGGACGAAGAGAAGACATCCCTGCTGGCTTCGTTCGGCGTCAGCCGCATTAGCGTCGGCGTCCAGTCGTTCCGTGCCCAGCGGCTTTCCGCGTTGGATCGTCGGCACGGCGTCGAACACATTTCCCGGGCCATCGAAGCGGTCCGGCACCAACGGTTGGATTTGTCACTCGACCTCATCTTCGCGGCACCCGGCGCGACGCTCGACGAATGGCAATCGGACCTGAAAGCGGCCGTGGGATTCAATCCCGATCACCTTTCGACCTACGGACTCACCTATGAAAAGGGGACGCCGATCTGGAAAGACCGGGCGAGCGGACGGGTGCGTCCCGTGACGGAGGACGTCGAACTGGCCATGTACGAGGCCGCGATCGTCGGACTGACCGAATCCGGTTACGAACAGTACGAGATCTCCAACTTCGCCCGCCCCGGCAAACGGTGCCGGCACAACGAACGCTACTGGGCCAACGAGGCCTACTACGGTTTCGGCGTCGGCGCCGCCCGATACGTTCGCGGCGTGCGCGAACTGAACGTCCGCAACACGAATGATTATGTCAAAAGAATTCTCGGCGGGGAATCTCCCACGTTTCAGTCCGAGACGCTTCCGCCGAGGGACCGTGCGGTTGAAACGATGGCCGTACAGTTGCGGCGGTGCGACGGGATCGAACGGTCGGCCTTCCGAATCCAGACCGAATACGAACTGGACGAACTGATCGGCAAGAAGCTCCCGTCACTCGTCAGCGAGGGGTTAATCACGGATGACGGCCACCGGATTCGGCTCACCCGCCGGGGTCTGTGCGTTGCCGACGGGATTATCGAATCGCTGATGGCTGCCGCGGGCTAATCCCTTTATTCCGATTCGTCCGCAGACGCCCGACGGTCCGTTCGGTTCAACCACAAAACTGCCAGTAAGTTTGACGGATGATCTCACCCCGGGTCCGTTTTCAGGTTTGGGATTATGCTTATTGAACCTGCGAATCCGCTCGCGTTGTATAATTCTTTCATTCCCGGTTCCGCAGCTTCTCCCGGAGTGTTCGGATGAGTACGCGTGTCTGGATCAACGGCAAGTTTTTCGACAAGCAGGACGCAACGGTCAGCGTCTACGACCACGGCCTGCTATACGGCGACGGCATTTTCGAAGGCATCCGCATTTATGCCGGCAAGGTCTTCAAACACCGGGAACACACCGAACGGCTTTACGAATCGGCCAAGGCGATCGCGCTGAACATCCCACTCTCGCCGGCAGAAATGATGACGGCGGTGGAAGAAACGGTGCGGGTGAACAACAAAATCGAAGGGTACATCCGGCTCCTCGTCACCCGCGGGCCCGGCACGCTGGGTCTCGACCCGCGCAAGTGCGAACCCCAAGTCATCGTCATCGTCGACGACATCGCCCTCTACCCGAAAGAGCTTTACGAAAACGGACTGGAGGTCGTCACGTCGTCGTACACCCGCAACCACCCCAACGCCCTGAACCCGCGGGTGAAGTCGCTCAATTACCTCAACAACATCCTGGCCAAAATCGAGGCGATCCGGGCCGGCTGTCTGGAAGCGATCATGCTGAACCTGCAGGGCGAAGTCGCGGAGTGCACGGGCGATAACATCTTCGTCGTGAAGAAGGGGGTTCTCAAAACGCCTCCCCCGGAAGCGGGAATCCTGGAAGGGATCACCCGGGACTTCGTCATGAACCTGGCCCGCGGGGCGAACGTCCCGGTCCGGGAATGCACCCTCACCCGGCACGACGTGTACATCGCGGACGAAGTGTTTCTGACCGGAACCGCCGCCGAGGTCATTGCGGTGACGAAAGTGGACGACCGGGGGATCGGGTCCGGAAAACCGGGTCCGGTTACAAAGAAATTGCGGGAACTGTTCCAGAAAGCGGTGCGGGAGTAACCCGAGCGCGAGGAAATGTCATGATATCGTTTGCCCGAATATTGATGCCGACCGACTTCAGCGAGCGGGCGGCCGGGGCGGTTCGCCATGCCAAAGTCATCGCCGCCAAGTTCGGTTCCGAACTTCGTCTCCTGCACGTGCTACCCGACATGTCGGTGGTACTGCCCGAGGCCGTCGTGCCCGCTCCCGTGCAGATGCCCGACCTGACCGAGTTGCAATCGCACGCCGTGGAGGGGCTCAAGAAAGTCGTTCAGGAATTTCAACTGCAGGGGATGAACGTGTCGTTCGAAGCCCGAGTCGGTGCGCCGGCGGAAGAGATCGTGGACACGGCGAAGGAATGGAAGGCCGATCTGATCTGCCTCGGCACGCACGGGCGGACCGGTCTCTCGCACTTGCTGCTCGGGTCGGTGGCCGAGCGGGTCGTCCGTCTTTCCCCCTGCCCCGTACTCACGTGCCGGCCACCCGCGCCATGACGCCGTCTCCCGACGAACTTGCCGCCAAAATGGCCCGGCTGCTTGCCGCGATCGGTGAATGGCCGGGCGTGGCGGTGGCGTTTAGCGGGGGCGTCGATAGCGCCGTGGTGGCCAAGGCTGCGCAACTCGCGTTGGGCGACCGGGCGGTGGCCGTGACGGCCGAGAGCCCAAGCGTTCCAAAGGCCGAAGTCGCCGACGCCCGCCGGCTCGCGGCCGCAATCGGCATTCGACACGTCGTGCTGGAAACCCACGAATTCGACGACCCGAATTACCTCAAAAACGACGGTAGTCGGTGCTACTTCTGCAAAAGCGAACTTTATGCGACTATCGACAAACATTTGCCCGACCTGGGAGTCCCACTGATCGCCAGCGGAGCGAACCTGGACGACGCCGGTGATTATAGACCGGGTCTAACCGCGGCCGCGGAACACCGCGTCCGCCATCCCCTCCAGGATGCCGGTTTCACGAAAGGGGACGTCCGGGCCGCGGCGAAAGAATGGGGGCTGCCCGTCTGGGACAAGCCGGCCAGCCCCTGCCTTTCTAGCCGGCTCGCCCCCGGTCTCTCCGTCACCCCGGAACGGACGGCCCGAATCGAAGCCGCGGAGATCATTCTGAAAGACCTCGGTCTACGAGACTGCCGGGTGCGGTATCACGACGGAGACTTGGCCCGTCTGGAAATTCCGGCCGTCGACATCGCACGATTCGCGGCCGAGCCGGTGCGCACCCGACTCGCTGGCGCCCTTCGCGAACTGGGATTCCGATACGTCACGCTCGATCTCGACGGGTTTCGGTCCGGCAGCCTGAACGAACTCGTCCCATTGGAAGTGAAGTCCCGGTTCGGAGGAACCCGATGACGCCGATGCCCGCAAAAAAAGTTCTCGACGCCTATTTCCTCGATGCCCGGTCCCGGTTGCTCGACCTCGCCGCCGCAATGGACCGAATCGACCGGGGGGCGGGAGACGCGGCCGGCGACCCGCGGGTCGGCCGAATCCGGGAAGCCCTGGCCGTGCTGGCCGGAACGGAGCCGGACCGAGCCGCACGGGTCCAGCAAATCTTCTCACTCGCGTACGACCCGACCTGGCCGCGGCCGATTCCCAAGAATTAGTCCGATTTCAACCCGCCCCATCGGAACGGTTTTTGGGTACACTGACCGCATCCCGGTCCGGCGATATCGCCGACCGCCCAACCCGAAGCAGTGAAATAAGGGAACGGCCATGCCCCTGAAAGTCTCCTGTGCGAAGTGCGGTGGAGTGTTGCACGCCCCGGATGACGCCGGCGGGAAGAAGGGCAAGTGCCCGAACTGCGGCAACATCTTACCCATCCCACTCGACGCGCCGAAGGTAACGGATTCGATGGCGGGGGCGGGCGGGTTGGAGGGATTACCGGCGACGGCGATGGTAGGGAATCCGGTACCGCGGCCGGCCGAGCCGCGCGGGTTTGGGAGCACGAGCGCCATGCCGGCCGGGGCTGCCGGCCGCGTCGCGACGGAATCGAAACCCTACGGAGGCGGGTCCGTGGCTGCACAACCAAACCCGTTCAGTCCGCCGGAACCCAACCGCCCGCGTCCGATGCCCCATCCCGCCCCCCTCGGTTCGACGCAACCGGCCGGTAGGAAAAGCTGGGTTCGGGCCCGCCGCGGTCTTTGGTGGGTGCGGTTGGGAATCCTGTTGTATTTGATTGCCGGTATCTTCACGGCCGTATTGGCCGCGGCCGAACCACTCGGCATTCACCTGCCGGATAAGGACCCGGGCTACTTGGGCATTCACCGATTGTCGTTTACGGGCGAACTGTTTCTCGCCGCCGGGTTTGCACCAACCCTGCTCGGACTCCTTCTCGTCGTCCTCGGCCGGTTCGGCGTGGCCAACACCCCGACCACCTCCGGCGCCCGCGGTCCCGCCCTCTGGGCCGCGATCTTCACACTCCTCGCACTCATCGGACTATTGGCCGTCGGGCTCATGGTGGGCCAGGAAGTACGCACCGGTTCGGCCCCGGACATATCGCCATCGTCCGAAGTAGTGAACGGGTTTGGAAGGGATAGTCGGGGACAAGTCGAGGTTCTGAACACGCAAGAGCGAGTTAAGCGCTATCTCGACAGCACGATCATGCGGTCTTTCGACCTCCCGGGGACCATCAGCCGGTTCGGCCTGCTCGCCCTGATTCTTTGCGGCGTGCTCGGCGAAAGCTGGTTCCTCAGTGCGATCGGCCGGGTCGGGGCCAACCTGCAGGACCGCCGAACCTGCGGCCGGGCGACTTTTCTCTGTTGGCTCGGCAGCCTTCTCGTCATCGTTTTCGCCTTCGGCTGGCTGACCTACGCCATTTTCGGCAATGCCGAGTTGCAACCGCTTTGCAACAAATGGTTCGCCCTGAACCTGGGCACGCGGACGGCCATTTCCGCAGGCGTTCTGGGTGCCATCGGCTTCATCGGGGCCGTTCTCTACATTCGCATGCTCGGCTCCGCCCGGGCCGCCATCGCCGCACGGATCGGCTAGCGGGGGGATTTGCGTGGAGTACATCGACCCGCAAGGTTTTTCGCGGGAAATGCCCTGTTTTCCAGGAATTATTTGAGGTTAGCGGCTCAGGACTGTCTACTGTTTCCACCATTTCCGTCCCAATTTCATCCAGAGGGTTTCGGCGGCATTCGGGAACGATAGGTCGGTCGAGCTAATAACGAGTTAGGCGGAGGGGGTGGTGCCAATGGATGAATCCGACAAGCCCAAAATGTTCCGCACCCTCCGCGGGTTCCTCGATGGCCAGGAGCCGGACGGGCCGAACTACTTCAAGTTCAGCGCGACTTTGCGGGTCCACGGCGACGAACTTCTGTTCGAGCAGATCAGTCAGACACTTGGGGTTGCTCCGACGAGTAGCCACCGTAAGGGCGAGCGTCGCGGCCCCAACTCGCCGGCCTACCGGGACGATGCGTGGCACTATCAGTCGCCGGTACCGGAAGACGAGCCGCTCGCGCGTCATATCGAGGCGCTGTGGGCGGTAGTCCGGCCAGCCGTCGGGTATCTAAAGGGTCTGAAACTGCGGTACAAAGTCGATGTCTTCTGTGGATACCGTTCGAACTGCGACACGGCAGGGTTTGAGGTGCCGCACACGTGCTTGGAACTGTTCACGACACTGGAGGTGCCGTTCGGAGTGTCGGTGGTCATCGCGTGAGGGGCTGATTATGGCGTAACTTGATATGGACTATCCGACCGGCGCGAATTCCGTCCAATTACCGTCCGCCCTGAACTCGTAAGTTGTTTCTCAAGAAGGAGATATGACATGATCCCGTGGCTCGACCCGCACGTCCACATGATCTCGCGGACGACGGACGACTACGACCGGATGGCCAAATGCGGGTGTGCCGCGATCAGCGAACCCGCCTTCTGGGCCGGGTACGACCGCGGCACGGCGCAGGCCTTTCACGACTACTTCCGCCAACTCACCGACTACGAGCCGAAACGGGCGGCCCAGTTCCATATCCGCCATTACTGCTGGCTCTGCATCAACGCGAAAGAAGCGGAGAACGTCTCCCTTTCCCGCGAAGTGATCGCGCTGATTCCCGAGTTCCTGAAGAAGCCGAATGTGCTCGGCATCGGGGAAATCGGCCTCAACAAGAACACGGCGAACGAGGCAACCATCTTCCAGGAGCATCTCGACCTCGCGACGAAGACCGACGAGTTGATCCTCATCCACACCCCACACCTGGAAGACAAATTCAAAGGCACGCGGATGATCGTGGACATGCTGAAGAACGACAAGCGGGTGAAGCCGCACCGCGTGTGCATCGACCACGTGGAAGAGCACACGGTGAAACTCGCACTCGACAACGGCTTCTGGTGCGGAATGACACTCTACCCGGTCACGAAATGCACCCCGGCCCGGGCGTGCGACATCCTGGAAATGGTCGGCACCGACCGCATCATGGCCAACTCGGCCGGCGACTGGGGCAAATCCGATCCGCTCGCCGTGCCCGAACTCATTCAGGAAATGAAGCGGCGGGGGCATTCGGATGCGACCATCAAGAAAGTGGTATTCGATAACCCTCTCGCATTCTGGCGGCAGGCGAAAAAATGGGTGGAGTGGCCGGGAGAGGGGGATTCGAACGCATCTTGACAACGACGACCTTCCTCGCCCTGGAATCTTCGTGCGACGAGACGGCCGCGGCGGTGTTTACCGCCGACCGGCGGATCCTGTCCAACGTCGTCGCTTCACAGGCCGAATTGCACGCCCGGTTCGGCGGCGTGGTCCCCGAGATTGCCAGCCGGGCCCATTTGCGAAACATCCTGCCGGTGATCGACGACGCCCTGGCGCGAGCGGGCATCCCGCTTGGCGATATCGGCTGTATCGCGATTCACCATACGCCGGGCCTCGTCGGGGCTTTGCTCATCGGCGTCTCCGCGGCGAAAATGCTGGGACTTGCCCTCGGCATACCCGTCGTCGCGGTGAACCACGTGGCCGGACATATTTACGCGTGCCGGCTCGCGGCAGGAAAAGACATTTTCCCCTGCATCGGCCTCGTGGTCAGCGGCGGCCACACCGCCCTCTTCCGCTGCGACACGCCGCTGTCCATGACATTGCTCGGCACCACCCGCGACGACGCTGCCGGGGAGGCGTTCGATAAAGTCGCCGCCATTCTCGGCCTCGGCTTCCCGGGCGGTCCTGCGGTCGAACGGGAGGCGACGGCCGGGAACCCGAAGGCATTCGCCTTCCCCCGCTCGTTCCTCGAATCCGACCGGCTCGAATTCAGCTTCAGCGGGCTTAAGACTGCCGTCCTCTATGCCTGTCACGGGCAGGACGTCTCGAAGGCCGTCCCCCCGCCACCGGGCCAAAAGCGGGCCGACCTGGCCGCGAGTTTTGAGGAAGCCGTCGTGGACGTACTCGTCGGGAAATGCAAACAAACCTTAAGACAAACGGGTCTCCGCCGACTCGCCGTCGGCGGCGGCGTCTCGGCGAACA
Organism: Fimbriiglobus sp.; assembly: GCA_036493815.1. Lineage (GTDB taxonomy): Bacteria > Planctomycetota > Planctomycetia > Gemmatales > Gemmataceae > DASXPC01. The sequence goes on along the minus strand of DASXPC010000088.1, from coordinate 2,978 downwards.
AACGGCTTCGATCCAAACTGGAAGCAATGTGTTCGAATGAAGGTGTCGAGCTTGTGATTCCGCCGCTCGAATTGTGTACCGACAATGCAGCCATGGCCGCGTTGGCCGTCGAGAAATGGCAGGCCGGCGAGTTCGCCCCGCCGGACCTGGATGCCGAACCGAACTTTTTGTAAAAGCTACTTTTTCGCCGCCAGCGCCTTGATTTCCTCACGCACCTCTTTGGACACGTAGGCCAGCGGGCCGCCGAGCCTCTGCTCGAATTTCTTGCGCCGCTTCTCCTTCTTCTTCCGCTTAACGCCTGCCGGGTTTCCCATGACTTGCCTCCGGTGAACTCGCCCCGGGTTCTCCCCGCGGCAAAAGTCGATGACAGGCAAGAATACGAAAATCGAAGCGGAAATCGAGATCGACCGCCGCGCAAGCCCGGGTTTCCCCGACGTTCCGATTACATCTCCCGCAAGGACGTAACGGAGGTAATCGGAATGGTCGCCATCTCCAAATTCCGCCCCATGCAACTCGACCGCCTGGAAGACCGCACGACGCCGAGCACCTTCCGGCAAATGTTCACCGCCCCGATCGTGCATCCGCACCGGTTCGCGGTCGGTTCGGGGCCGGGGGCCACCGCCCAGGTGAACGTATATGACGCCGAGACGAATGCAATCCTGACGACCGTGACCCCGTTCGGCCGGGGGTACACGGGCGGGGTTCGGGTGGCGACGGCGGATTTCACCGGCGACGGAGTAGACGACCTGGCCGTTGTGGCCGCGAGCGGTTCGTCTCGGGTCGTCGTTTATAACGGAGCGACCGGCCGGCCGATTGCCGACTTCTACGCCTTCTCGCAAACGTTCACGGGCGGCGCATTTATCGCGGCCGGGGACGTGACCGGCGACGGACGGGCCGACCTGGTCCTCGGCATGGGCGTCGGCGGCCACCCGCAAGTGAAAGTTTTCCGCGGGCAGGACCTCCTCGGCTCGAATCCGACAATGACCGACACCTTCTTTGCCGGCGACGCCACGTTGACCACCGGCGTACGGGTTGCGGTCGGCGACGCGACCCACGACGGCGTGGCCGACGTGCTCACCTCGGCCGGGCCAACCGCGGCCGTGTTCACCCACCGAACGGTCTCCGCAACCGTCACCCGGTTCGACGTGGCGACCGTGCCGAACATTCCGCCGAACGCGTCGATGGCCGTCGGCGACTACAACGGCGACGGGTACGCGGACACGGTCTACGGGTTCGTGCAAAACGGCCGGGCAGAGGTCAAAGTCGTCAGCGGCAAAGACGGCCGCACGCTCCTGACCGCATTCGGCTTTTCCGCCGGGCCCGACGGCACCGTCCCCGTGGCCGCGAAAGACCTCAACGGCGACGGCAAGGCCGAAATCATCGTCGGCGGGGGCAGCGGAACCTCGCAAGTCCGCATCCTCGGCGGCGACACCGGCGGACTATTCCGCTCCTTTATGGCCTTCACCCCGAACTACACCGGCGGTGTGTACGTGGGCTAACCCCCATAAGCGTTAACTTAAGGTTTTGCGTTTACGTTTTCGGGGTGTATCGGCGAGGCGTTTACTGATGACGGCCCAGCGTTTCAACGCAACGGCCAACCCACAACGCGGGGTAATCGCCGCGATCAATTCCCGATACAAGAATCGAATTTCACGCCATCGACTCCGACGCGGGTGCCACGGCGTAACCCCAGGGGGAAAAACGATCCGCTGCTTCCAGCAGCCGATCCATCAGCATCGCGACCAAAAGTTTGCCTTGGAGCCAAGCTCGGGCGCTTCCATCCGAAGTCTTGGGCAGTTGACCCAAACCCAGAATCGATTTCATCCGCTTGAAGGTGAGTTCGATTTGCCATCGCAAGCGGTACAGTTCCAGAAGGGGACCAGCGGCCAAGGATTGGGCTGGAAGGTCCGTCCAAAGGAGGACATAACCGGCCAGGAATCGGGAGACCCGCGAGACGGTCCGTTGCTTCTTGGCCGCCTTGTGTCGCTGGCGTTGACGAGCCAATCGAGCGGCAACCCGTCCCAATTTGATGGCGACCAACCTACCATCCAGCGGCTCGGTCGGGCCTTCGACCCTCGCAAACCACTCGCCGATTTGCCCGACCCGCAAGCCCCGCAATCGTTGACGCACCGCTAGGCGACGACCACTTTTGTCCTGCAAAGGCAGGCCATTCAGATGGACTCGCACAATGACATGGCCCTGGCGTTCGATCACCGACGCGACGCCCGGCGGTGTACTGTAGCCCCGATCGCCGAGAAGCACATCACCCGCTCGAACGGGGATGCGGCGAAACGTTTCGCCCCCGTGAACGTCGGTCAACTCGAAATGATCGCACTGGAGGCTGAGCAAATCGATGGCGAAGTGAACGCGCCAGTCCGTGCCGGTATTGCCATATTCTTGGACGGTGGTCGCATCCACGGCTCGCACACGCAAAGCGGTCGGGACCGGCGGAGTGGGGAAGGATCGCCACAGACGTTCGGCCATCCACCGTAGCCAGTGTTCCGAGGCCCGCAGTCGTTTGAACACAGCCACCGCCGATAGCGAACACCATCCGGCTTGATCGGCGCGAAGAGCGGTTTCCTGAAGGGAACATCCATCGACGAGATGGACGAGCAAAACCCGGAGCAGAAGTTTAGCGTTGGGAATCGCTCGGGTTCGCCGAATCGCGCCGAGAGTACGAGCGGCTTCTTCCCAACCCGATGGCAGAAACTGACACACGACTTGCCAATCGTCGAGACCGGCCCACCCTGTGAGTCCATTCATGGGCCATGACATACCACGCGATTCCGCGGCAATACGAGCTTAAGTTAACGCTTATGGGGATTCACCCCCATGTCTTTTTTTTCTACGCCGGCAATCGCGACTGGTTGAGTCGGTTTTCCAAGTCGTTCAAATAGCCCTCGGGATTTCGGCGGAAGCGGCGGCGGTCGACCCGCCGTTCCCGTCGTTCGTTCAATTGGGCCCGAAGGGTTTTCCAC
>DASXPC010000087.1:0-35674 GCA_036493815.1 Fimbriiglobus sp. | reverse complement strand
TGTCCACCGCCGTCATCCGCTTTTTCTCGTCCGCGTCGCCCAGGCTCCCCTCGTTATCGCACATGATGAGGACGCTGCGCACGCCGTTGTCGTCGGCCACCTTTTTCAGGTCTTTCAGGTATTGCTCGTCCTTCTTTTTCTTCGCATAGAACTGGTTGACGTATTCGCAGTTCTCGATCCCGTAGTCCTTTTTCGCAATCTCCGCGAACTTGAGCGGGTCTTTCTTGTCGCCCGGCCGGTTGCGGAGGAAGGCGAAGAACGCCTTGTTGTGCGACCACTGGGCGAGCGAAATCTTGAAGAGTGGCTTCTTTTCCTCCGCGAACAGCGAACGCGGGGCGGTCAGGCCGAGTGCCCCGGCCGCGGCCGCGGCGGAAAGAAACTCCCGGCGAGAGGTCGAAACGGGCATGACGACTCCTGAAGTGAGGGGAAAGGCGGGCCGACGAACGAATTGTACTCTCGCGTGCTTATTTTTCACCGCAAAGAACGCTGAGGAAACCACAGAATTGATTTCAAGAATTGGGCATTTCATCCTCCGCGTTCTCCGCGTACTCTGCGGTGAACGGATTTTGTCTCAAGGGGAGCCGCCATGTTCTTCGCATTACTTGCCGTCGCCCTGGCTCAACCGCCCGCCCCGCTCACCCTGCACGCCCGCACCCGGGAGGAAGCGGCCCCGAATACGGGACGGTATCACGCGATACCGAAAGACCTGTCGTTCGACCCGAAGAAGACCGCTCTCGTGATCTGCGACATGTGGGACAGGCACTGGTGTACCGCGGCGACGAACCGGGTGGCGGAACTCGCCCCGCGGATCAACGAAGTGGCGAACGCGGCCCGGGCGAAAGGAGTGCTTATCATTCATTGCCCCAGCGACACGATGGACTTTTACAAGGACCACCCGGGGCGAAAGCTCGCTCAGGCCGCGCCGAAAGTGGAGCCGAAGGTGCCGCTGGAACGCTGGTGCAAGTTGGACGATAAGCGGGAAGGGATGCTGCCGATCGACGACGCCGACGGCGGCTGCCACGGCGGGGAGAAGAGCTACAAGGCGTGGACCCGAGAGCACCCGGCCATCGAGATCAAACCCGGCGATGGGATCACCGATTCGGAGGAAGCGTATTATCTGATGCGGCAACGGGGCATCGAAAACGTGCTGGTCTGCGGCGTGCACGCCAACATGTGCGTCCTCGGCCGGCCGTTCTCGATCCGCCAGATGGTGAAGCAGGGCATGAACGTCGTCCTGCTCCGCGACCTGACCGACACCATGTACGACCCGGCCAAGTCCCCGTACGTGAGCCACTTCACCGGGACCGACCTCGTCGTCGAGCACATCGAGAAATACTGGTGCCCCTCCGCACTCGGCTCGGACATCGTAGGCGGGAAGGAATTCCGGTTCAAGGAGGATAAGCGACCCCTCGTCGCCATCGTCATGGCCGAGGACGAGTACGACGCGAACAAGACGTTGCCCGCATTCGCCCTCGCCCACCTCGGCAGGGACTACCGGGTGAGCCTGGTGTTTCAGGACGCAAAAGACCCGACGCACCTGCCCGGCATCGGCGTGTTGGATGCAGCGGACGCGATGATTCTGTACGTTCGCAGGAAGCCGTTGCAGAAGGACGACATGGAAGTGATCAAACGCTTCGTTGCGGCTGGGAAGCCGATCGTGGCATTGCGGACTTGCAGCCATGCTTTCGCCGCCCAGCCCAAAGCCAAACTCAAGGACGGTGCCATGCAATGGACCACTTTCGACGAAGAAGTGCTCGGCTGCCATTACACCGGCCACTACGGCAAGGAACTCGGCACGACAGTGAAAGTGGAAAAAGTTGACTCTCCCATCCTGAAAAGCGTCCCGGCCGACGGGTTCAAGAGCACCTCGTGGCTCTACAAATCTTCGCCCCTCGCGGCTGGGGCAACCGTGCTGATGACGGGCACGGCAGGAAACAATCCCCCCGAACCGGTCGCGTGGACGTGGGAACGCAAGGGCGGCGGGAAGGTGTTCTACACCTGCCTCGGGCACCAGGACGATTTCAAGAGCGAGGCGTTTGTGGGGATGGTGAAGAATGCGGTGATGTGGTCCATTTCAAAGTGACTGGTTAGCCGTGACGTAATATCTACTTGATCTGTACAGAGAGAAACTCTTTTACCCGTTCACTCAACGGGTCTTTCCACTTTTTCGACTCGATCAATTTCGTCAGTGCTTTTTGTTTTTCCTCAGTGGACTTCTTGGCGTATTCAAACTTCGACCATTCGCAGTTCTCGACAGCGTAATTCAGGTAAGCCCTTCCGGTTTCCGCCCGGCCGCCGAGAGTATAACCGTGCACGATCACAAAGGGCACGCCGTCGACAATGTCAATCGGTTCGAGCTTCCAATCGTTCATGCCAGTCCGTCCGAAGAAATCTGGAGCCCCGATACTTGGTCGGCGGAACTCCATCATCGGCTTGGCCGTAAAAAGCATACGACAAAGTGGGATCACCTTCGTGGAATCGGAGGGGGATTTCAAAAAGGCGACAGCCTTGTCTTTGCCCATCTTTTGAAGATGGATAGACATTTCAATGTAAGCGTCCGAGAAGTGTTTTTCACCATCCTTATGTGTCTTGTCGGCATTGTGGAATGAGGGAAGACGATCGTACAGGAGTAGTTCTTCTGTCGGCGACTGACCGAGCAATGGTCCGGCCGAAGTAATGCCGAAAACAAATGTCAGCAGAGGAAGAATGAGAAGTTTCATAACAATCTCTTGCGTTCGAGTCATTTTATCAACCTTTAATTCCTCTCAAACACCACCCTCCCCCCGCACACCGTCATCGCCACTTTCGTTTTGCCGATGTTATCGACTTCCTTCGGGTCGAGTATATCGCGGTCGAGCACCACCAGATCCCCGAACATGCCGGCCGCGATCTTGCCCTTCTGGTTCTCCCGGTGTTCAGCATAGGCGGCACCGGCCGTATAGGCGGTCAAGGTTTCGGCCACGGTGATGCCCTGTTCGGGGAACCATTTCTTTTGCACATCCAGCGGCCGGCGGTTGACCGCGGCGTCGATGCCGGGGATGGGGTCGAGCGGGGCGACCGGCCAGTCGGACCCGAACGCCAGCACCGCCCCGGCGTCAAGCAAACTGCGGTAGGCGTAGGAACTGGCGCACCGCTTCGAGCCGATCCGCCCTTCGGCCCACCGCGCGTCGTCGGCCATGTGGTATGGCTGCATCGACGCGACCACGCCGAGCTGCTTGAACCGCGGGTAGTCCTGCGGCCGGAGGTGCTGGGCGTGCTCGACCCGGAACCGCCGGTCGCGGGGGCCGTTCTCCTTTTCCACGGCTTCGTAAATATCGAGGATCGTCGCATTCGCCCGGTCGCCGATGGCGTGAACGGCAACGGACAGGCCCTTCTTGTCCGCCGCCCGGACCAAGTTCATCATCGCGTCCGGCTGGGTGACGAAGACGCCGGTGTTGCCGGGCTTCCCAATGTACGGCTCGAACATCTTGGCGGTGCTCGACCCGAGCGAGCCGTCCATGAACCCCTTCACCCCACCGCCGCGGACCCAGTCGGCGTTCGGGTTCGGTTCGTTCTTCCGCGCAACTGCTTCATCGACCAGAAAAACCGGATTTCGCACGTCCAGCCGGCAGGTCAGCTTCCCGTCGGTGGCGAGTTTCTGCAGGATCGCGTAATACTTTTTCCGAACGTGCACGCTGCTGCCTTCCATGTCGCTGATGCTCGTGACGCCGAGTTCGGCGGCGTGCTTGAGCGAAGCGGTCACGGCCTCGGCGATTTCGGCGTCGTCCATCGGGGGAACGAACGGGCCCATGAGACCCATCGCGTTGTCGCGGAGGAGGCCGGTCGGCTTGCCGTCGGGGCCGCGGTCGATGACGCCGCCGGGCGGGTCTTTCGTTTTCTCGGTAATGCCCGCGATTTTGAGTGCCGCGGTATTCGCCAGGGCCATGTGGCCGTCGTACCGGTTGATGAAGACGGGCCGGTCCTTGACGTACTTGTCCACGGTTGCGGCCGTGGGCGGGACGCCACCGAAAGCCCGGTCGTGGTCCCAGAGGCCGCCGGTGATCCACCGGCCCTTGGGCAGCTTGGCGTCGAAATCCGCGAGGCGCTTGCCAAACTCGGCCTCGTTTTTTGCGTCCTTGAGATCGACGCGGGACAACGACTGTCCGCCACCCAGGAAGTGGGCGTGACTGTCGTGGAAGCCCGGCACGACCCGGCGGCCCTTCAGATCGACGACCTTGTCGCCATCCTTCGTTTTCTGCTTCGCCTCCGCGGTGGTGCCGACGAAATCGACCTTTCCTCCGCGGATGACGACCGCCTCCGCCTCAGGTTGGGCCGCGTTGCCGGTCCAGACTTTGCCGTTGAGAAGTACAAGGTCCGGGTCCGCGGCGGGGGTCATGATGAGAGTCGAAAGGAGGAGGGTGTGCATGAAGGTTACCAAAGGATTGCGACGCTCCGGAGAAGCGTCGCTCGGGAGGAGTCGGGCGTTTCAGAGAAGCGCCGCAATCCGTCGCTGAGAGTTACACTTTTTCCGGCACCGCGAACCCCTTGCGATATTCGGCGGTCAGCAGTTTGTTGGCCGCGTCGTCGTCGACGACCATTTCCTTCTCGGCATCGACCGTGAGAACTTTGCCGACGGTGAGCGGCCAGTCGGCGAGCGTGAGTTTGGCTTCTTCCGACAGATGTTGTTCCATGCGGTCGACGGCGTCTTCTGCGGGGCCGGCAAGGCCCAGGGCCTTGCCATCGACGAACGGGACGTGTTTCCCGAGTCGGTACGAGGCGTTAGCCAGGTGGATGAGCGCGGCCGAGCGGTGGCCTTGCAGAATATCCGCATGGAGGCGGTCCACATTCCGGCTTCGCACCGCGGCAATGAAGTTGGCGAAATGGTCCGATTCCCCGCCGTCCACTTTGGCATCGACCTTCGCTACCGGCTCGGCCGCGCCTTTCCCCTTCGGGTAGAACTTTCCTCCCGCGACCGTTCCGGCCTCGAAGTGGAGGACGTTGTCGCTCTTGCCGGCGTGGGGATAAGCTTTGCTCGGCAGTCCGCGAACCTCGAAGATCAGTTTGGTGTCGCCGTAGTCCATGACGGCAACCTGGGTGCGGGCGGTTTGGCCCTGGTCTTTGAAGCCGATGCGGCCGCCGAAACTGACGACCGTTTTCGGCAGGGTGGCCCCGGGAATCATCCAGCGGGCGATGTCCATCTGGTGGACGCCCTGGTTGCCGATGTCGCCGTTGCCGAAGTCCCAGAACCAGTGCCAGCGGTAGTGGACGAGGTTTTCGTGGTAGGGTTGGGTTTTCGCCGGCCCGAGCCAGATGTTGAAGTCGAGTTCGCGGGGCGGGTTCTTGAACGGTTTGAACCCGAGGTCGCCGCGGGTGGTCTGGCCTGTGGTGCCGCCATCCTTATAGACGAGGCCGCGGGAAACGAGCAATTTGCCGTAGGTCCCGGCCTTCGCGAGCTCGGCGAGTTGCATCCATTTCTTGCTGCTGCGGCTCTGGGTGCCGTGCTGCACGATGCGGTTGTACTTGCGAGCCGTCGCCACCGCGATTTTCCCTTCGTGGATGTTGTGGCTCGCCGGCTTTTCCACGTAAACGTCCTTCCCGGCCTGGCAGCCCCAGATCGTCATCAGCGAATGCCAGTGGTTCGGCGTCGCCACGCTGATCGCGTCGAGGTCTTTGTCTTCCAACGCCTGTCGGACGTCCTGAATCGTTTTCGGACGCGGTTTGTTTTTGAGCTGGTCGAGCCGCTTCTTGTAGGTGCGGGTGTCCGGGTCGATAAGGTATGTGATTTCGACGTCCGGCATCTTGGACCATTCGCCGACGTGGGCGCCGCCCCGGCCATTAAGACCGGCCACAGCAATGCGGACGCGGTCGTTGGCGCCGAGGACTTTCGCGGACGACTTGGTGCCGGCGACGGCAACGGTGGCCGCGGCGGCAAGAAATTGGCGGCGGGAAAGAGACGACATGGGAGAAATTCTCCGGGAGGGTGGGATACCGCGAGAATACCCGGTGCCGCACGATCGGGCAAGGAATTGATGCCGGCAGCGTTAGAACAGCGTGACACACCCCGCAGTGCGGAAGTGCTGGTCGTTTGAAAAGGCATGAGTGATTCCGAGATTTTTCATCACCTCGAACGAGACTTGGTCAACGATTCCCGCACCTCCGGCGTAATTCGTCCGGTACGCGGACCAAGCGACGGCCCAGGCGGTATCCGTGGGTACGATTAATCGGGAGTCCGTTTCGAGTTCGTCCCGTCCACGTTCTGACGGTAGGGTTTACGTGCCGCCGTGTTTCCACATTCCAATAACACGAATGTCGTCGTGAAGAAATAAACGTTCGTCGGAATGGCTTGATAGGCTGCCATCGCGTCGGCGTGCCACTGGTCGCACAAGGCAACAAGCCCGACGGTATCGAGAAAAACGGTCTTCACGGTTGGTGTTCATTGTGTCGGGCCGAAGCATAACGATCACCGGTCTCGTAACTCCGAATGAGAATTCGACGAACTTCCGGTTGAACGACCTGACTTTCGGTCGTTTCGATCGGCCGGGGTTCGAATTCGACTTCCGTTTTGTCCGGAAGTTGGACCGGATTCAGCGGGCGAAACACTCCGTTCTCGAAAACGGCTCGGATGACGCTCATCGGTCTCACCCTTGAGTGGAACAACGATAAATATATCACCTTCGCGCTCTTTCGGAACCGTTGGCGATATCCTTCCCCCATGCCCCCGACCCGCGAAGACCTGGCCACCCGCTACATCGACCAGCTCCCGTACCCGCCTTACCCGGTGCAGGAGGAGGCGCTGCTAGCCTGGTTTACGCACGAGCAGGGGGTTCTCGTCTGCGCCCCGACGGGCACGGGTAAAACGCTGATTGCCCAGGCAGCTTTGTTCGAAGCGTTGCACACGAACACGGTGGCATATTACACCACGCCGCTAATCGCCCTGACCGAACAGAAGTTTCAAGAGATGCGGGCTGCGGCGGTGCGGTGGGGGTTCTCGGCTGACGACATCGGCCTCGTTACCGGCAACCGCAAGGTCAACCCGACCGCCCGCATCCTCGTCGTCGTCGCGGAGATTCTGCTCAACCGCCTCCTACACCCCGAAGGGTTCGACTTCGCTCCCGTCTCGGCCGTGGTCATGGACGAATTCCACAGTTTCGCCGACCCGGAGCGTGGCATCGTCTGGGAACTGTCGCTGAACATGCTGCCGAAACACATTCGGCTGCTGCTCCTCAGCGCGACGGTCGGGAACTCGGCCGAGTTCCTCTCCTGGCTCTCCCGCAACCACGGCCGCGATCTGGAACTGGTCGAGGGGCGGGAACGGAAAATCCCACTTACTTACCACTGGATTCCGGACCAGTTCCTCAACGACATCCTGGTGGACATGGCCCGCGGGGACGACGCGACCCGGAAGACGCCGGCCCTGGTATTCGCGTTCAACCGGGACGAATGCTGGAGCGTAGCCGAGCAGTTGAAGGGGCTCGACTTGTTGAGTGCCGCGCAGAAGACCACGCTCAACAAGGAAGTGGACACGCTCGAATGGCCCACGGGGATCGGGCCGAAGCTGAAGCAGATGCTTCGCCGCGGCGTCGGCGTTCACCATGCGGGTTTGCTGCCGAAGTATCGCCGCGTGGTGGAAGCCCTGTTCGAGAAGAAGCTATTGAGCGTGGCATTGTGCACCGAAACGCTGGCGGCCGGGATCAACCTGCCGGCGCGGAGCGTCGTTCTCACCTCGCTCGTGAAGGGGCCGTTCGGCAAGGAGAAGGTGATCGACCCGAGTTCGGCGCATCAGATCTTCGGCCGGGCCGGCCGGCCGCAGTTCGACACCGAAGGCCACGTTTACGCCATGCCGCACGAGGACGACGTGCGGATCGTGAAGTGGAAGCAGAAGTTCGACCAGATTCCCGAGAACACGAAAGACCCGGGTTTGCTGAAGGCGAAGAAAGACCTCGTCCGCAAAAAGCCGACCCGGAACAGCCAGCGGAAGTATTGGAGCGTGGCAGATTTCGATCGGCTCAAGGCCGCCGCCCCGGCCCGACTCTACAGCAAAGGGCCGCTCCCCTGGCGGTTGCTCGCTTACCTGCTCAAGGTCTCGCCCGACGTCGAAAAGATCCGCACCGTGATACGGAAGCGACTTCTCGACAGCCCGCGCACCGAAGCGGGCATGAAGCAGCTCACGCGGATGCTGCTGACGCTCCACCGGGGAGGATATGTGATCCTCGGGCCTGAGCCGCCCCGTGAGCCCGACGCGGAAGCGAGGGAGGGAGGCGTCGCCCTCGCTAGCGCTTCGGGCTCAGTCGATTATTCGCCCATCCTCGCCACTCCGACGCCTCTGCTCGACAAGCTGCTCGTCTTCCGGGCCGTGCATCCGCTTTACGGGGCATATCTGGTCGAGAAACTCGGAACGGCGAGCCGGGACGAGAGGATTCAGGCGTTCGAGAGCGTTTTGGAATTGCCCCGGCCACTGTTGAAGTTCGTGCGGGTGCCGTTAGAGTTGCCGCCGGGGCCTCTGCAAACAGATTTGCTGGACCCGGAGTTGATCGCCCGCGGGTTGATGGTGGAGAAGGTGCAGAAGCCGGAAGGCGAAGAAGAGGAAGAAGAGGAATTCGTCCCCTGGGACGAGCGGCCGCCATTATTTGCCGAGAAGCTTCGACTGCTGTTCGATGCCTTGAACCCGGACGTAACCGACTTGACGACCACGGCCGTATGGGCCGCCGGGGAAGTGCTCGCCTTCGGTGGCAACTTCAACGCCTTCGTCACCAGCAAAGACCTGGCGAAACAGGAAGGACTGATCTTCCGCCACCTCTTGCGCATGATCCTCCTGATGGAAGAGTTTTCGCAACTCACCCCGCCCGGGGCCGACCCGGCCGCGTGGCAGGCCGAGTTGAAAGACATCGCAGCCAAGCTGACCGAAACCTGCCGGCAGGTGGACCCGGCCAGCACCGAGGAGACGATTCAGAAAGCCCACACCCGGGCCGATGTGGTGGAAGGCGAAAATCACGCTGCGAAGGTGGCGGCCGACGAAGTGCCCGTCGAACCGGAGCCCGGAGAACCGGGGTTCGGAGAAGGAATCCTCGACGACTGACCATCGAATTCGTGTATGATCCCCCGTCATGGATAAACCCGCTCCGTCGTCCCTCCCCCGCGTCCTCGGCCCGTGGCTGGCGACGGCCATCGTCGTCGGCTGCGTCATCGGCACGGGAGTGTTCAAGAAGGGGACGGCCGTCTCGAAGGCGGTACCGGAGTCGGGACTCGGCATCGCGGCGTGGATCGTCGTCGGGTTGCTCACCTGGTGCGGGGCGATGGCGCTCGCGGAAGTCGCGTCGCTCTTTCCGCTCGCCGGGGGGAATTACGTCTTCCTCCGCGAGGCGTACGGCCGACTGTTCGGATTCCTCTGGGGCTGGGTCGAGTTCTGGTTTTTGCGGGTCGCGTCGTGTGCTGCACTGTCCTCCGTCTTCGTCGAATCGCTGAACGACGTGTTGAAACTGGCCCTGCACCAGGATGCCGAGGTGATCGGGTTTTGGCCGCGGCAGGCGATCGCGTCGGCGTCCGTGCTCGTCCTAGGACTTCTCTCCGCCCACGGCACCAAACTCGGGGCCGGGTTCCAGTTCGCGGTGACGACGATCAAAGTCGGGTCGATCGTGGCCCTGATCCTGTTGCCCGTCGTCATCCTCGGGTTCGCCCTGGATTCGCCGGTGAAGCCGGACTGGGATCGGTTCAAGCCGGTATGGCCCACGAACTGGACGGATCCCAAGCTGGCCATCGGGTTCGCTGCCGCGATGGTGGCGATTCTCTGGCCGTACAACGGCTGGTCGAACATGGCCGCCATCGCCGGCGAAATCCGCAACCCGCAGCGAAACATCCCCCTCGCCTACGGGGCCGGGTTGGTGCTCCTCATCACGCTCTATTCGCTCGTAAACGTGTCGTACTATCTGGCCATACCGGCGAGCGAAATGGCAAAATTGACCGACACACCCGTCGCCGCCGAGGTCTGTCGGCGGCTCGTCGGCCCCGTCGGCCTGTTGATCGGCTCCGCCGCGATCATGATCTCGGTGTTCGGGGCCATCGGCGGCAACATGCTCGTCGGCCCCCGCAGCCTGTTCGCCCTCGCCCGCGACGGCCTCGCCCCGAGCACACTCGGCGGCATCCACACGCGGTATCAGACCCCGTACGCCGCGACGCTCCTCTTGACGTTCGTCACCGTCGGGTTCATCTTCGCCGTGTCCGTCTATTCCCGCCTGTTCCCTTCAACGAAGTCCTACTTCGACACCGTGACGGATTTCGTCGTGTTCGGGGCCGGAATCCTGGAGACGATGGCCGTGGCCGCCATCTTCGTGTTCCGGACGAAACACAAGGAAGAGATCGCGAAACTGCCGTACCGATGCCCGGGTTACCCACTCATCCCAGCAGTGTACGTCGCGGTGATGACGGCCGTACTGGGCCAGATGCTGTTTACGAAAGACAGTCGAACCGAAGCCCTGATCGGCCTCGGCTTCATTGCCGCCGGGGCGGGGGTGTTCGGCTTGCTGACGACGAGAAAACGTCAGCCCATCTCGCCATCGCTTTGAACGGCTTCGTCCGTGGTGCGGGCAATCCAGATCGCTTCCTCGATGGCCTTCATCATGAATTCCCTTTCCTGCCCGGTGCCGACTTTCCCGGCCGAGATGTACGCGGCATAGATGGCCGAGGCGCACCGGGTCACCACCGCTTCACTCGGCTGCAGGGAAATGTTGACTTTGGTCATGGGCCGCACCTCGCGGGATGGGTTATTTCGCCTTCTTCTTATCCGCCGCCGACTTTGCCGCCTTCCCCGACGTCTGGATTTTCGGAATCGCGGGCGGGGACGGAATCGCGTTCACCGGCGACGGGCCGATCACGAAGCCTAACGGCTTGACGAGGGAGGTCAATTTCTCCGCCTGGGCGACGGCCTCGGCGGAATCGACCTGCGCCTGGCCGATCGCGGCGTACCAGAACCGCTCGCGATCGCGGGGGGCGACGGCGTCCGGGTTGTCCAGAAATTCGCGGGCCCAGGCGCGGTCGAACCGTAGCTCTTTCAGAATCGTGGCAAGTTCCCGCCAGGTGACGCCGGTAGAGATTACGGTGCCGTCGGCTTTGGAAATGCGACGGCCGATGGCGACGTGAAGAACGCCGCGAAGCCGGCCGGAAATGAGGTTGTGGTCGCGAAGAGCACTAAGGAATTTCCGCAGCCCTTCCATGCCGTGACTCGTTTCGGGGAAGGATCGGGTGGCCGGGTCCGGCTGGGGAGGCGTCCGGGTCCACGTTGCGGTCATCATAAACCCCCCAGGTTCCCGGGGCCACGCCCCCGGCGTAATTTCACCATCTCTACTGACGCCTATCGGTCCGCTGCGGGGGGAAAATCAAGCGCGTTCAGGCCGGCGAGGATCGCGGCAGCCGCGGACCGCGGGTCGCGCGCGTGCGTGACCGCCCGGGCGACCGCCACACGGGTTCCGCCCGCAATCCGAACGTCCGAAACGTTTTCCGAATTCACTCCACCCAGTACGAACGCGGGAAGGGACGTGAGCGACGCGGCTTCGGAGACGAATCCGAGGCCGGGGAAATGGTCGAACGACTTCGTCTGCGAAGGGAACGTCGGCCCGATTCCAAGATAATCGGCTCCGTCAAGAACGGCCCTTTGGACTTGTTCGGCGGCGTGCGTACTCACTCCGATGGCGACATTGGGGCCGACGATCTTGCGGGCGTCGGCCAAGGAGCAGTCGTCTTGACCCAGATGCACGCCGTCGGCGTCCGCAACGGCCGCGACGTCCGCCCGGTCGTTGACCACGAATAGGACGCCGAGTTCGCGCGTCACATCCCGCAAAGCCCGTGCTCGGTTTACTAGATCTTTGTCGCAGAGTGCTTTTTCGCGGAGCTGGAAAGCGGTGGCCCCCCCGGCCGCGGCCTCCCGGACGGTTCGTTCCCATCCGAGCGGGCAATGCTCTTCGGTCAGGAGGACGTAGAGCCGGGTCGCGGCAAATCGTTCGCGAGCCGCCGGCGGCTGGGCGAATGCCCGCTCGATTGAATAGGCCGCATATCGAAGTCGTTCGATCCGCTCCGCGAACGGTGCCGAGACGAGTTTCCCGAATTCTTCGAGGCTGCGAAGGCTTTCCTGGAAACGCTTCAAATTGACGTGGGCCACGTGCCCTGTCGTCGTGCGGGTGAACTCGCCGCCGGCAGTAATTTCGGTGCCGACGTCGCCTGTCGTGTCCCGGCTGGCAAGTAAAACGCCAGCCGGCAGCAGGTCCGCGGCGGCGACGAGGTCGTGCCGGAGCCGCTTCGCCGCCTCGGATAGGGTCCGGTCGTTCCGGGCAAATCGTGCGTAATCGTCCAGCACCCGCAACGCTTCACGGGCCCGGTTCAGGTTGGCGTCGAGAATGCGGGCCGCGGAGTCGTGCATCGCAAGGTTTTCCCAACCGGACAACCGTCACAGTTTACCGTCCGCAATCGGGCTGTCGACGGGCCGACCGACCGATACAGCCGGTCCGATCCGTTCGACCGACCGGGTAATCTAGTTACGAGGCGCGCTCTGCGTCGATCCCGGCGCCGACCTCGGCCGATGGTAACCGCTGACCGGTAGCGGCAGGACGCCGCCGGCCGCATCCAGAGGTTGTGCCATGACGACGGATCGTCCCCGGGCCAAGTCGTTTATCCGCAAGGCAATGGTTGTCGGGGCGCTCGCCCTGATTCCGGCGGCCGGGCAGGGCCAAACGCCCGTACCGATTCCCGTGCCGATGAAGCCGGCCCCGGCCCGCATCCAACCCGCCAAACCGCAACCGGCCGCCAGGAAGACCCTCACCGTCGGCGAATGCATTGCCATCGGCCTGGACCGGCAGCCGGCCATGAAGGCGGCGCTGGAAAGCCTGCATTCGGCCGAACTGGGCAAGAAGGCACTCGACAACCTGCCGCTCATCGCCGGGGTGGTTCGCCCGGACCTGGATTTTCGCAAGCAGGCGGCACGCCGGGGCGTCGACGTCGCTTCCGCCGCCGTCCTCAAAACCCACGACGAAATCATCTACGACATCGGATACCTGTATTTCACATACGTTTACGCCCACCAGCAAGACACGATCGTGACCGATCTGGTCGAACAATTGGGCCAGATCAAAAAGCTCATTGAAGACCTGCTCAAGTCGGCCGTCCCGGACCCGCGCGTCACCAAGTTAACGCTCCTGCAGATCAACGACGGGCTCGGCCAGATTCAGACCCTGCAATCGACCGCCCGGGCGGGCAAGAAAGTTGCCCTGGCGGCCCTGAAAGAAGCGATGGGAGTCGATCCGTCCTTCGACTTCGTGCCGCGGGAAGTCGAGCTTCCGCTCATGAAAGGGACGACGACGTTGGACCAGGTAGTCGATTTGGCCCTGAGCCGCCGGCCGGAGCTGGCCATGATGGCCGGCGGGGTGGACGCCTTCCGACTTGAGGTTGAATCCCAAAACAAGTTTCGCTATCGACTGATCGTCCAAACGCTCGCCTCCGGTGCGGATCTCCATTCCACCGCGATACCGAATGCCATGCGCAACGGCGAGTACAAGCCCGCCCCCATCGTCCCGGAAATGCCGCCGTCCCTCTTGGGAAGCCGGCAGGAGCGCGTCAGCCGCGCCTGTTCCATCAGCCTGCGGCAGGACGCCGGGTATGAAAAACTCGTCAACCTCGTTCGCCTCGAAGCCACCAAGGCCTTTCTGACCTGGCAACAGGACGCGGAAACTCTTGTGGTAGCGACAATGCGGTTTAATAACGCCCGGGAGATGATGAACCTGGCCAAGTCGACTCAGAATCTCGACAAGGAAAAGCTGATTCAGTACATGGTGACCGCCGGAAAGGCCCAAAGCGACTACCTGACTGCCGCCCACAATTATGTCAAGTCCTTGCTCGTTCTAGAGCGAGTGACCTCGGGGGGGGTTCGTCCGGCATTCCCGGGAAAGTAGGCCCGACCGGACACCTCCGTCGTATCGCGTGACCGCCCGCCGCTCGGGGCGAATCGCGCGACACCGTTTTCTCTCTCCCCGCCCCAAGCGGGGAACCGCGAAAGGGGCCGAACGTGCATCGGGCCGCGAAAACCGGTGGGTGGGGGGCTATCGTCCTCTTTCTTGCCACTCTTCCCTCGGCCCCGGCGGCCGATCCCGTCGTTATCAAACTCGGTCTCGTCCAAACCATGTTCCGCGACGTGCCCCCGTCGCTGGTCACCTCGATCCGGGGGCCGTTCCAAGACGTGTTCAAGCGGCAGACCGGAATGAACGGCGACATCGAACTGCTGCCGGACTGGGCGGCCGTTTCCGAGCACATCAAGGACGGGACTCTGTCCGCGGGCGTGCTCCACGGGTTCGAATTCGCCTGGGCCCGAAAGCTCAACCCGGACCTGCAACCGCTGGTCGTCAGCCACCCGTACGAGTCAAAACTCCAGGCGTGCATCATCGTCAACGGCGCCACTTCGAAGCCGGGGTTCAAGCCGGCCGATCTGGTCGGCCCGAGCGTGCGGATCGCCAAGGGACTGAAAGCCCACTGCCACCTCTACTACGAAAACCTGCGGCGGGGCTTCCCGGCCAACGTCCTGCAGCCGACCGGCCCGGCCAACGGCACCGCGGAAGACGCGATCACCGCCGTTTTGCTCGGGGACAACGTGGCGGCCCTCGTCGATTATGCGGCTATCAAGAATTACCAAGCCCTGCGGCCCGGGGCGGCGAAGAACATCCGGGTGATCTGCGAGTCCGAACTGTTCCCGGTGTCCTGCCTGGCCGTGAAGAAGGGAATCGTCGACGAAAAGACGCTGGCCCAGATCAAGGACGGGCTGACCAAGGCCAATAAATCCAGCGAAGGCAAGATGCTGATGATGCTCTGGAATCTGAAAGGGTTCTCCGACGTGCCGAAAGATTACGACGCCCAGTTGAACCGGATTTATCGGGCCTATCCGCCGCCGGTCAGAATCGTCAGCACCACCCGGGTGGAAAAATAACCGGGCCGCAATAACACTGATACCCAACACCCCTCGCGCGACCGCGGGGGGTTGGCGTTTGGCAAAGGGCCGCCGTAGGGGCCGCCCTCCGTGGCGACCCGTTAAACGCGGACCGCCCCACCGCGGTCCCCGGTAGGGGCCGCCCTCCGTGGCGGCCCGGAAGCCCTTGCCGTAGGAGCCGCCCTCCGTAGCGGCCCGTTAAACGCGGACCGCCCCACACGGCGATCCCCCGTAGGGGCCGCCCTCCGTGGCGGCCCGTTAGTCCGGCGAGGAACGCCCGAATGCCCGAGACGATCCAAACCGTGTCGATCGACGCGGAAGCCCGGGAACGGTTTCTCAAATATGCCCTTTCGGTGGTGACCGGCCGGGCCCTCCCCGACGCCCGCGACGGCCTGAAACCCGTCCAGCGGCGCATCCTCTTCTCGATGTACCACGACTCGAATCTCACCTTCGACCGCAAGGCGTCGAAGTGTGCCAAGATCGTCGGCGACGTGATGGGGAACTATCACCCGCATGGCAACTCGGCGATTTACGAAGCCCTGGTCCGCCAGTCGCAGAACTGGGTCATGCGGGTGCCGCTGGTTCACGGGGAAGGGAACTTCGGCTCCGTCGACGGCGATCCGCCCGCCGCGTACCGGTACACCGAAGCCAAATTGACCCGGGCTGCGGAAGCACTTCTTTCCGAACTCGACCAGGACACGGTTGACCTGCGGGACAACTATGCCGGGAACAAGAAGGAACCGACCGTCCTCCCGGCCCAATTCCCGAACCTCCTCGTCAACGGCACCGCCGGCATCGCCGTCGGCATGGCCACCAACATCCCCCCGCACAACCTCGGCGAAGTGCTACGCGCCTGCACCTTCCTGATCGACAACCCGGACGCCACCGTCGCGACGCTGCTCGATCGGGTCAAGGGCCCCGACTTCCCCCTCGGCGGCAAGATCGTGACCGACCGGCCGACGCTCCGTCGGATTTACGAAGACGGCGAAGGCAGCATCAAAATTCAGGGGGAGTGGAAGCTCGAAGACATCTCCCGCGGCCGGCAGCAGATCGTCTGCTCGTCCATCCCCTACGGCGTCGACAAGGGACAGCTCGAAACGACCATCGGACAGATCATCGAAGCGAAAAAGGTGCCGCAACTCCTCGGCATCGCCAACGAGACGAACGAAAAAGAAGGCATGCGGATCGTCCTGGACATCAAGCCCGGCACCGATCCGAACCTGGTGATGGCCTACCTCTACAAGCACACGGAATTGCAGAAAAACTACTCGTACAACGTGACCTGTCTCGTGCCGAGCGCCGACGGCAAAGTGCTCGTGCCGCGGGACAAGATGAGCCTGAAAGACCTGCTCCGTGCGTTCCTCGATTTCCGCCTCATCACCGTCGGTCGCCGGTTCGAATATCAACTGAGGGTCTTGCGCCGCCGCATCCACATCCTCGAAGGCTTCGCGACCATCTTCGATGCTCTCGATAAGGCGATCCGGCTGATCCGCGAAAGCCAGGGCAAGCAGGACGCGGCCGAGAAGCTGATGAAGGCGTTCAAGCTGGACGAGGAGCAGACGACCGCGATCCTCGACAGCCAGCTTTACAAAATCGCCCAGATGGAAATCCAGCGGATCCTCGACGAACTGCGCGAGAAGCGAAAAGACGCCGAGCGGATCGAGGCCATTCTGAAATCCGAGAAAAAGCTCTGGGGCGTCATCAAAGACGAGTTGCAGGCCCTCGAAGAGAAGTTCGGCGAACGCCGCAAGACCCGCATGGCCGCGGACGACGACGTGCTCGAGTTCGACCCCGAGGCGTACATCGTCCGCGAGAATACGAACGTCGTGCTCACCCGCGACGGCTGGGTGAAGCGGGTGGGCAAGCTCGCCTCGGTGGATAGCACGCGGGTGAGGGAAGGGGACGAAGTCATCGCCGTGGTGCCGGCGTCGACGCTCGACAACGTCGCCTTCTTCGCCGACGACGGCACCGCGTACACGATGCGGGTCAATGAAGTCCCGGCCACGTCCGGGCACGGCGAACCGCTGGCCAAGTTCTTCAAGCTCGGCGACCGGGTGAAAGTCATTTCCGCGGCCGGCACCGACCCGCGGTTTACGCCGAAGGACGAGCCGGCGAAAAACGACACGCCCGGCGGCCCGTACCTGCTCGTCGCCACGTCCGGCGGGAACGTGCTCCGAACCCCGTTCGCCGCGTTCCGGGTCGAATCGACCAAAGCCGGCCGGCGGTACGTGCGGCTCGACGAAGGCGACACGGCCGTGCTGGTGAAGCTGGTCGGCAATGAAGACGGCGTCATGCTCGCGTCCCGGCAGGGATACCTCATCCACTTCCCGCTCGAAGAAGTGAACATCCTCGCCGGCGTCGGTAAGGGCGTCATGGGCATCAAGCTCGACGCCGAGGACGCCTGCATCGGCGGCGTCCTCCTCGGCCAAAGCCGGTTCGACAACATCGAGCTGGAAACCTCCGCCGGGAAGACGCAAAAATACGGCCGCGAAGCCCGCCCCCCCGTCCACCGCGGCGGAAAGGGCTACGAAGTCGTGCGGCGGCTGACGCTGACCCACGTCATACCGCCGCCGATAGAATTGGTGAACTGGGAGGAGATCGAGGCGAAGCCGGCGGGCGGGAAGCGGGAGTTGCGATTGTTTGAGTAGAATACGTGCTCAGTCAATCACGGGGAGCAATCATGTCAGCGAGACAATATGCCATGAGGTTTCTTGCGACTTTACCGGACTCCACCCCGGCCGACAAAATTGTGTCCGAGATCGCAGCCCGCCTCTCCGATTCGGCAGGTTGGAATGAGGAAGAACTGAACGCGGAAGAATGGTCCCTATTCGTCGCCCACGGGTTGTCCGATTACCTCAACGATCCCCGTGAGGACGTCTATACCCTCGAAGACGGGATGCCCTTCGATGCTCCCCGGTGACATTTGTCTCGGCCGATACCCGTTTAGCGGAACGCCGGGGATGAAGATCCGCCCCGTCTTACTATTGACCGGACCGGTCGGCCCGATTCCGGAACACGTTGTTGCCTACTTGTCGTCCTCGATTCCGCCCGTCCTGATTCCGACTGACATGCTCATCGACCCAACCCAACCTGAGTTCTCCTCAACGAATCTGAAGTATCTGTCTATCCTGCGGCTTCACCGAATCTCGTCGATCCATCAACGAGATGTCGTTCGACACGTCGGGTGTCTTTCGCTGACTCAGTTTGCAATAGCTCAGTCACACTTGCGTGCCCTATTGAATCTGTAACGGAATACACTCCATGTCCGCCGCCCTCAAGAAAACGCCCTCCTACACCGCCGCCGAGGCCATCCAAGTCCTCGAAGGCCTCGACCCGGTCCGCAAGCGGCCGGCCATGTACATCGGCGGCGTCGACGCCAAGGGGCTGCACCACCTCGCCTGGGAAATCGTCGATAACGCCATCGACGAATACCTGAACGGCTTCGCCGACCACGTCTGGGTGACGCTGCACAAGTCCGGCAACGGGCTCTCGGTCGAGGACAACGGCCGCGGCATCCCCGTCGACATCCATCCGAAGCACAAAAAAAGCGGCCTCGAACTCGTCCTGACCGTCCTGCACGCCGGCGGCAAGTTCGGCGACGCGGAAAGCGGCTACATCCACTCCGGCGGCCTCCACGGCGTCGGGGCGTCGGTCGTGAACGCCCTCTCCAAATCCCTCGTCGCCACCGTCAAACGCGACGGCTACGAATACTGCCAGGAGTACAAACGCGGCATACCCGAAGGCAAGGTGCGCAAGGTCGGCCCCGCCCGCGGCCACGGCACCACGATCACGTTCGAACCCGACGACACCATCTTCAAAACGACCCGCTTCGACGCGGACACGCTCAAAGCCCGCCTCGAAGACATGACCTACCTCCACTCCGGCCTGACCGTCTCCTTCGAGAACGGCGTCACCGGCGAGAAGGTCGAACTGGCAAACCCCGGCGGCTTGCCCGCGTACCTCGCCAAGCTCGTCAAGGACGGCGAAAAGCCCGCCTGCACCGACGCCGTCTTTTCCGCCGCCAAGGCCAACGGCGAAAAGATCGAAGTCGCCCTGCAATGGACCGAATCCACGGAGGAAACCTTCCGCTCGTACGTCAACGGCATCCGCACCGCCTCCGGCGGCACGCACGAAAACGGCCTGAAGGCCGCCATCCGCAAGGCGGTGCAGGCCTACATCGAAACGCACGACATCAAGCTGAAGGGCCTCAAGATCACCGCCGAAGACATCCGCGAGGGCGTCGTGGCCGTGCTCTCCGTCTTCCTCCGCGAGCCGATGTTCCAGGGCCAGACGAAGGAGCGGCTGAACAATCCCGAGGTCGAAGCTGCCATCGATAACTTCCTCCGCCCCGCCCTCGAAGCCTGGCTGAACTCGAACAAAACCGCCGCCGACGCGATTGTCAACCGGGTGACACTGGCCGCCCAGGCCCGGCTCGCGTCGCGGGAAGCCGTCGCCGAGGTCAAGCGAAAAACTCCCGGCAGCCGGCGGCTCAGCCTCCCGGGCAAACTCGCCGACTGCAAGCGGACCGACCTCGACGAGTCCGAAATCTTCATCGTCGAAGGCGACTCCGCCGGCGGCTCCGCCAAGCAGGGCCGCAACAACGCCACCCAGGCCGTGCTGCCGTTGCGCGGCAAAATCCTCAACGGCGAAGACCTCACCACCGGCAAGGTGCTGCAGAACCAGGAACTCGCCGACCTCGTCAACGCCCTCGGCACCGGGGCCGGCGACAAATTCCGCTACGACGGCCTGCGCTACGGCAAGATTATCCTGCTCATGGACGCCGACGCCGACGGCCACCACATCACCACCCTGATGCTCGACTTCTTCTACCGCCACCTGCCGGAACTCGTCCGTAAGGGAAATGTCTACATCGCCCAGCCGCCCCTCTACCGGATCGACGCCGGCAAGGAGACGCACTGGGCGAAGGACGACGCCCACAAGGAGCAGATCCTCGCCGGCCTGCGGGCGAACGCGAAGGTGGACATCACCCGGTTCAAGGGCCTGGGCGAAATGGACGCGAAGGTGCTCGCTTCGACGACGCTCGACCCGCGGACGAGAACGCTATTGAAGGTGGAAATCACCTCCAACGCCGACGCCCACAACGCGTTCCGGGACGTGCTGGGCCGGGACGCGGCCCCCCGGTACGCGTTCATTATGTCCGACGCGGAGAAGGCGGTGGCGGAGGAGTTGGATGTGTAGCCGGCGAATCTAATCGCGGCGGGAAGACGTCTTCGTCAATCAGCGCCCGCCGGTGGGCGACGCGGTGACTCGAATTGATTCGGAGCACCGCGACCGTGACACGGCCGATGCCCGTTCGGCCGACCAGGACCGGGCCCCGCCACGCAAAGTGCGTCCCCCAGCGGTCTTTCCGCGGGTGGAACAGTCGCACGACCCGCCCCGTCCGGTCGTCGATCCCGGCCAGGTTCGGCCCCTTGAAACAGTTGCACCGCCAGCACGAGAAGGCACAATTCTCGAGCGACGTGACGCCGCCGTGACAGGTCGGGACGACGTGATCGATTTCGAACGGGATCGGATCGAACGCCCGGGGCATCCGACAGTACTCGCACCGGTCCTTGGCCCGTTCGCGGACCGCGGCAGCCAACCGTGCCGAAACCGCCATTACGTTTTCGCCGGTTTGGCGGGCCCGGCGGAAAGGGTTTTCCGGGCCTTGGATTGCAGGATGG
Source organism: Fimbriiglobus sp. (assembly GCA_036493815.1). Lineage (GTDB taxonomy): Bacteria > Planctomycetota > Planctomycetia > Gemmatales > Gemmataceae > DASXPC01. Next base: position 15,055 of record DASXPC010000087.1, on the reverse strand, counting down.
CGATCAGACTGCCGACCCGGTCGTAGGCTCCGATTTCGTTCGCCTCCCCCGCCGTCAGTGTTCCGGCCCGCGCCCGCTCGGCCAGCCGCTTCATCCGGGTTTGGTCTTCTTTGGGGAACTGCAATTGCAGAATCGACTCCGCCGCCGCCGGGGACAGGAGCGGCTTACCGGGTTCCAACACCCGCTGCAGGAGTTGGGCGTCGTCGTTGGGCAGGGTGAATTCTCGCATCTCGTTCGATCCCGTCGTGTCAGGTCACTTTACCACAAGTGTTCATCGAAGGCGAGATGAAATCGACCACCCTCGACCCAAGAACCCGCACGCTGTTAAAGGTCGAAATCACCTCGAACGCCGACGCCCACAACGCCTTCCGCGACGTACTGGGCCGCGACGCCGCCCCGCGGTACGCGTTCATCATGTCCGACGCGGAGAAGGCGGTGGCGGAGGAGTTGGATGTGTAGTCGTGAGATTGGTGATAGGATTCATACTTGACCAAGGATACTCTGTATTAATTTATGTACTTGTGTGGATGGCCAGCAGTCGCACGGATGAGTTTTCTCGCGGTAAATACCTCTTTCGCGAAATATCCTCCGGGAGTGTTCGATTGCAACTTCTGTAAGTGGGCGCAATAATTGATACATGTCCTTGTTCTTTGAGTAGTCTTTTACATGTCTTTTCAGTTCTTTTATTACAGCTGCACCATTCTGAAATTGCTGAGTATAATAACCATAATGAAGCAAGAACCAATACTCGAAAGACGGATTCGAAACAGACACGATGAAGCCGAGGTCAAGGGCTTGTTGAATCGCATTCCGTATCACTGATGCCCTGGGATGCTGTGGTCCTTCTGTGTCAAACACAACCCATACTTCATTAAAACCATCGGCCTGGTCTTTTTCGACAAGCTTTTTCTGTACCTCATTGGCCTCTTTTGCTGCAAGCACGACGTTCTTTGGATCAGACCCTCTGTGTTCGGCAATGACAATTATCCTGTCTGTCTGAACCTCTTTCCTGAAAGATTCCACATAAAGCTTCGAAGACTTGGTATCTTCCAAAGCAATCAAGATCATTTTCTTGACCGGCCGTGTGTTTACCTTCCGACGAAGTTTCGCCAATAGCCCTGGATCAATCCCCTGGTTCTTCCTCTTCTTCTGGCGTTTCGGGGAAATCGAGTTTACCGAAAAATGGTACTGCCCCATATCGCCCCCCTAAATACGCTCGCTCATACGCCTCGCCGCCACGTGATTCTTTGACTTCCACCAATGAAAAAAGATCGGATTCGCCGTTTTTGTTTTTATCTGTAAACCATATTTGGTCTCTTCTAAAAAGCTTACTTGTCAACAAATTCGTGTTGTGTGTTGTGAAAATAATCTGTGCGCCTTTCGCGTTTACTTTTGGATCTTGAAATACCTTGATTAAAGTCATTGCAAGTGATGGGTGCAAACTAGAGCCAAACTCATCCACCAGGGCAAGATTGCCGTGTTGCAGAATGTCGTATAAAGGAGATAGCATTGAAAATAATTTGCGCGTCCCTTGAGACTCTTTTGCCTGTTCAAAGAGTACGTTCTTGTTGTCAATACTTGGATGAACAAACAATGGGTCGTAGCGTTCCGTTACAACATCTTGCATGATGCGGGTATACCCGCTGCCTTCTTTGCTGCGTGACATTACCGGGCGGCGGTGCTTTTCTTGAGAAGTTTCTATTTGCACGCTACCTATCCCAAAATCAGCGTATTGCAGAATATCCTCAACCCATTTCTTGAACTTGACGTCAGATGAGCATCTCTGTGCTGTGGAGCCTTCGTTGCGCAGTCTTCTTGCGCGAATGGCATTTACCATGTCACTAAGTTCGGATCTGTCGGTTAAGTTTTCATGTATCCATATAGCTGGTTCGCTTAGTTGAGTATGGCCAAATGCAAGGGCGACACCCAATACGGATGTTTTTTCGGAAACAAACTCAGCCAAACGCTTTTTGGGGCCTTGCAAATGGGTTTCGTTGAATTTATATACAAGACCTTCTCGCGAGAACCATTCTTGAGCTTTTCCTCCTCCAGGGTGTACAACTAAACGTTCTTCGATGATGATTCCTTTTTTGACAGAAATCAAATAGTTATATATATTATTTCCGGCGACAAAAGTTACATTTAGCGATATTGGCTTTTCGATCATTTTCGGATCGAGAGCAAAGCAAGTGTTGTTCGCGCTAGCCTCTTCGTATGGGTCAAGAGGGCTTCTAATAAAGGCGGCCATGTAATTCATGGCGGCTAGCAAATTGCTCTTGCCTGCTGCGTTGGGACCATAGATTGCTGCCGCTTTTAAGGCAGATATACCTTCTATGCTGCTATTCGTATGATTGTCAGACAGATCTCTGCTCGAACTAGGAATGAGACTGATAGTCTTGGAAGTTCTATACGAGCGATAGTTTTCAATCGAAAAAGTTAAGAACACAGGATTTCCCCAAAATAGGGGCGATAAGTGCGGGAAAACCGCAATTCGCGTACCTATTTTACCGTCTCGAATTGGCTTCTCAAGAAACAAACAGCACGTCGATTCGTTTTAGTTGAATTGCGCGACGATACAATCCAAATCCTTTCTCGCCCTAAAGCCATGGTGAAACAGAGTTTGATTGAAATCACTGTCTAAAGTGGAGAACTCGGCACCACGCCCTAGATTCGGAACCGGTACTCAGCTCTCACGTTTGGCAAGAGGACCACCAATTGCCTACCTCCCTCCGTCAATTTCCCTCCCCTCTTGACCCCCGCCCGACCGGACATGTAGTGTACAAACGGATACATCCGCGGGGTCGCCATGCGGTCGCTGCCCGAAATGACGCCGCAACACATGACCCGCCTGGCGGTGCTGCGGGCGCAGGGGCAGTCGTGGGACATGACCGCGAAGGAATAAAAGGGGACAGCGTGAATAAATCTGATCTCGGCCCGCTCACTCCTCCTTCGCAAACACCCGCTCCCCGCCCCGCCGCTTGACCGTCATCTTGCCCGTCTCGAATGTGACGGTCACCGCGCCCTCGATTTGGAACTTGTTCTCAGCCGTCGCCTCCAGCGGGACGGCGGCGTCGGTGCCGGGCGGCTGCAAGTACAGCGTCTGACCGTCCCGGGTGACCGTGGCCTTCGCGGCTGTGTGGGGCTGATACCATCCCACATCTTCAAGATCGCAAGAATATTCCTCGTCGACCCCTTCCGACTAGCGCTTTGCCCCCACTAGCGCCTTGGTCCGAATCTCGAACCGTCACGTTCCCAACGACTTACGCAACTGCCATAACCGGTGGGGGGTGTGTACTAGCGCCTTAGCGCCTTGGTCCGGTCGACCGCCCGCTTCCTTTCCTTAAAGGAGGGGATCACGCGTGTCCCAGAATCGGGTGCGGCTGATACGGCTCGGCCAAGGCTTTTAACACTTCGGCGTCGAGCTTCACGTCCAGCGCGGCAACGGCGTCGGGGATGTGGTGCGGCTTCGAGGCCCCGACGATCGGGGCCGTCACGCCCGGCTGGTGCAGCACCCAGGCGAGCGCCACCCGGGCGGGGGCGGTGCCGAGCTTCGCGGACACTTCGGTCAGCCGGTCGGCGACCACGTAGTCGGCCTCGGTGTAGTAGAGCTTCTGGGCGTAGTCGTCGGTCTTCGCCCGGCTGGTGTCGCCGAATTCGCCCCGCTTGCGGTTGCCGGTGAGGAACCCGCGGGCCAGCGGACTCCAGGGGAGCAGGCCGATCCCTTCGTCCCGGCAGAGCGGGTTCATTTCCCGCTCCTCTTCGCGGTAGATCAGGTTGTAGTGGTTCTGCATGGTGACGAAGCGGGCGAGGCCGAGCCGGTCGGAGGTGTGGAGCATTTTTGCCAGTTGCCAGGCGAACATGCTGGACGCGCCGACGTGCAGGACCTTCCCCGCTTTCACCGCCGCGTCGAGGGCTTCGAGCGTTTCCTCGACCGGCGTGGTCGGGTCGAACCGGTGGATCTGATAGAGGTCGATGTAGTCGAGCTGGAGCCGTTTGAGGCTGTTGTCGAGGGCGTGGCGGACGTGCTTGCGGGACAGGCCCTTTTCGTTGGCGGTGGGGCCCATCGGGTTGAATAGTTTGCTGGCGACGACGACCCGTTCGCGGGGGATGGCGAGGTCTTTCAATGCCCGGCCGAGCACGATTTCGCTGGCCCCGTCCGAGTACATGTCGGCGGTGTCGAAGAAGTTGATTCCCGCGTCCCACGCCTGGCGGAAGAACGGCCGGCTGGCGTCCTCGTCGAGCACCCACGGCCGCCATTTGCTGGTGCCGTAGGTCATGCACCCGAGGCAAATCCGAGACACTTTCAGGCCGGTCCGGCCGAGGCTTACGAGTTCCATGTCGCCCTTTCCTGGTTCCGGTTTGCAGAGAAATACCCGGGTTTGGGCCCGAACTTGCAGGGAATGCGGGAACCCGGCCCGCCGGCTGTAAGTTTCCCCCGCCCGACCCGTATTGTAGTTACCGGACGCACCGGTCATATTATTACCGGTGACGTTGTTCGTTCGGGAGGGTTGTCGGTGGCACGTACGAAATTTGCGATTCTGGCGGCCGTGGCCGCCCTCGCAGGGTGCGACCACGAAAAGGCGAAACCGCCGGAGCCTCCCCCGCCGGAAGTGGTGGTGGGTCAACCGGTGCGTATGAACGTGACGGATTACCGGGAATACACCGGCTACATCCAGGCAATCAAAGTCATTACCATCCGCGCCCGCGTCCGCGGGGAATTGAAGTCGATCAAATTCCAGGAAGGGACGGACGTGCAGGCAGGGAAACTGCTGTACGAGATCGAGCCGGCGGAGTTCGTGAACGCGGTGGATCAGTCGAAGGCGGCCCTGGACAAGGCGAAAGCGGACATTGCCCGCGCCGACGCCGAGTGGGACAAGGCCGAGGCCGAGCTGGTCCGGGCGAAGAAGTTGAAGGAATCCAATTCGATCAGCGAAGACGAGTACACCACGACTTTGGCGTCCGAAAAAGTGGCCCGGGCCGCAAAGACCCAGGCGACTGCGTCCCGGGAGCAGGCAGAGGCGGCCCTGGCCTCGGCCAAGTTGGACCTGAGCTATACCAAAATCTACGCTCCCGTCACCGGCCGGATCGGCAAGACTCTCGTCAACGTCGGTAACCTTGTCGGGTATAACGAAGCGACGCCTCTCACCAATCTCATCACAACCAACCCGGTATATGTGGAGTTCGACGTCCCCGAAGCGGACGCCCTCGAATACGACCGCCTGGCCCGGGCCGAGCACCTGCCCGAGCCGTCGGACCGCAAAATTCCGGTCTTCGTCGGCGTCACCGGCGAAAAAGGTTTCCCCCACCAAGGCGTTATCGACTTCCGCGAAAACCGGATCGAAACCGGGTCCGGAACGGTACGGATGCGGGGGGAATTGTCGAACGATAAACGAACCCTGTCCACCGGCATGTACGCACGGGTGCGGGTGCCGAAGGGTGACGGGAAATCCCGGCTGATGGTGCCCGAGGCGTCCGTCCAGTCCGACCAGCGGGGCCGGTACGTGCTCGTCGTCGGGGCCGACGACGTGGTCGAATACCGGCCCGTGACCCTCGGCCCGCGGGTCGGCACGTTCATCGCCGCCGAAACCGGCTTGAAGGAGGGCGATTGGATTGTGGTGAGCGGGGTGCAACTCGCCCGGCCCAAATCGAAAGTCACGCCGCAGAAAAAGCCGCTGCCGAAGCCCGTTCCTGAGGACGAGGCCCCGATAAAGTAACTCGTTCCACCGTTCGTTTCCCCGACTCGGACCCTCCGAATGATCTCGCGTTTTTTCATCGACCGCCCGATTTTTGCGAACGTGATCGCGATCCTCACGGTGATTTTCGGCGTGGTGGCGATGGCGAAGTTGCCGGTCGAGCGGTATCCGGCCATCACTCCGCCGACGGTCGTGGTCAGTACGAATTATCCGGGCGCGAACGCGAAGACGATCGCGGACACGGTGGCCGCCCCGATCGAACAGCAGGTCAACGGCGTCGAGCACATGATGTACATGTCCTCGACCTGCTCGGCCGACGGCGGGTATTCCCTCACCCTGACGTTCGAGATAGGCACCGACCTGGACCAGGCACAGGTGCAGGTGCAAAACCGCGTGGCCACGGCCGTGCCGACGTTGCCCGAAGAGGTCCAACGGCAGGGGCTGACTTATCGCAAGCAGTCGACCACCATCGTTCTCGCCGTCTCAATTACGTCCAAGGATGGAAGCTACGACGGATTGTTCCTATCGAATTACGCGACGTTACGGCTGCGGGACGAACTGAGCCGGGTGCCCGGGGTCGGCGACGTGGTGGTCCGCGGGGCCGGGGCGTATGCCATGCGACTGTGGCTCAACCCGGATTTGCTTACCGCACGGAAACTGACCACCCAGGACGTGGTGGCGGCGTTGCAACGGCAGAACATTCAGGTGGCAGCGGGGCAAGTCGGTCAGCCGCCGGTGCCGCCGGGCCAAGTCTATCAGTACACCGTAACAACCCTCGGCCGCCTGTCCGATCCGTCGCAGTTCGAGGGGATCGTCCTCAAGGCCAGCGCCGACGGCCGACTGACCTACCTCCGCGACGTCGGCCGCGTCGAACTCGGCGCCCAGAGCTACGACTCCTTCGCCTCCAAAACCGGCCTGAAAGCCGCCAACGTCCTCGTCTATCAACTCCCCGGCTCGAACGCGATCGAAGTGGCCCAGGCAGTCCGCAAGGCCATGGTCCGGATCAAAGACACCTTCCCGCCGGGGATGGAATACGACATTCCGTTCGACACCACCAAATTCGTCGACGCGGCGATTACGCAAGTGTACGAAACCCTGGCCGAGGCCGGGGCCCTCGTACTCATCGTCATTCTCATATTCCTCCAAAACTGGCGGGCGCTGCTCGTCCCCGCGACGACCGTGCCCGTTACCATTATCGGTGCTTTCGCCGCCATGCCTTTTTTGGGGTTCTCGATCAACCTCTTGACGCTGTTCGGGCTGATTTTGGCCATCGGCATCGTCGTGGACGACGCGATTGTGATCGTCGAGAACGCGTCGCACCACATCGAACGAGGTCTGAAGCCGCGGGAGGCAACGATCCGGGCGATGAGCGAAGTCACCGGTCCGATCATTTCCATCTCGTGCGTGCTGATGGCGGTCTTCGTTCCGACCGCCTTTTTGGGGGGAATTACCGGTCAGTTATACCGGCAATTCGCACTGACCATCGCGGCCACGGCACTCATTAGCGCGTTGAACGCGATGACCCTTAAGCCGGCCCAGTGCGCCGCTTGGCTCCGGCCCAAATCGAACCGTCGCGGGTTATTTACCCGAATCTTCGACGCCTTCTACCGCCCGTTCGAACGCCTGTATGCCTGGACGATTCGCGGCCTCGTCCGCGTCTGGTGGCTCGTGCTGATCGCCTTCGTCGGCATCGTTGCTGGCACCGCCTACTGGTATTCCACCCTCGCCGAAGGCTTCCTCCCCGTGGAAGACCAGGGCTACGTCATCGTCGGTGTACTTTTGCCCGACGCGGCCTCGCTCGAACGGACCGATGCCGTGGTCGAAAAAATCAACGGCATCCTGCAGAAATACAAGGACGAAGGGCTGGTGGAAAACTGGTTCGCCCTCGGCGGGTTTTCGCTCGTTGACGGCACCAGCACCCCGAACGCAGCCACCGTCTTCATCGCCTGGACCGACTGGGCCAAGCGAACCAAACCGGAACAGCAGCAGGCGGCGGTCTATGCCCGATTGAAGCAAGAATTCTCCAAGAATAAAGACGCCATGATCTTCGTGATCATCCCGCCGGCAATCCAGGGCCTCGGGGTCGCCAACGGATTCCAGATCCAACTGGAAGATCGGGAAGGGGTCGGGCTGGAAGAACTGCAAACCCGGATGCAGATGATTATCGGGGCGATGCAGAAGCGGTCGGACGAAGTGCAATTGACGAACGCCACCTTCCGGGCCGCGGTGCCGCAGCTTTACCTCAACATCGACCGGGTGAAGGCGGAAAAAATGGGGGTGCCGGCGAACGACATTTTCGCCACGCTGCAGGCGAACCTCGGGGCGGTTTACGTCAACGACTTCAACAAGTTTAACCGGACGTACCAGGTCCGGCTCCAGGCGGAAGCCAAGTTCCGTCGGACCGCGGACGACATCCGTCGGCTGGAAGTCCGCAACAAGCGGACCGGAGACATGGTGCCGCTCGGCACGCTGTTGACTGTGGAAGAACGGCCCGGCCCGCCGGCCGTCACCCGATTCAACCTCTACCCGACTGCCTCAATCTCGGGGCAGGGGGCCAAGGGCGTCAGCTCGGGCGACGCGATCAAGGTCATGGAAGAGATCGCCGCGCAGAACCTTCCCGCGTCGATGGGGTATGACTGGACCGGCATCGCATTTCAGGAGAAGCGGGTGTCCGGCGAAAAAATCATCCTAATGGTCTTTGCCGTGCTCCTCGTTTACTTCGTCCTCGCCGCCCAGTACGAGAGTTGGATTCTTCCCTTCGCCGTGATCCTGGTCGTACCCCTCGGCCTGCTCGGCGTCGTTGCCGGGGTTTGGATCCGGGGGTTCGATTCGAACGTCTACACCCAGATCGGGATCATCCTGATCATTGCCCTCGCGAGTAAGAACGCCATTCTAATCGTGGAGTTCGCCCGGGAATTGCGGCTGGCGGGGCGGACGATCCGTCAGGCGGCGACCGAGGCGGCTCGGATGCGGTTCCGGCCGATCCTGATGACGTCGTTCGCTTTCATCCTCGGCGTCGTCCCGCTCGTCTTCGCCACCGGCGCCGGGGCGGCCGGCCGGCAGTCGCTCGGCACCGCCGTCTTCGGAGGGATGATCACCTCCACCCTTCTCGCCGTCTTCTTCGTTCCCGTCTTCTTTGTGGCGATGCAGCACGTATCCGAATTTCGCCACGGGCCGGCTAAACCACATTCCCCACCGCCAGTCGCCGACGAAATCGAACCGGTCACGGCAGAACCGCGGGACGGCAAGCCCCTCAACGGCAAGCCGTCCCCCACCGGCCAGGCCGCCGCGAGTCATTGACGCGAATGGCCGAATGGCGGGAGGATGCCAACTATCCGACGAGGAGGAAACGCAGCCGGCCGATGATGTCGTTCTGAAGCAGTTGCAATTCGACGGCCTGAGCCGGACTCAAATTCAATTGCTCGAGTTGAATGAGGAGGGCAAGCAGGGCACTGAGATCTCGGAAGCGGCTCGAGGTGTAGGAGGTGTTGTCGTAAAGACCAACTACGGTCGAAAAAAGCCCGGACGCAGCGGGGGAAAGTGGATTGAGCGCGGTAATTGTGCCGAGCGGCGGAAACGTGGGCGTACCAGCCTGCGATGCGCTGATCGGCTTGCCCGGCGGCGGACCCGACTGCGATGCATTATTATTTCCGGCGGACCCGCGAATGCTCGTGGCTCCGGAATTATGGGTGGCTCCACCGGACTGACGGCCCGCATGAGACGCACCTCCGCCCTTCGGTCCCGAACGCCCCTGACCCCACGCCCCTCCGGCCAGTCCGACCCATACCGCAGTCGCCAGGAAGAATTTCGAAGCCGAGAATGTCTTCATCGCTCGACTCCATGCAAGGGACTTGGTCGATTCTACTTTCGACATGCTACACAAGCGAATGTGGCTGAGAAACCGGATCGATTGCCAACGGCGGAATGTCAGACTCACCCGAACGCACTAATCAAAACGGACCGGGCATGACCCCGGCCCGATCGCCGATTACCGGGCCGTTCGTGCATTACTTCTTCACTTTAACGTGATAGCCGGCCGCGTTAAGGGCCTTGACCACCGCTTCCGCATCGAAATTGCCCGTCACTTCGAACGTGCTGCTTCGAACTTTGGCAGTGTTCCCGGTTACCCCTTCCACTTTGCTGAGGGCACCAACGATCGCTTTATTGCAAGACCCGCAGCAGTTGTGAACCCCTTCGAGGGCCAGCGTCTTGACCTTGCCCTCTGTCGCACCGCTGTCGTCCTTGATGGTCAGCGTTTTGCTGTCGGTCGTGCCGTGGAATCCGCCAGAGGCCAGGGCGTCAAGCGCCTTCTGGGCGGTGGCATCGTCCTTCGCTGTGAGGGTGACAGAGTGGCCCTTTTGGTCGCACTTAGCAGTGCAGCCGTCGATTTTCTTGACGATGTCACCCACCGCCTTGACGCACTGGCCGCAGCACAGGTGCGTGCCCTTAAGCACAACCGTCGTGTCCTCGGCGTTCGCCCCGCTTGCCACCAAACCCAACACGCCGAGGGCCAACAACTGGAGCAGCTTCATAATTCGATTCCTTGAGATGAGAGAATCCGGCCAGCAACGACGGCGGGTCGGACGGGAATAAAATACCCCGACCGTTCGACGGGTGCAATAGGTAGCCGACCCGCCGACTTCGTTCTGCCGGATACCGCGCGCTCTTTCGATTCTTACAACTTATTCTCAAATTCATTTCCGTCGGCATAAATGGAGGGAGTCCTGCAAGCGCCCGTCGCCGGCCGATTATCCCTTATTATTTGCCCCATTCGATTGGTCGTCCGGCGTGGACCGCCGCCACAACGTAGACGTGAGAAACCCTGAGAGCCACGATTCATTTTTTTGAACGAGGAACCCGTTGGCAAGTAAGTCCGGTGACGGATCGATCAGTCGGCTGCCGGAGATTCGGGTCGTCGTACGGAAGAAAAAATACATCCCTGCCAGCACCAATTCCGCCGCCGGTCGGGTCCATGCCGAGCGGGGCCGGGTAAAGTCTCCGACGATCCAATGTGCCCCCGGCGACGTTGCGGCAGCAAGCCTGGCCACGACCGGGCCGAGTTCGTCCGTCGGAAAGCAGTCGAGCAGGAAATTGGTCACAACTAGGTCGTACTGTTGCCCTGGCAGCGGATCTCGGCGGACGTCGGCGACGTGAAACGTCACCCGGTCCGACCCGCCGGATTGCCTTGACACCCGTTGTCGGGCCAGTGCCGTCATTCCCGGACTGATATCAATGCAATCCACTGCCGCGTCAGGATTCGCCTTGATGAAGTCGACCAGGAATCGGCCGTCCCCTTCGCCGACGATCAGGACCGACTTGCAAGCGGCCACATGGGGAACCATCGCTGTCCGGCACCGGTGCAGCCGCCGGCCGAACGACACCCGCTCCAGCCACAAGTAATGCGGCGCCAGGCGGTCGAAATTCGGACTTGCCGTCACGTCAAGCACCAGAAGGGTAGGGGGGTGAGCAGGGCGGCGTCCGCGAGCACGCGAAGGGCCGAAAGGCCGAACCGTTGGCGGGTGAGATGAAGGCAGCCGAGCAGCACCATCGCCCCGAGCAGGGCAAACGCGACGGTGGAATGAGAAAAACAAGAAAGGATCGCGGTCCAGGTGGCGGGAAGAAGTAACGACCGCGGGGATCCGTCCGTTCCGGGTTGACGTTCCCAGAAGGCGATCAGCCGACAGTTCAGCCAACACAACCCGCCGAATGCCGCCACCGCCGGTCCCCATTCGCCAATGCGGCCGACGTTTTCCACCCGTAACGGCAAGGCAACCCCGAGCGCGGTCACCACTCCGACGGACAATTCCTTCCCGCCGGTGTGGAGGAATCGAACCGGAGAGACCAGATGCACGACCAACAAATACACGGCGACGACGAGTCCGAGGGCCCCGCCCAGGTACAAATAGGTCACGGGCAATTCGGTTACCGCGGTCGCAACTGCCAGCCCTAGCACGACAACACCGGCGAGCCCAAACACTATGTGGTAATCCCGGGCGACCTGATGCCGCAGCGTCGATTCCGCCGGCCGCCCCGGCCGCGTGTCGCACCAATGATCGAACAGGTAAACGCCCCACACCACTAGCCCCAGGCACGCGCTGGCTGCCGCCGGGGTGTGAACGCCGTACGCCGACGAAAGGAACCGCTGCCAAACGACCGTGACCAGTGGGGCGTCCAGACACAGGAGGTTCGGCCAAAGCCACCAGCGGAATCGCCCGGAGGCCTCGTCCGCACTTCTCCACACGACGGTTTGCGATCCGGCATCCACAAAGGCATGTTATCGCGGCCCAGCCCCGGGGCATCCGCATCCGATTGTTTTTGCTGTGGCCCATTCGCAAGGATGAAACGTTCGGACAACCTGTCCGAAACTGGGCCCCATCACCGCGGGATCCTAACGGTGCGACCCGGCCCGGGCCACAACCAACTGAGCCTGGTGGATGCCCTTAAGGCCGCTCAACTCGGCAGCCAACAATTGAAGTTCCGCCCCCGGGCCGCGAAGGGCAATCAGTTCCATACAGAGGTCGTGGGTCAGATGGACGTGCATGGTCGACACCACCCGGTTCGCATGGGTGTGCTGGATTTGGATCATCTTGTCGGTTAGCTTCGAGCGGTGGTGGTCGTAGACAAGGGTGAGACTTGCGGCGACGTCCGCCGCGTCGGCGTCGAATGCGGCGTGGGTGAGCCGTTCGCGGAGCAGTTGCCGAATGGCTTCGCTGCGGGTGGCGAACTGACCGGCGGTGCAATACCGGTCGAATTCCGCCAGGAGATCCGATTCGAGCGAGACCGAGAAACGAGCCAGGTCCGACACGGAAATGCCCCGGGGGATGAAGGGTGAGTGAAAAATCGACGTAAAGGGAAGAATGAGTTTCCCCACTTCGCATCAGCCAATAGTGTTACTATGTCGGAACGCGTAACACTGCCGGCCGAATTCGTCGAAACGAGACTGCCATGCACATTATGGAAGGCATGTTGCCCGTAGCCCATGCCGTCGGGTGGTGGGTGGTATCGGGTTCCGTTCTCGCGTATTGCGGTTGGACTGTCGGACGGAAATTGCGGGAACGGCCCGGCGACAAATTCCTGCTCTCCGCCTCGGCAGCCTACATGTTCACCCTTTCCGCCCTGAAACTTCCCTCCGTCACATATAGTTGCTCTCACCCGACCGGCGTTGGGCTGGGGGCCATCCTTTTCGGGTGGCGGCCGATGGTCGTTATCTCGTCCATCGTACTGTCATTTCAGGCACTTCTGCTGGCTCACGGCGGTTTTACCACGCTCGGAGCCAACTTGTTCTCCATGGGTATCGTGGGGGGTCTCGTGGCCCGCGGCACGTTCCGCCTGCTCCGATCCCTGAAAGCCCCTTGGACCGTCTGCGTTTTCCTCGCCTCGGCCCTCGGCGACCTCTTGACCTACGTCGTCACCGCAGGGCAAATCGCCTGGGCGTTCCCCGACCCGGCGTCCGGGTTCTCCGGGGCGTTCGTCAAATATCTCGGCATCTTCGCCCTAACTCAGATTCCGCTTGCGGTTGCCGAAGGACTGTTAACCGTACTCGTCGTCAACGCGCTGGCCGCGTACGACCGCCAGGAAATCCAAGAGTTGGGTGCCATCCCCCTAGGAGTCCCCGCGTGAAACCCGTCTGGATCGCAGTCGTCGTACTGGCCATTATCGGGTTGTTCGCCGTGCCGCTGATTCTGGCGAAGAACGGTGACCCGGACAAGACGTTTATGGGAACCGACGATCGGGCGCAAGAGGCGATCAAGGAACGCAATCCGGAGTACGTCCGGTGGGCCAAGCCGTTGTGGTCGCCGCCGAGCACCGAAGTGGAAAGCGGGATTTTTGCCATCCAGGCAGCGGCCGGGGCCGGGGTTTTAGGCTATGTCATCGGATACCTGCGGGGAAAGGCGAGCCGGGTGGGGAAGCCGGATGCACACGTTTGAGCTGTACGACCCGGGCAACCGTTGGCGCCATCGACATCCGGCGGAAAAGGCCGTTCTGGCGGGCGGCATGTTGGCCCTCGCCGTTGCACTGCCTCCCGGGCCCGTTTCGCTCTGGATTCTCTTGTCCATGACCGCCGCCGCCGTCGCGGGGGCGCGGGTGGCGTGGCAACGCTATTTGGCCGGCATGTTCGTCCCGGTTGGTTTCCTCCTCGTCGGCTCGCTCTCCCTTCTGGTCTCCGTCGATTTACCCCAGGGCCACACCTGGCCGACGCTTACGCTCGTATATTCCGATTCCTGGCGGGTGCTCCTTCGCGGTCTGGCCGCTACCTCGTGTCTGATCTTCTTCGCCACCACCACGTCCGTCCCCGACCTGCTTTCGCTCCTTCGTCGCGTCCGATGTCCGGAATTCGCCGTCGAACTGATGATGCTGTCGTACCGGTTTGCCCTGGGACTCGCCCAGACGGCCCGCGGCATCCGCCTGGCCCAACGGTTGCGTCTCGGGTACGGGACGAGGGCCACCGGATTCCGTTCGCTGGCTTTACTCGCAGGCAGTTTGTTGCCGCGAAGTCTGGACCGGGCCGTGCGGCTGACCCGGGGTCTCGAAGCCCGGGGGTACGAAGGGCACCTCAACGTTCTGTCCCCGGCGCGCGTGCTCTCCTGGTCCGTCATGGGTGCCGTCCTCGGGTTGCAATGTGCGACGGTCGCCTTCTGGTTCATCACGGCCGGGGGTGGCGCGTGACCGAGCCACCATTGGACGTTTGCAACGCGAGCTATCAATATTCGGGCGGATCCACCGGCCTGGATGGGGCGAGTTTGACGTTCCTCCCCGGGGAGAAAGTCGCCCTGCTCGGGCCGAACGGGTGCGGCAAAACGACGCTGCTGTTACACCTGTGCGGGGTACTCCGACCCCGTTCTGGGGAAATCCGGCTCTTTGGTCGACCCGTCGAATACTCGAAGGCAGGCCTGCGCGACCTTCGCCGGGTCGTCGGCACCGTCTTACAGGACGCGGACGAACAACTTTTTGCCGGCACGGTGTATCAGGACGTTTCGTTCGGGCCGGTCAATCTCGGATTGCCCGAAGCCGACGTTTGCGAGCGGGTGGATGCCGCGCTGAAATCGCTGGGCATTACCGATCTGGCCGATCGACCGCCGAGCCGACTCAGTTTGGGTCAGAAAAAGCGAGCCGCGCTGGCCGGAATCGTGGCGATGCGGCCGAAAGTCATCGTGCTCGACGAGCCGACCGCCGGTCTGGACCCGGCCGGGGTCGTGGAGTTGCTGGACATTCTCGACCGTTTGCAGCGGGACGGGACGACCATCGCGTTTGCCACTCACGACGTGGACTTGGCCTATCGCTCGGCGGACCGAGTAGCAGTAATGAACCGCGGCCGCGTGGACGCAGTCGGTCGACCCGTAGAGGTCTTTTTCCAACCCGAC